>CAKSHT010000111.1 GCA_934457235.1 uncultured Oscillospiraceae bacterium
GTGGCCGTAGCTGTCATAGATGGTCTTGAACTTGTCCACATCAAGCAGACAGAACATACCCTTGGTGCCGCTGTTTATAAGCTCCTCGGCACGGCGCTCGCCACTGCCGCGGTTGCTTATCTGCGTCAGCGCGTCGGTTTCGGAAAGTATCAGCAGGCGGTTTTCCAGCTTCTTTTTATCCGTTATGTCCATCAGCGTGATTATCATAATATTGTCACCGCCCGCAAGAGTTACCGTACGGGCGTTCGCCTTGACGTAGCACTCGTTCCCGGAAGCAGAATTCATCGGGAATTCAAAGTCGCAGCTTCCGCTGCGGCGTATCCCGTCAAGCTTCTCCATGACGAATCCGAATTTATCCGATGTCGCTGGGCGAAGCACTTCCCTCAGCTCAGCGCCTTTTTCCGGCGCGCCGAAAAGCTGCTGCGCGGCGCCGTTCATCACAACCACCCCGCCGTCCTCGGTACGCGCGGCGATAACGGCGCAGCCCTGCATATGCAGCATTTCTGCGTAGATCTCGTTCTGGTTTTCAAGAGCCAGCTTCAGTGCCTGCTGATATTCAAGCTCCTTCGCCTTTTCCTTGTCGATGTACTGCACCGCGAATATCGCTTCCAGTATGTCACCGGGGCCACTGCGTTTCATAACCACAAAACCGCATCTGCACCAGTGTCCGTCGGCAGCGTGGAAATCGTGCGTGAGCACATTGACGTCCCGCATACGCTCGTTTATCGTCCTGAGGTCGGTGAACTCCAGCATCTCCGGAAGATACTCCCCGTCGGAGAGCGCTTCCATTACCTTCACCATCTGCTCGGTCGCGTTGTGAGTCTTATTCACGTACTGTGCCACGATATCATTGCGCTTTATCTCCTGCTGGGTGTCGTTGGTGAAATTCACCATGTTCATTGAAACATAGGTGTTGCCTATCGCACGGAGTATCCTCTGCTCCAGCGTTTCACGCTTCTGGAGGTCGTTTACGACAAAAGCCGACACCAGCCGCATGAGAATAAGCATATCGGTGTTGCGGCGCGGATTATCAACACCCATGAATCCGACCATCTTGTTCTTGTTGTTCAGCGGAGCCGCCATGAGGCTCTGAATACCCTGTACTGCAAGTATATGGTACTCTGCGGAATCATCAGCGACCTCGCCGCTGAGTGAATTTATGTAGAACTCGCCCTTTTCGTTAAAAATATCGAGCCAGCGTTCAATGACCAAGACATCAACATCGGCAAGCATTTCCTTTTCCGGAGTGATGCCGTCGGCGCACCATTCATAGGTGTTGTGTACAAGCTTCTGATCCTTTGAGAATTCAAAAATGTAGCTCCGGTCAGCGTCATAGTATTCAGCGATAAGTCCGAGAAGACGCTCTATCGCCTCGTCGATATTATCGCTGATATACAGCGTCTGCACACACTCCACCAGTGTGGATTGCAGCTCCGTCTGTCTTTCAAGCTCAGTTTTTTCGCCTTTCATTCCCATCATTTCCAGTCCGTTCAACTTTTCGTTATATAGCATAATGCCTATTGTCGATTATACCACATTAAGCGATCAAAGTCAACTATCTTTATAGGGACAACTAAATGACACAAGCATTTTTTCACAAAAATTTCATCTCAATTATACTCTCCACTTACCGGATCGGCGCTTGACAAATAAGCCTTTTTGTGGTAAAATAATAAGGTACTTGATTTTATTATAAAAAAATAGTAGAGGTACATATGCAGGATATAGACGAACAGCTCACAGGATTGATACACGACTGGTTCGCACGGCTGCGCGGGCAGATATCCGCCGGGAAAAGTGAGTTTCTGGGCGGCGGAAGCACCCTGCTGGAGCGCGACCGGATATTGCTGACCGTAGGCAGAAGCGGCACGATATCACAGAAGCGTCTTGCAGAGCATATTGCGGTAAGTCCGCAGTCGATGTCAGAGTCGCTGTCGAAGCTGGAGCGCGACGGCTACATAACCCGAATGAAAAACCAGCTGGACAAGCGCGAGACCATCGTGGGACTGACCCCGGAGGGCATGGCGCATTCCAGCGAACTGGCTGCGAAAATGAGCAGCCAGGCGCACAGATTTCTGGAGCCGCTCAGCGACGAGGAAAAGCGCACGCTCTACACGCTGCTGAAAAAGCTCACCCGAACCAACTGACCACACATACAACGCAAAGGAGGAAATATTCATGGCATTTGAAAGAATCAACGAATACGCGGCAGAAAAACAGAAGCTCTGCACCGAGCACGATACCATCTCCGACGCACTTTTCAAGGAATACGGCGTCAACAGAGGCCTTCGTGACATAAACGGCAAGGGTGTCCTGACAGGACTTACACGTATTTCAAAGATAGTTTCCTTCAAGGACGGCGAACCATGCGATGGTGAGCTGTGGTACCGCGGATACAACATAAACACCCTCATCGCCGGACTTAACGGCGGATTCGGATTCGAAAAGACTGCGTATCTGCTGATATTCGGCGAACTTCCTGCCGACGAGCAGCTTGCGGAGTTCAACGAGATACTCACGGAGTGCCGCGTTATCCCGTCCAACTTTACCCGGGACGTTATCATGAAAGCGCCCTCCCACGATATCATGAACTCCATGACAAAGAGCATTCTCACGCTCTCCTCCTATGATGAGAACCTGTCCTCAAACGACATCGACAACTGCATACGCCAGTGCCTGATGCTCACTGCGGTGTTCCCGATGCTCGCGGTTTACGGATACCACGCGTACAACCACTACGAAAACGACAGCAGCATGTACATCCACCGTCCGGCGCCTGGACTTTCCACCGCCGAGAACTTTCTCAGAATGCTCCGCCCGGACACAAAATATACCGAGCTGGAAGCCCGCGTGCTTGATATCGTCCTTATGCTTCACATGGAGCACGGCGGCGGAAACAACTCCACTTTCACCACAAGAGTTGTCACCTCCTCCGGCTCTGATACTTACTCTGCGATCGCCGCGGCTATGTCGTCGCTGAAAGGTCCGCGCCACGGCGGTGCAAACCTCAAGGTAATGCAGATGATGCAGGATATCCGCACGCATATCTCCGACCCCACCGACAAGGACGAGGTCGAGGTCTACCTGCGCAGACTGCTTGACGGCGAAGCCTTTGACCGCAAGGGACTTATCTACGGCATGGGACATGCGGTATACTCCATATCAGACCCGCGCGAGCGCGTGCTGAAATCCTATGTCCAGAAGCTCGCCGAGGCAAAGGGAAAGACCCGCGACATGGCGCTGTATTCCAACATCGAGGACATCGCGCCGAAGCTCATCGCCGAGAAGCGCCGCATATACAAGGGAGTAAGTCCCAACGTGGATTTCTACAGCGGATTCGTTTACGATATGCTGGGTATCCCGGTCGAGCTGTACACTCCCCTGTTCGCCATCGCGAGAGTTGTCGGCTGGTCCGCTCACAGGATTGAGGAGCTGGTCGGCATGGGCAAGATAATCCGCCCGGCTTACAAGAGCGTTATGGAAGAGATAGAATAACTTTTAACGGGCGGTTTATCCGCCCGTTTCAGCTTGTCGAAAAAGTATCTTTTGCCCGCGAAGCGGGCATTTGAAATCCATTTTTTGACCCAGCTTTGCCGGGTCAAAAAATACTTCTATCCGCGCAAGTGTGCGGTTTGTCGGCTTTGCCGACAAACCGTGCGCGCGGCGCGGATGTTCGGCGGAAAAGTCCCAACGGGACTTTTTCGACGGTCTCTAACGGGCGGTTTATCCGCCCGTTTTCTGACAGCCGGAGCACTTGACAATAAGCCGCAAAAGTAATATAATGTTCCTAGAATTTTAGCAGATAAAAGGAGGCTGAACATGAGAAGCTGTGGAATACTCATGCACATAACCAGTCTGCCGTCGCCCTACGGGATAGGTACATTTGGCGCAGAAGCGGAGCGATTTGCCGACTGGCTCAGAAACGCCGGTCAGAAATACTGGCAGGTGCTTCCGATAGGTCCCACGGGTTACGGCGATTCCCCGTACCAGCCATATTCCTCTTTCGCCGGCGACCCGCTGCTGATAGATCTTGACGAGCTTGCGGAGAACGGCTACCTTGCCAGAAAGTCCGTGGCTGAAGCGGATTACGGTGCAGACCCCACGTTCGTGGATTACGACAAGATACGCGTCGTCAAGCTGACGCTCCTGCGGGAAGCGTTCGCAGGATTTACGGACGACGTGGGCTACACCTCCTTTGTGATGGGCGAGCAGGACTGGCTGGACGATTATGCGCTGTTCATGGCGCTCAAGGACAAATTTGGCGGAAAGTCATGGACTGAGTGGGACGAGAACATAAAGACCCGCGACCCAGAAGCGCTCAAAAAATACACCGAAGAGCTGAAAGACGAAATAAAACTCCAGAAGTTCATACAGTACATCTTCTGGCGGCAGTGGGACAGATTCCATCGCTACTGCAACAAGAACGGAGTGCAGATAATCGGCGATATCCCGATATATGTTTCCCCGGACAGCGCCGATGTCTGGGCGCAGCCGGAGCTGTTCGAACTTGACGAGAAGCTCGACCCGAAGCGCGTTGCAGGAGTTCCGCCGGATCTGTTCTCCGCCACTGGTCAGCTGTGGGGAAACCCGCTGTACAACTGGGAGGAGATGCACAACACCGGCTATCGCTGGTGGCTCAAACGCGTCGGCAGAGCCAAGGAAAATTTCGACATGCTGCGGATAGATCACTTCCGGGCATTCGATACGTACTACGCTATCCCGTTCGGGGACAAGACGGCGGAGCACGGCACCTGGGAAAAGGGTCCCGGCATGGAGTTGTTCAACGCCATTAAAAACGACATCGGCGACGTCAACATAATCGCGGAGGATCTCGGAGACATCTCCGACAGCGTAAGGGAACTTCTCAAAGACACCGGATTTCCGGGAATGCGTGTGCTGCAGTTCGGATTCAACGCAGAGAACCACGACAACGAGCATCTCCCGCATAATTACCCGGTGAACAGCTGCGCCTATACCGGTACGCACGACAATATGCCGGTCATGCAATGGTATGCCGAGGCTGACCGCGACGCCCGCGCAATGGCGAAGCGCTATCTAAACACCGGTATGTTTGAGAAATTCAGCCGTAGCTGTATCCGGGCGGTTTATGCAAGCCCGGCACAGCTCGCAATCATTCCAATGCAGGATATCCTGGGGCTTGGCAAAGACAGCCGCATGAACGTTCCCTCCACCGTCGGCGGAAACTGGCGCTGGAGAACGCTTCCCGGCAAGACTACCGATAAGCTCGCGGCAAAGCTCCGTGCACTTTCAGAAACGTATTTCCGATAATAATAAAGGGGCTGTGAATGTCACAGCCCCTGAGACCGTCGAAAAAGTCCCGTTGGGACTTTTCCGCCGAAGCATCCGCCCTGCGCGCACGGTTTGTTGGCAAAGCCAACAAACCGCACACTTGTGCGGATAGAAGTGTTTTTTGCCCCGGGAAACCCGTGGCAAAAAACGGATTTCAAAAGCCCGCTTCGCGGGCAAATTCGATTTTTTCGACAAACTGAGGGGCTGTGAATGTCACAGCCCCTTTATTATTTACATAATGTATCCGCACTCCCGCATGGCTTTCAACACCTGCTCCGCGCGCTGCCGGGAAAGCTCCGGGGATACGTCCGGAGAATACGCGCTCGGTGCCTGCGGTATTCCCGCCAGGACGGCGCACTGCTCGTCGGTAAGCTCAGACGGCGGAACTCCGTAATATCCCATTGATGCCGCGTAGATACCGTAATAATTGCTGCCGAAATATATCGTGTTCACATACAGCTCAAATATCTGCTTCTTGTCCAGCTTATCCTCTATCCCGAACGCTGTGAATATCTCCGCCGCCTTGCGCTCCAGACGTTTATCCTGGGTGTAATATATGTTCTTGGCGGTCTGCATGGTTATCGTGCTTCCGCCCTCGGCGAATTCCATCTGAGCCAGGTCGTGCAGCAGCGCCCGGACTATCGCGGAGGGATCGATGCCGCTGTGTCCCCAGAAGTCCCTGTCCTCCGTCGCAGTGACGGCGTTCACGTAGAACTCAGGTAACTCGTCGAACTTGACGAAATGCTCCTCCGCAGCGAGATCAGCATACACCTGCCGCACCGGACGCGCCTCTGTCGCTTCCGTGTGCATGTTCCAGCCAAGTACTGCGAATACTCCGCCGGCAACTAACGCCAGTGTGATCAGCGTCAGCAATATCAGCAGTATCACTTTAAGCGCCATGTGTCTGACCTTCATCTGCTTCTCCTCCGTTCGTTCTGTATGTCTGCTGCTCAGCGCCTTTCCGTCAGCGTGATGATCCTGTCCGCCAGGCGGTACAGCGACCATACCACCGCAAGAGCCGCCACGGCGGGTATCGCCGCGACAGTAACTACTGACAGGCACACCGCCCTGACCAGCCTGCTCATGATTTTCTGCCGCATACTATACGGTAATAGCTGCGTGACGTCACGCCGTACATAAGCACATATATCATCGCGAAAATACAGTAGCACACCAGCGTCACCGCCGCCAGGAACGCCGTATCACGCATTCCGAACAGCCCCAGCATTTTCGTCAGCAGCGGGAACGCAAACGCCATGTGTACGCCCGCGGCGATCAGCGGTGCAAAGAACACCGTCAGCACCTGGGAATTCACCGCCCGGCGTATCTCGCGGTCGTTCATGCCGACCTTGCGGAGAATGTCGAACCGCGCGCGGTCGTCGCAGCCCTCGCTTATCTGCTTGTAGTACATTATAAGCACCGCCGCCAGAATAAATACCGCGCCGAAGATGATTCCCAGGAAGAACAGTCCGCCGTAGGTGCCGAAGAAGTACTCCTTCTCCAGAGCGCGGCATTCCACTACCATGTGGCGCATATCGCGATCAGTGATATCGTTATATACAGCGTACATGGCCGTATCGTCGCAGTCAAGGTCGAAACCGTAATAATACGCCACTTTCGGGATCGTTCCGCCCTGCTCCTCCACTATGTTCATCTGGTATCTGTAAAGCTCCGTCAGTATCGAGTGGTTTTTCACGAAAAGGTATATCGAATCCATGACCGTCGCGCTGTCCCCGCCGGTTATTGTGAATTTATCAAGACGCTGTACTATCCGGAAGCTTCCCCAGTCATCCAGCTGAAGCTCGTTGCCGTCGAAGCTGCTGCCCTTGAAGTACACAGCCGCCTCCCCGTCGGAAAGCGTTATATCCGTGCCGTAAAGCGCGTTGTAATCCTCCACCGGCACCACATACACAGATCTGTAATCATTCGTGAAATCAACGATCTCATAATTGTGCATATCCACCTTATTTCCTATGAAGGTGCCGGAAAGATAAACATATGAATAGCCCAGCTCGTTGGAAGC
>CAKSHT010000112.1 GCA_934457235.1 uncultured Oscillospiraceae bacterium
CCTGAGAAGTTTCATCAGTTAGCCTCGAATTTATAACCCATTCCGCGGAGTGTGACGATGTAATTACGATACGGTCCCAGATTGTTGCGCAGCATTTTAATGTGCGTATCGATCGTACGGTCGTCGCCGAAGAAATCGTAGCCCCAAACCTCTTCAAGCAGCTTATTTCTGGTGAGGGCGATGTTTTTGTTGCGTACAAGATAGAACAGCAGGTCGTATTCTTTCGGCGTGAGGTTTGCCTTCACTCCGTCGATATACACATCGCGGGACGTGAAGTTTATCTCCAGTCCTCCGAACTTTACTGTTTCGGGAGCCGGCGCCGCCACGGCAGTTCCCGCCGAATTACGCTTAACTATCGCGTTGACGCGTGCCATGACCTCCTTCGGAGAGAACGGCTTGACAACATAGTCGTCGATACCCAGCTCAAAACCGAAGAGCTTGTCGTACTCCTCGCCGCGGGCGGACAGCATAAGAACCGGTATCTGCTTTATTTTGCGTATTTCCTTGCACGCGGAATAGCCATCAAGCCTCGGCATCATAACGTCCATGATGATTATGTCATAGTCGTTGTTCTTTACCATCTCAACTGCCTGCATTCCGTCGCATGCTTCGGATACCTGGTGTCCCTCAAACTCGGCATACTCTTTGATGACCTCGCGGATATTCTCTTCATCGTCAACAACAAGAATTCTGTACATGATATCATCTCCTATTAATATACGGCTGCTAACCGTTTCTTTTCACAATAGTTTTTTCTGCCGAAATCAGGCGCTCCTTGCAGAACGCCGATCCCGATAATGATTCCTTACGCGGATAATTATAAACCGGAAATATGATGACCCCGTGATAATGCACTGAATTTTAGCTGTGCAATTCCCCTTTTTCCCCGAAGAACATTACTACCTCGCGCATGAGGATATCTGTAAGATCCGGAGTGTCTGTGGTGTAGCAGACATATGCCGGAGAATTCAAGCGGCAGATCGGACCGCGCTTCTCAGGCACAGCAGGAAGCGACATCGTAAGGATAACCTTGCCGTTTTCCTCCTCCATGCTGAACCTGCCGTGCGAAGCCTGTACGAACCTCTTGATTATCGGTATGCCATAACCTAACCGCTGATAGCTGAAATTGATATCCACCTTATCCTTGAAGTCGCGGCTGGTGAACATTATGTTTTCGTTCGTAATGCGTATCTCCACAAAGTCAGCGCCGTTATGCTTTGCGCGGTATACGGCAAGTATCGGCTCCGTGTCTACAGGAGAATACAGCATTGCATTCTGTATCGCATTGACCAGTGCAACTATCGCCCTGCGGCTGTCAGCAAATATCAGAAGATCCTCCAGCTCGGTGATGACCTCAATACGTCTTCCGCACTTGGCAAGAGCAGCATTACAGCGTCCGCCGAGCCAGCGTATAAGCGCTCCGGCGTCGATTTCCGTGAAATGCTGATCATCGTATGATCTGTTGAAGTACTCGTAAGTATTCTTCGAAACAGACGAGATATTCGCCATTGCCGCTTCGATCTCATAGACCTTGCTCAGGCTGGAGAAATCGCCCTTTTCGCGAAGCTCCTTGCGGAGCTTATCCGTGTTATCCCACACCTTTGCGGAGTTGAATTCCACTGCATTGAACACCGGAAGCACTTGTGAAGCCAGGTCAGCTTTTTCTGAAATATTACGCGCAGATTCAAACGAGATAAGCTCGCAGATGTACGCGTCACTTTCACCAGCCGCGTTCTTCACCGGCATTATCCGGCAGCACCAGAATTTGTCCTTGATGTACAGCGATGCTTCCGTTAAGTCATGCATGGGATTTGGTATCGCTTCCCGCACGAACGACAACAGATTGTCGCCGACCCGGAATACTCCGCCGCGCTCTCCGACGCATTTCAGCGTACTGTCGAGGAACGCCAGCGGATTCTCAGAGCCGGAAAACAGACAAAGGTAGGGCTTTAAAAGCTCATTATAATCGATCATCACTTGGTTACTTCATCAGCTCCTCCATCTCGTCGATGAGCTCACCGAAAAGTTTCAGCGCGTCAGTCACCGGTTTGGTGGAAGTCATATCCACGCCCGCGCCGCGGAGCAGAGAAATCGGATCCTTGGAGCAGCCGCCGCTCAGGAAGCCGATATAATCCTTGACTGCCGGTGCGCCTTCTTTAAGAATACGCTGGCTGAGTGCAATTGCTGCGGAAAAACCGGTAGCGTACTGGTATACATAGTAGTTATAATAGAAGTGCGGAATGCGCGCCCATTCCATATCCAGTTCATGGTCGATAACGATATCCTCGCCATAGTACAGAATATTGAGTTCTCTGTAGATGTCACAGAGGACATCAGCTGTAAGGCTCTCGCCATTCTCTGCCTTTTCGTTAATCATCAGCTCAAACTCTGCAAACATGGTCTGGCGATACAGCGTTGTGCGGAACTGCTCCAGGAAGTAATTTATAAGATATGCACGGCGCTTCTTGTCCGTAGTTATTTTCAGCAGATGCTGCATGAGCAGGCTCTCGTTGCAGGTAGAAGCGACCTCTGCAACAAAAATAACGTAATCCGCATACACAACTGGCTGATTTTTGTTGGAAAGGTAAGAATGAATAGCATGGCCCATTTCATGCGCAAGCGTGAATTCGCTGTCAAGAGTGTCCTTATGGTTCAGCAGAACATAGGGGTGAACTCTTGCTCCTGCGGAATACGCGCCGCTGCGCTTTCCCTCATTCTCATATACGTCTATCCAGCGGTCTTTTATGCCCTGGCTGAATATCGCGCGGTAATCCTCGCCCATCGGTGCAAGGGAGTCATAGACTTCCTGCTTTGCCTGGTCAAACGGGATCTTTACTTCAATATCGCTCACGATAGGCGCATACAGGTCATACGCATGCAGCTCGTCCACGCCAAGCAGCTTCTTGCGGAGCTTGACGTATTTGTACATATAATGCATATTCTCATGAACGGCTTCGATAAGCTGCTTGTATACCTCAACAGGCACTTCGTTTCCGTCGAGCGCTGCCTGGAGCGTACTGTCGTACTTCCTTGCGCGTGCGCGGAATGTAAGGCACTTCACCTGGGAAGCCAGAACCGCCGCAGAGGTGTTACGGAAATTCTTGTATACGCCGTAAAGGCTTTCGAATGCAGATTTACGAAGCTCCCTGTCATTGGAGTGCATGAGCGGAATGTAGCTGCCGTGAGTTACCTGGTGCTTATTGCCGTCCTTGTCAGTGGCGTCCGGGAATTTAAGGTCTGCGTCATTGAACATCGAAAAAATGTTATCCGGAGAGCCTGTCATTTCGCCGGTCAGCGCCATAATACGCTCCTCAGCCTCGGAAAGGACATGCGCACGTCTGCGCCGCACTCTGTCGATGCACAGGCGGTACAGTTCCATTTCCGGCTGTTCCTTAAAGAAACGCTCCATCGTTTCATCGTCGATTGAAAGAAGCTCCGGCGTTACGAACGCCGCAGCACCGGAAATATCAACGAACAGCATTTCCAGACGGCTGACCATATCCTGATACTTCGCGTCACGCGTATCCTCGTCGTTCCTGCGCTGTGCGTAGTTTATAAGGTTCTCAAGCAGCACGGTCATGTTGTCGTCTGCCTTGAGATATTCCAGAAGCCTGGCGGAATCAGTGCTCAGCAGTCCCTTATAGGACGCGATCTTTGCGGGCATTTCCTTTGCCTTTGCGAGATCCTGTTCCCATGCGTCGTCTGTCGGGTACATATCCTTGATAGCCCACTTGTCCTTTTCCGGAATATCGCTTCTCTGTGGTATTCTTTCTGACATAGTTTATCTCCTTGTGTTATTATTTCATACGTTTGGATATTTTGGGTTTAAGGACCTTTTCATAGAACGGGAAGAACAGTCCCAGAAACAGGTCGTAAAGCACGAACGCCACTGCGCCCAATCCAAGCAGCACCCACTGCCCATACTGGCCGAACTCGCCCATGTCCTCCAGAAGCTGCTTCATGCCGAAAAGATTTATCAGCACGAAATAGCAGGCCACGGCGGCCACGGCGTACAGCGCAATTTTTGTCACCCAGCGGAAAGCAGCGTGCTTCAGTTTCATGATATACTGCCGTACGATCGGGTAATACCCCAGCAGGAAAATGAACATCATGCTGGCTTCGTAGTTCGCCGTGAACAGCATTGTCAGCAGACCGACAGCCGCAAAGCTCACCAGTCCGTACCGTACGCCCAGGCGCTCGCGAATGACCCAGACAAGCACTCCGGCGACCATGGGGCTGACGTACTCGAATCCCGGTATCATGCCAAGGCAGAACATCAGCGCTACCGCAAGTCCGCTCATTATGCCGCAGAGCGATACAATATAGGCGATGCCGGGACTTTTCTTATCAGCCATTCAGCGCCTTCTCCTGACCGTAGTACTTCATGCTTTCTTCCTTACGCTCCCTGCCGACTTTAAGCAGTTCCTTGAGCGTAGGCTTATCGTCGTTAACCATTGCGTCACGGTATTCCGTGAGCTTGTCGATTATGGTGTTTATCTCAAACAGGAGGGCGTCTTTATTACAGAGGAACAGACTGCTCCACATCTCTTCGTTGAGTTTTGCAACTCGCGTGAGATCAAGGAAGCTCCCTGCGGAAAATCCGTCAGCGCGCAGGAGCGACGGGCTCTTGACATATGCATTTGACACCACGTGAGCCAGCTGCGAGGTAAAAGCGATATTGATATCATGCTGCTCCGCTGTCGCGATAACGACCTGTCCGAAGCCCATGCAGCTGCCGAGCGTAGAAACCAGGTCAACGACGATCTGCGGAGTGTTCTCTGTAGGCGTAAGTATATAACTTGCTTTGACGAACATATCAGCCTTTGAATAATCAAAGCCGGAATTCTCAGTTCCAGCCATAGGGTGAGTTCCCAGGAAATACACGCCTTTTTCCTCAAGAACAGGAGTGCATCTGCTTACGACATAACCTTTTACGCCGCCGACATCGATAACGATGGAGCCTTTTTTGAAGCGGTCTGCGTTGTTCTTCACGAACTCTACCGTAGGAACTGGATAGAGCGCAACAACGGTCAGATTCGCTTCGCCAAGGCGCGTTTCGTCGATTATCTCATCAATAGCGCCCTGTTCGAGTGCCTTTTTTTCGGTCTCGGGGTCGGCGTCGATGCCCATTATATGGTGGAACGTATTGGCTTTGAGCGCCTTGCAGAATGAGCCGCCGATAAGTCCTAATCCTACAACTGCTATGTTCATTTTATCTTTCCTTTCGCGGAGTTAGTCCGCATGAATTTTCACTCTATATTTTACCACAATTCCGGGAAAATTGCAACCACTTTGCCGACATTTGCACAAAAAAGCGGCACACCGCGATATGTGCCGCTTGAATATTATTCCAGATTCATTGTTTCCTTACTCTCTTCGACAGGGATTTCCTTTGGCTCCTCTGCCGCAGGACGAAGCTTGTCAATGACATCAAGGAACAGGTTCTGGATAACCCGGTTGAAATCAATGCTTATATCAAGTATTTTGCTTTCCTCTGCAAATCCGCCAGCCATTGAGCGGTGTCCGCCGCCACTTCCGACGGTCTGAAGCGCTTCCTCTGCTATAGTCCCGGCGTTCAGCTCGTCAAGCTCGGAACGCACTGAGAACTTGAACCCCTTTTCCTTACGGGAATATACGACCGCAAACGTCACAACGTCAAGGTTCAGAATAAAATCAGAAACCGTCGCAACAAAAGCGTCCGCACACGGGAAATTAAGAAACGCAAATGCAACACCATTGTAAATGTCGATGTTCTTCATTGAGTCTACAAAAGCTTCAAGCTCATCGTACTGGATAACGCCGCTCTGGAACTTACGTATCAGCTGATTATCCGCCCGCGGAAAAAGATAGCGGTAGACATCGATATCAAGCTCGGTCACGCCGCGGGTGAAGTCTGCAGTATCCATTTTAAGTCCGTACAGCAGAGCCGTTGCAACGTCCTTCGGCATGTCCATCTTATAGGACATGTAATAATCTGCGATGAGAGTTGCGCAGCTCCCGACAATACGTATGTCCTTGTACTTGTAATCCGCAGGATAGAAGGTCGGATGATGGTCGATACAGGCTACTTCGTCGCCGATAAGGTCAAGGATATTTGCATTGCCCTTCTGTGAATCTACGGTTATAATGTAGTCCTCGCTAGTCATATCTTTCAGCTCGGAAGCTACAGTCATTTTTATGCCGAATTCCGCTACCATGTTCGCAGTGGCGGTACGTTCTATATTTCCGTGATGGCAGATGGTGGTGGGAATCTTGAACTTTTCAAGTAGCACCTGTAATCCGAATGCGCTTGCTATGGCGTCCGGGTCAGGAAAATTATGCGTCTGGATAAATACCCTATGGCCTTTGAGCAGGGTTATCAGTTCACTGAGCTTCGGGGACATGCAGGTCCTCCTTAACAAATTTAAGTAATTTAGGTGTTATGCTGCATAACATAATTTCTAAGCAGATTAAGTTATTCCAGCGCTCTATTATCACTATTTTATCACATACTTTCTGATAAATCAATAGTTTTTCCAAAAAAAGTGCACACAAATGTGTTATTTTACAAACATCTTTCGTTGCACAACAATCGTATTTTTTAGTTAAACGTTTACATTATTGAAAGTTACAAACCAAACATATCGTATTTGTGCAAATTCACATACCGTGCAATTTCATGCTATACAAAAAATTCTGCTGATATTATATTGACAACACAAACCATATCGGATATAATATATATTAACGATATGTTTTATAAGAAAAAGGAGCCATAAATGCTTAATCAATTTTCAAGAACAGAACTTATATTCGGCAAGGAAGCGATGGAAAAGCTCGCAAAATCCCGCATTGCCATCTTCGGTATAGGCGGTGTCGGCGGATTTACTGCGGAAGCACTTGCCAGAAGCGGTGTAGGTACGCTTGACCTCATAGACGACGACAAAGTATGCCTGACCAATATAAACCGCCAGATATTTGCAACAAGAAAAACCGTCGGCAAACTAAAAATAGACGTTGCCAAGGAACGCCTGCTGGAAATCAATCCGGACATGACGATAAACGCCTACAAGACGTTTTACATGCCGGAAACTGCGGATCAATTCGATTTCACGCAATACGACTACGTGGTGGACGCAAT
>CAKSHT010000113.1 GCA_934457235.1 uncultured Oscillospiraceae bacterium
TCGTAACCATGCGCTGAATGGACTTTGCGTTGACGCATGGCATGATACCGGCTTCGATCGGGACGTTTATCCCTGCGATACGCGCCTTCTCCAGGAAGTTGAAGAACGAGCTGTTGTCGAAGAACAGCTGTGAGATAAGGTGGGAAGCTCCGGCGTCCACCTTTTTCTTCAGGTTATGTATATCGTCCACCATGTTCGCTGCCTCTGGGTGTACCTCCGGGTAGCATCCGCCGGAAAACGACAGGTTGGAGCGCGGCTTCATGTATTCGATGAGGTCGCTGGCGTGCTCAAATTCATGCTTCGGCGGGATATTCGGGTTGATATCTCCGCGCAGCGCGAGCACGTTCTCAATTCCGTTGGTTTCTAGCTCTTTTATCTTCTCGTCGATGTCCGCGTGGGTGGAATTTACGCAGGTGAGGTGCGCGATGGATTCCGTGTGGCAGTGCGACTTTATCCGCTTGACAAGGTCAATTGTGGAAGCACCGGCGGCGGAACCGCCAGCGCCGTAGGTCACACTGATGAAATCCGGGTGAAGATCCCCCAGCTGCTCCAGCGTGTCGTAGATAACGGAAACGTCATTGTCCTTTTTCGGCGGGAAAACCTCGAAAGAGAACACAGTGCGGCCGTTTTTGAACAGTTCAGGTATTTTCATTTAAATCTCCGATCAGTTTTCTGAAAGATATTTTCTGAGAGCCTCCGCGATCTGCGCAGGACATGACGTGGGCTTGCTGCCGCAGGTTATGCCCTCCAGACGGTCGATGACGTCCTGAAGCTTCATTCCGGTCACAAGGGAGGAAATGCCCTTGAGGTTTCCGTTGCAGCCGCCGACAACTTCCAGCGACTTTATTACGCCGTCCTCAATATCGAAGATCATTTTACGGGAGCATACGCCCCTGGGATTGTATTCGTAAGTCATAGTTTTGCACCGCCTTGAATTTTTTTACTTTCCGCTCTTGAGCCATTCGTCCGCAACGGCGTCAGCCACTGCGTTTGCGACGGATTTGTCGAGCGCGCTGGGGATAATGTAGTCAACGGAGAGCTTGTCGTCGGTCACAAGACCTGCGATAGCGTAAGCCGCAGCAAGTTTCATTTCCTCGGTGATAGCCCTTGCGCGTACTCTGAGCGCTCCCTTGAAGATGCCGGGGAACACCAGTACGTTGTTTATCTGATTCGGGAAGTCGCTGCGTCCGGTGCCGACAATGTAAGCGCCGCTCTGCTTTGCGAGGTCGTAGGTTATCTCAGGCTCCGGGTTAGCCATCGGGAAGAGCACGGGCTTGTCCGCCATGGACTGTACCATCTCCGGAGTTACGAGATTCGGCTTGGAAACGCCGACGAACGCGTCTGCGCCCTTGAGCGCGTCCGCGAGATTACCCTTGATGTTGCGCTTGTTCGTGAGCTTCGCGATCTCAGCGTGCGCGGGGTTGGTGTAGTTCTCGTCGCGGTTGATGATACCGCAGAGATCCACCATGATAAGGTCGCCTACGCCGAGCTTCAGCAGGAACTTGCCGATAGCGATGCCGGCGGAGCCAGCGCCGTTGATTACGACGGTGATGTCAGAAAGCTTCTTTCCGGCGAGCTTGACAGCGTTTATCATAGCAGCTCCGACAACGATAGCGGTTCCGTGCTGATCGTCGTGGAATACTGGGATATCAAGCTTTTCCTTGAGCTTGGCTTCGATCTCAAAGCAGCGCGGCGCGGAGATGTCCTCCAGGTTGATTCCGCCGAAGCTGTCTGAGATAAGCTCAATGGTGCGTACTATCTCATCGGGGTCCTTGCTCTTTATGCAGAGAGGGAACGCGTCAACATCGCCGAACTCCTTGAACAGGCAGCACTTGCCCTCCATAACGGGCATGCCGGCAAGTCCGCCGATGTCGCCGAGGCCGAGGACAGCCGTGCCGTCCGTGATGACTGCAACGAGATTGCTGCGGCGTGTGAGCTTGTAGGAAAGCTCCGGATCCTTTGCAATCTCCAGGCAGGGCTGTGCAACGCCGGGAGTGTACGCGAGTGAAAGATCCTCGCGGGTATTGATGGGAGCACGGGAGACTACCTCCAGCTTTCCGCCCCATTCGTAGTGCTTCTGAAGTGCTTTTTCTTTGATATCCATTGTCTTATCCTTCTTTTGAGTTATATCAAGGGATCATGCTTTGCCCTTATGATTTACGATTTTATTAAGAGTTTCCTCCGGGGTAACATTCGACCCTATCTGTATCGCGTAGTGATTGTAGAACCCGTGGAAATCCGAGCCGCCGGTGGTGAGCAGACCGTGCTTGTCAGCAATCTTCTGTAGCTCTTCCTGGTAAGCGGCGTCGGCGCTCTGGTGCCATATTTCAACACCGTCGATCTCGTGATTTTCTGCAAGCTCCTCAAGAAGCGCGGTGCTGTCGTATACTTTTGGGTGCGCCATGACGGAGATACCGCCGGAAGCGCGTATCAGCGTGGTGACGAAGTGCACGTCCGGGTAGAAATCAGCCTCGGAAGCGACCTCAGCGGCGCATATACCCTCTTTTGCGTCGAAGATGGAGTCGTACACATCGCCGTAAAGCTCGGTGGTGTAGCCGTAGTCCATCAGCGCATGCATTATGTGGCACTTGTATATCGCCTTGCTTCCTGCGGAATAGCGCAGAATGCTCTCCAGGGTTATGGGGTACTTGTCGAGCACTTTGACCGCCATGCGCTTGCCAAGTTCCATTCTTCCGGTGGAGGTGCGCAGGCACAGACCTTCAAGACGGTCGGGCTTTGCGGGCATGTAGCACAGAATATGTACTTTTTTCTTGCGGTCGTTGTCGAACGCTGAAAATTCCACGGCAGGGATAACATTTACGTTGTATCGTTTTCCGAGGACCGCTGAGCGGGACAGGGAAGCCAGGCTGTCGTGATCGGTTATTGCTAGGCAGCGGACATCGTTTCTGTCCGCCTGACGGATAACGTCGGAAATACCGAGCGAGCCGTCGGAAATCGTCGTGTGGCAATGCAGATCTGCTTTCATTAAGTCACCTCGTCTGTATATCGAACCGGCGGGCGCCGGAAATTCTGGACGGTCTGACGTGTCTGGCACTGTTTTAACAGCACATACACCAATTTATATTATACCACGAACCCAGTTCAAATGCAAGTGTTTTTTTACGGATTTATCAATTTAATGAGCAATAGTGATTATAGACTTGTCCTATTGCCGGAGCACGTATATATAAAAAACAGTTGACAGGCGAATTTATCAGTAGTATAATAAAATCATATAATTATAATCATCAGAGGGGAACATTATGACACTACAGCAGATGAAATATATCCTGACGATAGCAGAGGAAGGCTCGATGAATAAAGCGGCGGAGCAGCTCTTCATCTCCCAGCCGTCGCTTACAAGCTCGGTGCGGGAGCTTGAAAAGGAGATCGGGATACAGGTTTTCGTGCGCAGCAGCCGTGGAGTTTCGGTCACTGCGGAGGGCGCTGATTTCCTTATGTACGTCCGGCAGGTGTACCAGCAGTACGAGCTGCTGCGGCAGAAATACGGCGAGAGCGGCGGTGCACGCAGGCGTTTCGGCGTATCCACGCAGCACTATTCCTTTGCGGTCAAGGCGTTCGTCGAGATGGTGAAGAATTTCGGTACGCTGAATTTCGACTTCGCGATACGCGAGACACGTACGATGGACGTGTTAAAGGACGTCGGCGGCTTCCGAAGCGAGGTGGGGATAATATACCAGTGCGACTACAACCGTCGTATAATCGGCAAGATACTGCACGACCTGGAGCTGGAGTTCATTCCGCTCATCGACTGCCGCGCCTATGTTTACCTCTGGAAGAACCACCCGCTGGCGAACGAGAAGTCGATAGGACTTGAGCAGCTCGCGGACTATCCCTGCCTGGTATTTGAGCAGGGCGACGGCGCGAGCGGATTCCTGGCGGAGGAGATACTCACGGACAACGACTATCCGCGCATGATACGCAGCACTGACCGCGCTACCCAGCTGAATCTCATGGTGGGACTCAACGGCTACACGCTGTGCTCCGGCATAATCTGCGAGGAGCTTAACGGAAGCGAGTACCGTGCGGTGCCGTTCCTGGAGGATGAGCACAACCGCAACACGACCATGCAGATAGGCTACGTCGTGAAGAAGCACAGCATACTCAGCGACATCGGCGATGTGTACATATCCGAGGTGCGGCGCTATCTCAGCGCCTGCGGAGATCTTAAGGAGGACAGGCGATGAAGCACATTTTTGAATACAGCGAGGTACTGGAATTAAAGGCGGCGTGTGCGGAGCGCTACCCGGATCACGTGCATTTCCACGACGGATGCGGCGGACAGTACTTCAATCTTGACGAGAGGAACGACGGACTGCGGCGGTTCATCTGCGATTATTTCGCGGAGCGCGGAATGACGGCGTACTTCTTCGAGGACGAAATGACATTCACGGTTTCCGGAAATTCGTGAGCGCAGGGACTTCATTTTCCGGACTTCCTGCCGATAAATAATGTGAAAGGTTCCCCCGGCAGGATTATGCAGAAATTTACTTTTCCTATTGACTTGAACGGGAAAATAATATATAATTATAACGTATACTTGGTATATACGGAGGTATTGGTATGAAGATCAGAAATAAGATCGCGGCTGCGTTCACGGCAGCGGCGTTGATGTTTACAATGACCGATCCGGCGGCGCTCGGCGGAATGCTGAACGCGGCAAGTACGGCGTTTGCGGCGATCCCTGTAAGCCAGATAGAGCTGTTGTCCAGCAAGCCGCTGAGTTCACCGGTAGCAGACCAGGCGCTGTGGGATTCCAGCGCTATCAGCGTGAACGGAAGCCAGGTTTCTTCCGGAGATACAAGAGTCGAGTGGTACCGCGAGGACGGCACCCAGGAAACAGGCGGCGTTGCCGATTATAACGAAAAATACTATGTTACATTGAAATTCCGTCTTGCGCAGGGATATGAAGCAGCAAGCAGCGTAACGCTCTATTATTACACTGTCGAGGACGGCGCCACCGCCCAGAACGTCGCTATGGTCAAGGACGGAGATTACCTGACTGGTACGATATACTTCAAATCACGCACCGGGCTTCCGAATGCGGAGCAGGCTGTATTTCCTTCAGCAACAACCAATCGAACTGGTATTGATATGCCTGTGTATTCTAACAAGAACAACATTCTTGATAAGCTGCCTAAATACGCAACTATACTTACAGGAACAAGTTCTCATCGTGGTAATCCAATTGAAAACGTGAAGATAAACTGGACGAATTCTGCGGGAAACTTTGTTTTCGAAAAGGGAACGTTCAGCGAGGACGACGTAAACGGACAGGAATTCACGTTGACTGGCTCGGTTTCGATGGCAGGCTACAGCCAGTACATCAATAATCCCGCAGCTTCGTTCAATCTGTATTGTACCGTAAGGATTGCAGCCGCAGACCAACTGCTTCCGCCGGAGCCGCGTGATGATACCCCGGCTGGTGAATATAAATCTAACATGACAGTCTACCTCACCACCACCGAGGGTACTATCTACTACACCGTCAGCGAGAGCAAGGACGGCGCTGATCCCGTTGGCGGAAACGCTGCGCACAAGTATTCCAACGGTATCCCGCTCGCGGGCGTTGAGGGCGACGCCAAGACGTTCTACATAAAGGCGCTGTCCTACGACCCCAAGAAGCTCACCAGTGAGATCGCGACCTACGTTTATACCATAACCCTGGAACCGTCGTCGCTCACGAATATTCCGGAGGTCCACCTGGTCATTGACCCGCCCGTCGGAGGTCAGCCCCTCGACACCACTGCGGAATTCGACCCGGAGCCTAAGGGCGTTGCCGTGAAATCCGCAGTCGCGTGGATAGGAAGCGTTGTGAACGGTCGCGCCGACTATAACAGTTCCTATTCCGTCAGCGTTCAGCTCACGCCTAAGAACATGTACGCGTTCAACAAGACCCAGGCGTACGTCAACGGGAGCCTCGCAAACTGCTCCACCAACGAATCCGGTACGCTGACCGTTACCTACACGTTCCCCGGAAGAACGGATAAACTTGCGCTTTACAGGATAATCCCGCCGTCAGATACGGTAGTTGTTGAAAACGGCACGGCTATAGCGACCATCGGCGACAGACTCCCGACAATGGCTGACGTCGAGGCGCCGGCAGGCACAGTCCTTGAAAACCAGTACCCGATAAAGTGGGATCTCAATACATCCGACCCGCTTTACGACCCCAAGCGTGCCCAGTCACAGGCGTTCACGCTGACCGGCAAGGTTTCCCTGCCGGACTTCATCACCTATAAGGAGGGCGAGAACGAGGTCAAGGTGAACGTATTCGTCGGCGCTGCCGGCGCGCTCGCATGGCCTACCGCGTCCCCGTCCGACTCCACCCAGGGACATATGTTCTACGATGACATGTACGTAACGCTGACCGCCTCCGAGGGCGCGACGGTATACTACACCATCGGCGTGAACAAGGAAGCTGACGTGCCTACAGTAAGCGGCGGCACGGCTTACACATCGCCGATACTCCTCGCCGGACAGCCCGGCGATGTCGTTACATACTACATCAGGGCGATCGCAGTGGCTCCGGGCAAGAACGACAGCCCGGTAAACAGCTTCGTGTATACCATAACCCTCCCCAAGAGGACGGTCGATACGCCGACGGCGAACTACGAGCCCGGCACTTACCAGCAGTCGCTGGATATCGCGCTGAATACCACTACGGTGGGCGCTGAGATCTATTACACTACCGACCTGACGGCTTCACTCGTGGAGTACCAGAAGTACACCGGAGTTTTCCGCCTGGCAGGACAGGCGAACGCGACAAAGAAGTACACTGTAAAATTCTACGCCGCCGATCCCAAGGGAAAGATGATCTCCTCCAGCGTTGTTCAGAATACCTACACCATCACGCTCCCGAAGAACCGTTCGCTCGCTCCCTATCCGGATAAGACCGCGGGAGTATCCTATGAAAACGGCATAAGTGTAACGCTGAAATG
Source organism: uncultured Oscillospiraceae bacterium (assembly GCA_934457235.1). Lineage (GTDB taxonomy): Bacteria > Bacillota > Clostridia > Oscillospirales > Ruminococcaceae > CAG-115. Next base: position 6,963 of record CAKSHT010000113.1, read on the forward strand.
CGACACCGCCAATACAAAAATATACTACACGCTGGATGGAACCGACCCGTCCGTAGGAAGCAACGGCATTCTGTACAGCAAGTCAATATCGCTCTCCAAAAAGAC
>CAKSHT010000114.1 GCA_934457235.1 uncultured Oscillospiraceae bacterium
AAGCAGGGTGGTCAGCGTGATAGCCTTGCCGGAGCGCTTGCTCAGCTTGCATGGCTTTCCGTCACGGATAAGCATTACCATCTGCATGATGACCACGTCAAGGCGCTTGTCGTCTATTCCAAGCGCAGAAAGGGCTATCCTCATGCGCTGTACATAACCGTGGTGGTCTGCGCCGAGGACGTTTATCGCCTTGTCGTAGGCGCGGGTGATGAGCTTGTCATAGTGGTACGCGATATCCGGTACGATGTAGGTCGGGAATCCGTTGGAGCGTACCAGCACGAAATCCTGGTCGCCGCCGAAATCGGTAGCCTTAAGCCAGAGCGCGCCGTCCTTTTCGTAGGTGTGACCGCCTGCCTTGAGCTTCTCGATGACCGCCTTTACGGCGCCATTATTGTGGAGCGTGCTCTCCTTGAACCAGTTGTCGTACTTTATGCGGTACTTGAGCAGGTCGGTTTCAAGGCGCTGCTCGTTCAGCGGGAGCGCGTAGTCTACCAGAGCCTTGCGGCGTTCCTCCTCGGACTTCTCGGAAAGCGCCTTTCCGCCGTGGAGGTCATAGTAATTCCTGGCATGCTCAATTATATCCATACCAAGATATACGTCGCTGGGCATGGTGAACGGGAAATCCTTCTGCTCCTCCGGGATATTGCCGTTTTCGTCCGGGGTGGAGGTCTGGTCGTAGATGGTCTTTGTCAGCTTCTCCATATCGTCGCCGCACTCTGCGATGACCTTCTGTCCTGCCTCACTGCAAAGCTGAATGTAACGCAGGTCGAGGGACTTGCCAAACTTGGCAACCTGGTTTCCGGCGTCGTTGATGTAGAACTCGCGGCTGACATCGTAGCCAGCCTCCTGGAGCAGCGAAGAAAGGCTGTCGCCAAGCGCGCCTCCGCGGGCGTTTCCTATGTGCATCGGACCTGTGGGGTTCGCGGAAACGAACTCTACCAGGACGCGCTTGCCCTTGCCGAGGTCGGTCTTTCCGTAATCATCGCCCATTGCCACCGCGTTTCTTACAACTCCCTCAAACCAGCTTCCGCCAATGAAGAAATTAAGGAATCCGGGACCGGCGACTTCTATCTTGCTGAAATCAGTGCCGTCAAGCACGGCCGCCTCGGTTATCATCTGTGCGATGGCGCGTGGATTGCTCTTAAGCGCCTTTGCGGAAACGAGCGCGGTGTTCGCCGAGAAATCACCGTGACTGTTGTCCGCCGGGATAGTTACCTGGAAAGGCGGAAGCGGCTCAGAGGGTATCTTTCCCTCAGCGACGAGCCTGCCGAGCGCGCCCATGATTATTTCCTTGACCTGTGCCTTTGCGTCTTCTACTGCGTTGTACATCTGTGTTCTCCTCTTTTGTTATTCAAGCTTCGTGGGGCTTAACGTGTATCGTTATTTCGTTGGTGAGCATCAGCCCGGAATTCACGTCGATGGTGTATCTGACGTAGATCTCACCGCCGTCGCCGGATATCCCGTTGCGCATCTCGTTGGTGGATATGCCGATCATGCAGTCGCCGTACTCCGTGCCGTAATGGCAGAAGTGGCGCTTTCCATTCTCGAATATCAGCGACGAAAACGCCTTGCCGGTGCGGGTCATGGTTATCGTTTCATCCTGCTGACCTATACGCAGCTGGACGTGACTGCCCTCGTATCCCGTAGCCTCGCTCTCGTCATAGTCTATGAAAAAGCTGTCGCCGTGCTCGCGGAACTCGCCCTTTGTGAACAGCTCGGAACTGTCAGTAGCGCCGTCCGCGGTCTGCTTTACTATCATTCTTATGCTTGCGTTGTTTCCCAAATCTATCACTCCCGGTCAGTTCTCGGAGTTCTTGTCGATGGCAAGCTCGATCAGCCTGTCAAGCAGCTCTCCGTACTCTATACCCATGTTCGCCATAAGCTTCGGATACATGCTTATCGGCGTAAATCCAGGGATAGTGTTGATCTCGTTCAGCACCAGCCCGTCGTCAGTCACAAAGAAATCCACTCTGGAGAAGCCGCTGCAGCCCATCGCGAAGAACGCCTTCTTCGCGGTCTCGCGGAGCTTTTCGGTCAATTCCGGAGAGATCTTCGCCGGAATATCCAGAACGGACGTGCCAAGCTTATACTTGGCGTCATAATCGTAGAACTCCTCCGCCGGAGTTATCTGCCCTGGTATGGAAGCAATCAGATCTTCGCCATTGCCAAGGACGGCGCATTCTACCTCCTTGCCGACGATCTCGGTTTCGATGACCACCTTTTCGCCATGGGCAAACGCGATCTTTATACCATTCTTGAGCGCCTCGCGGTCAGCAGCGCGGGAAACTCCGACCGAGGAACCTGCGCATGCCGGCTTCACGAACATCGGATATCCGCCGAGCTTCTTCTCGATATCATCGCACGCACCGTCGATGTCATGCAGGGAGCTGCGGGTAACGTAGCAGAACGGGGCGGTGCGTATCCCTGCGGATTCCAGTATCGTATGCGTTATTGCCTTGTCCATGCAGTCTGCGCTGCTGGTCATGTCGCAGCCAACGCAGGGAAGCCCCGCCAGTGCGCACAGTCCCTGGACGGTCCCGTCCTCGCCGAACATTCCGTGAAGAACCGGAAACACCACGTCCACCTTGCGCAGGTAGCACTTGTCGTCCGCGCCGAGGAGCAGAACTCCCTTGCCGACGGTATCCGGGCTGATGACCGCGGTGCAGTTGTCGGGATTGTTCTCCCACTCGCCGGTCTTTATGTCCTCGTACTCGCCGGGATAGTACATCCAGTGTCCTTTTTTGGTGATACCGATGCACATTACATCGTACTTGTCCTTGGGGATATTGTTCAGCACGGAGTATGCCGATACCAATGATACATCGTGCTCGCTCGAAGCTCCTCCGAACAGCACTGCCACTTTAAGCTTAGCCATATATTTCCACCCTGCGCACCATACAAGTGCGTCCTTTCTGTAATGGTACAGTTTACTCAGGTGTACCTGTACATAATAACTCAGATTATATTTTACCACAAATCCTTTGTATTTTCAATAGGTAAACAGCATAAAAATCACGAAAAAACAAAGATATCCGGCGAAATACAGAGAAAAAAGCAGAAAAAACAAAAGCCGCTCCTTTCGGAGCGGCTGTAAACGATATTCTACTGCTTGAACAGGTCTTTCAGCTTATCGAAAAAGCTGGTGCGCCTGGAGTAATTCTTGTCCTCAAGAGTGCTTTCGAACGCCTGGAGAGCGTCTTTCTGCTTCTTGTTCAGATTCGTGGGGACTTCGATCGAAACCTGGATAAGCTCGTCGCCGCGGCCATTACGCTGGCAGTGCTGGACGCCCTTGCCGCGTATCGTGAATACCTTGCCGGGCTGTGTGCCTGCGGGGATAGTGTACTTCATTGCGCCGTCGATGGTAGGAATGTCTATCTCTGCGCCGAGGGCTGCCTGGCTGTAGGTCAGCGGAACTTCAACGATTATGTTGTCGCCGTCACGCTCGAACACCTTGTCGGGACGTACGGAAATACGTACCTTGAGGTCGCCGCGCGGACCGCCGTTGGAGCCTGCGTTGCCCTTTCCGCTCAGGCGGATGGTCTGACCGTCCGAAATACCCGCGGGGATATTGACGGAGATCGTGACCTTCTTCTGGAACACACCGTTGCCGGAGCACTTCGGGCATGGAGAGTCGATGATCTTGCCCTTGCCCATGCACTTGGAGCATGCGCGGGTGGACTGCATCATGCCGAACATCGTCTGCTGACGTACATTGACCTTACCAGTGCCGTGGCAGTCCGGGCAGGTCTTAGCCTGGGTGCCCTTCTTTGCACCGGTGCCGCCGCATTCGTCGCACGGCTCAACGCGGTTGATCTCAATATCATGTGTGATACCCTTGCAGGCCTCCATGAAGCTTATGCTGAGGGACACAACGATATCGGAGCCTTTGCGCGGACCGTTCGCGCTGGTACGGGAACCACCGGAGAATCCTCCGCCGAAAATGTTATCGAATATATCGCCGAGGTCAATGCCGTCGCCGCTGCTGAAACCGCCGGTAAATCCGCCGAAGCCACCGAAGCCGCCTCCGCCGCCTGCTCCTGCGCCAGCGCCGTAGCTCGGATCAACTCCGGCAAATCCGAACTGATCGTATCTTGCCTTCTTGTCGGGATCAGAAAGGACGTCGTTTGCCTCGTTCACTTCCTTGAACTTGGCTTCCGCCTCTGGATTGTCGGGGTTAAGGTCGGGGTGGTATTTCTTCGCCATCTGACGGTACGCCTTTTTTATCTCGGCGTCAGTGGCGCCCTTTTTCAGACCCAGCACCTCATAATAATCTTTCTTGTCCATTAAGTATCAACTCCCATATTAATTCGGAATTCATAATTCGGAACGTAACATCTCAGCAGACGCCGCATGAATTCCGAATTAACCCAAAGCGCCCTGGGGTTTGGATAGACCTCAAGGCGCTGTGTATTACCTTAGTGATTATTCGTCGATGACTTCGCCGTCAACAGGACCGTTATCCTGCTGAGGAGCAGCGCCGTCAGCAGCGCCAGCAGCCGCACCCTGTGCCTGATAGATCTTGCCGGCTACCTCGTAGAACTCCTTCTGGAGCTCGTCCTTGGCGGTCTTGATCGCCTCAATATCAGTGCCCTTGAGTGCTTCCTTGAGAGCGTCGAGCTTAGGCTGAACCTTAGCCTTGTCGTCCTCTGTTACCTTGTCGCCGAAATCGGTCATTGACTTCTCGATCTGGTAAACCATCTGGTCTGCCTCGTTGCGGGTGTCAACGTCCTCCTTGCGCTTCTTGTCCTCTGCTGCGAACTGCTCAGCTTCCTTGACTGCCTTGTCGATATCGTCCTTGCTCATGTTGGTGGAAGCAGTGATGGAAATATGCTGCTCCTTGCCAGTGCCAAGATCCTTGGCGGTTACGTTTACGATACCGTTAGCATCAATATCGAAAGTAACTTCGATCTGCGGGATACCACGGGGAGCCGGAGCGATGCCGTCCAGGCGGAAAGTACCAATTGACTTGTTGTCCTTTGCGAACTCACGCTCGCCCTGGAGGACGTTGATATCAACGCTCGGCTGGTTGTCAGAATATGTGGAGAAGATCTGGCTCTTCTTTGTAGGAATGGTGGTGTTACGCTCGATCATTCTTGTGCAAACTCCGCCTGCGGTCTCGATACCGAGGGACAGAGGAGTTACATCAAGCAGCAGCAGACCGGTGACTTCCTTGTTGAGCACACCGCCCTGGATAGAAGCGCCGATTGCAACGCACTCATCGGGGTTGATGCCCTTGAACGGCTCCTTGCCGAGGAAGTTCTTAACAGCGTCCTGGACTGCGGGAATTCTGGTAGAACCGCCGACCAGAAGGATCTTGTCGATCTCGCTCTTGTCAAGACCGGAATCGGAAATAGCCTGCTTCAGCGGACCCATTGTGGACTCTACCAGGTCAGCGGTCAGCTCGTTGAACTTAGCTCTTGTGAGAGTTACGTTCAGATGCTTAGGACCTGTAGCGTCCGCGGTGATATACGGGATATTTACGTTTACGGAAGTGGAGTTGGAGAGTGCGATCTTAGCCTTCTCTGCCTCGTCCTTCAGTCTCTGCATAGCGAACTTATCGCTGCTGAGGTCGATTCCGTCGGACTTCTTGAACTCGCCCTTGAGGTAATCAATTACTCTCTGGTCGAAGTCGTCGCCGCCGAGGTGGTTGTTACCAGCGGTTGCAAGAACCTCCTGTACGCCGTCGCCGATCTCGATAACGGATACATCGAACGTACCGCCGCCGAGGTCGTATACAACGATCTTCTGTTCCTCTTCCTTATCAATACCGTAAGCCAGTGCAGCGGCTGTCGGCTCGTTGATGATTCTGTGTACCTTAAGACCTGCGATCTGACCGGCGTCCTTGGTAGCCTGACGCTGGCTGTCGGTGAAGTATGCAGGAACGGTGATTACTGCATCGGAAACATTCTCGCCAAGGTATGCTTCAGCGTCGCCCTTGAGCTTCTGAAGTATCATAGCGGAGATCTCCTGAGGAGTGTACTTCTTGCCGTCGATATCTACCTTGTAATCGCTGCCCATGTGGCGCTTGATGGAAATAACGGTCTTTTCGGGGTTTGTAACAGCCTGGTTCTTAGCCAGCTGACCTACCAGACGCTCGCCGTCCTTAGTGAAAGCGACAACGGAAGGTGTTGTTCTGGAGCCCTCGGAGTTGGTGATAACTACCGGCTCGCCGCCTTCGATAACGGATACGCAGGAATTTGTTGTACCTAAGTCAATACCAATGATCTTTCCCATAATGATTTCCTCCATTCTTCTGTTCGCATGATGTCATGCTATGAAAATTAAATAATCTAATGCTCGTTTCCAGTGCGGTGAGAAAGGTGCAGATGCTAGGAACTCATATAACGACTAGGCTTTGTGCCTGTCGTTGTATGAGTGACGACGCAGATGTGCCTTTATCGGCGCACTCAGTTGGCTACTGCGACCATGGCGAATCTGATCACCTTATCGTTTATCTTGTAGCCCTTGGCGAAAGTCTTTGCGACCTTGCCGCTTTCGACGTTCTCGTCGTCAACTCTCTGTACTGCCTGGTGCAGCTGGGGATTGAACTCCGCGCCGTCGCTCTCTATCTCAGTAACGCCAAGCTTCGTGAGCGTTGCCATGAAGCTGTCGTATATCATCTGAACGCCCTGCTTGTAATTTTCGTCAGAGCATTCAGCCTGGAGCGCTCTCTCCAGATTATCCATGACCGGCAGGAAGTCCGAAACTACGTTGGAAATGATATCCGCACGAAGCTCCAGCTTTTCCTTTGCGGTGCGCTTTCTGTGGTTGTCGTATTCAGCCATCGTCCGGAGAAGCTGATCCTTTACCTGAGCAAGCTCCTTGGCGAGCCTTTCGTCTGCGTCCGGCTGCTCTTCGGCTGCCTGAGCGTCTGCGGTTTCCTCCGCGGGTGCTTCTTCAGTCTGGGCGGTCTGCTCCAGATCTATGCTATCGCTGTTCTCCATTGTCCTTGACCTCGCTTTCTATCTGAGGCGGCTTATCCGAGTCTTCAGAAAGCAGCCTGGTGATCTTGTTGCTGAAATATTCGATATAAGGGATTATCC
>CAKSHT010000115.1 GCA_934457235.1 uncultured Oscillospiraceae bacterium
TGCGCAGTCAGATTTTTCGTCAGATTGTACAATGAGGACGACGCAAGGCTGACGCCTTGCTAGGACGAATTGTGCAATCTGACGGAAAAGATGCAAGCAAGACACGTGCAAAATCCAATAAATGGTCTTTGTGCGGTGTTGCCTTAAGCCTTTTTCCTGGCGGTACGGTTGATGACGAGGAAAGCCAGCGTAACGCATGCAGTCCCTATAACTATCATCAGCGGGAAGAAGCGGAATTCCACCCCGTGATAATTGTACGAGGGATTGTGGCTGTAATTGCAGCTCAGGCTTATCCCGGCGGATACCGCAGTTATAACCGCGACCGCGTTTACAGGGAGAATGGAACAGAGCAGGTACTTTTTGAATCCCGCGCCGCGCCGAAGCTCCGCCCAGCGCTGCATTCTGCTCATCAGTGCGCCGATGCCTGCCGTACAGAGGAACCACGCCACAGCGAAAACCGGGTTTATCCACACAAAGGTGAACATCGCAAATAACCACAGAACAGCTTGCAGAATAAGATTGACGAATGCGTCAAATACGTAAGTTCTGGCTGATCTCATAAAAAACACCTCCCGTTCGTGTTACAATAATGATAACACACGGAACGGGAGGCGTCAACCTGTTTATTACATGGTAACCTCTAAAAACCGGGACACGAGCAGATTTCGTACATGACTTATATCAGATGCTAGGCGTCAAACCGCAGTAATACTGTATGTATTTCAAGGTTTGACAACGAAGCAGATGATATAAGTCATAGAAATCTGCCGTGAAGGAGGTTTTTAGAGGTTACCACATATTTGTATACATGCACAATATGCCAGGCGGCATTCTGTGCATTATAACTGCCCGCTGAGCAGCCTGTAGATGAAGGTCGGAACGAAACCGAACGTGAACGTATCCGCGGCGAGGATCAGTCCGGCTATCACGGTGAAGCGGGACAGGAAGATACCCCAGCGCTTTCCGGCGGGGAAGTCCCATGCCTTGGGTACCTTGTAGCGGCGTATCTTGCGCAGCTTGGCGATAGCCATGAACACGCCGACTATCATCAGCATTACAATGATGAAGCAGAACACCAGGTAGCACACGACCATCGGCGTTTTCTCGGTGGTTTTTCCGAGCAGGTAGTCGCCGACGTCGTCGAACGTGATGAACAGCAGCATAAGCCCGGAAATTCCGTTGAACATCGCGTGCATTATCGTAGTCGTTATTACGGACTGCGTGGAAACCGCGATGTATCCAAGGCAGATACCGAGTACGGCGGCGTAGAAGAACTGGTTGAAATTCGCGTGGGTCAGTCCGAACAGAAGCCCGGAAATCAGTATCGCGAAGCCGTTTCCGTAGGGCCGCAGGGACTCCATGACAACTCCGCGGAACCAGAATTCCTCGAACAGCGGCGCTATCACCACCAGCTGGATCAGCAGGACTAGCGCGCAGAACATGTTGTCCGGCTTCAGCTCGTTTACGGTGTTGAACGACTTGTACAGGTCGGTGTCCTCAAACAGCTTTGAAACCAGCATGGTCAGCATGTTCGTCATGATGGAAAGCCCGTACAGCGCCGGGAACATTCCCATCGCGCTGCTGAAATATTTCGGCCTGCGGTAGACCTTGCCGCACATTCCCGGCGGCTTCAGAAGCATTGCCGTGCAGGTCAGCGGGATTATGTAGAGGAACAGGAAGCTGAATATCGTCTGAAATAAATATGACATATTCGCGCTCATTCCGTCGAAAAGCCCGCCGTTCACCATCAGCGACAGCAGTATGCTTTCAGTTCCGCGGGATACGAATATTATGACAAGCATTATACCGAGCTTAAGGCAGACGCTCTTAAAGCCCGGAAGCTTCTCGTCGGGCGCTGCGGGCTGCGGCAGTGTCCCTGTCAGATTCTCGTCCATAGGTGCTCCTTTCGAATGGCGGTTACTTTCCGGCTATCAGGGCGTGCTCGCCGCATATCTCCCCGACTATCTCCTCGATGGATTTCCCGGCGCAGTCAACGGTGATGTCCGCGTACTCCTCGTACAGCCTGCGGCGGCGCCGGAACACGTCCTCGATGGAATCACCCGGACGCATGGCGATACCGCGGGTCTTGATGTTGTGCAGGCGCTTTTCCACCTGCTCCACCGGCAGCGAGAGGTAATAAACATATCCGCGCTCCTTGAGATAGAGCATTGCGCTGCGGGAGTACACCGCGCTTCCTCCGGTGGCGATAACGCAGCCGCCGCTTTCCTCGACGGACATTATGGCGCGCTCCTCCTCGATGCAGAACCAGTCAAGTCCTTTCTGGTCGATTATCTGCTGGAGAAGCATTCCGGTGCGGTTCTGTATCGTGATGTCAGTGTCGATGAAGCGGAATCCCATTGCCTTTGCCAGCAGAACTCCGATGGTGGATTTTCCGCAGCCGGGCATTCCGATAAGTACTATATTTTTCATGATGTTCCTCCGCGTCACCAGGTCACTTTGTCAAGGCGCATGGTCGCAACGGCGTTGAGGTCAGTGCCTGCGACGTGCCCCGCCTGGTACTCGTAATAAGCCTGGCAGCCTATCATTGCAGCGTTGTCGCCGCAGAGAGCTATCGGCGGGTAATAGACTTTCATGCCGTTGTAGTCCGCGCGCTGCTGGAGCATATTGCGCAGCCCGGAGTTTGCGGCGACTCCTCCGGCGAGCGCCAGCGTCTTGTATCCGCTTTCCTTGGCGGCGGAGATGAACTTCTGTGTGAGGATATCCGCAACGGTGTACTGGAAGCACGCCGCAAGGCTGTTCACGTCTATCTCCTCGCCTTTCTGCCTGGCGTTGTGGATAAGGTTTATCACCGCGGTCTTTAATCCGGAGAAGCTGAAATCATAGGGATTTGCGGTGTGCGGGTGCGGGAGCTGGTACTTTTTGCGGTCGCCGGTCTGTGCCGCCTTGTCTATATGCACTCCGCCGGGATAGGGGTAGCCCATTGCGCGGGCGGCTTTGTCAAAGGCTTCTCCGGCGGCGTCGTCCACGGTCTGACCGATGGTTTCGAACTCCGTCCAGCTGTTCACGCGGACTATATGGCTGTGGCTTCCGGAAGCCACCAGGCACAGGTAGGGCGGCTCCAGCTCCGGGTGCGCCAGGTAATTCGCGGCGATATGCCCGCGTATGTGGTGCACCGGTATCAGCGGCTTGTTCAGCGCCAGCGCCAGACCTTTCGCGAAGTTCACACCGACAAGCAGCGCACCGATAAGTCCCGGCGCGAAGCTGACCGCGATCGCGTCAACGTCCTGAGCTTTCATGCCCGCCTTGTCGAGAGCCTCCCGGACTACGCCGACTATGCTCTCGCAGTGGCGGCGGCTGGCTATTTCGGGCACGACGCCGCCGTATAGCTTGTGCTCCTCTATCTGTGTTGCGACGACTGACGAGATTATCTCGCGTCCGTCGCGTATAACTGCGGCTGCGGTTTCATCACAGCTGCTCTCTATCGCTAGGATATCCATTTATCTGACCTTCTTTGTTCTGTATTTCTGTTACTTGACGTCCGGCTTGCGGGAGGTGAGAAATTCCACGGCGCGCTCTATCGAGCTTCTGACGTGCTCCATTTCCTCGCTGTGCAGCTTTCCGGCGTTGCGGTAGTCGAAGCTGTTGCAGAAGTCGTTGACGTCGCTGTTCAGCTCCTTTATGTAGTTCTCGACGAGCCGGTCGGTCGCCTCGATGAACGGCTTCTGGTCGGGCTTCGCAAGCTTGCTCTGCACGTGTGACATCAGCAGGTTATAATGCGGAATGCAGATGTACTTCTGCGAATTGTACAGGCTGCGGAATTTCGCGTCGTCACGGAACATTGTGAAAACGGTGTCCAGCATGTGCTCAACGCCCCAGTCAACCTTGCTGCATACGAAGCAGGTGTTTTCTATCTCGCTGCACTTCTTCGCCTTTGCGCCCTTTGTGAAGAATATGCTCTTGTTTTCAAAGATCTGACCGCGCAGGGTGCCGAGATATGTGTTGAGCATAAGTCCAAGGGAAAGGCGGTTGTTCTGCTTCAGCAGGCTGTTGAAGTGCGTGTGGCAGAAGCCAAGGCGGTTTGTTTCCATGCGTACGTCCGGCTCCATCATCGCCGCGCCCATTATGTATTCGCTGATGTGCTGCTCCACGGTGTTTCTCATGGCGCAGATCGGACAGCCCTCCCGCGGCTCGAACACTTCGTTTATCGGTATCGTCAGAATACTTTCTCTCATTGTAATTCCTTTCCTTTTGCGTGCATAAGGTGAAAAGTCGCTGAAAAAACAGCGCATGGTCTTGAAATTATACTCCTATTGTATTATAATTAAGACAAATAATCAAGGGGTTTATGAAAATTTTTATGGATCACATTATAAACAATGAAAATTTCGATATCCGCAGAACATTTCTCTGCGGGCAGTGCTTCCGCTGGAGCGAGGGCGAAAATGGTGAGTTTTCCGGAATCGCCGGCGGAAAACGCATAACTTTGTCGCAGGACGGCGGAAAGATCACTCTGCACGGCGTGCAGGCGCAGGATATCCCGTTCTGGGAGGACTATTTCGACCTCGGCGCGGATTACGCGCAGTACATAAAGACGCTCTCGGCGGACGAAACGCTGCGGCGCGCGTGTGGATTCTCCTCCGGCATACGGATACTGCGGCAGGAGCCGTTTGAAACGCTCATCAGCTTCATCATCAGCCAGAACAACAATATACCGCGTATCGCAGGGATAATCTCCAGGCTGTGCGAGGGCTTCGGAAGCCATATCGGAGGAGGTTACGCGTTCCCGACATTACAGCAGATGTCCGGCGTTACCCCGGAGGATCTCGCGCCGCTGCGGGCGGGATTCCGTGCGCGGTACATCTGCGACGCGGTGGACAAGGTAGGCTCCGGCGCGGTGGATTTCGCTGAGATCGACAGGCTGCCGCTGGCGGAAGCCAGGGAGCAGCTCAAGCTGATAACCGGCGTGGGCGACAAGGTGGCGGACTGTGTGCTGCTGTTCGCGTTCCATAAGCTGGACGCATTCCCCAGGGACGTGTGGGTAAAGCGCATCATGGCGCAGTATTATCCGGAGGGGCTTCCGGAGTGCACACGCGGCATAGAGGGCGTGGCGCAGCAGTATCTGTTCGACTATGTAAGAAACAACAACGGACTGATGGTCACAAACTGACTGTCGTACATCGAAAGGAAGTAAACATATATGTTCTGCAATAAGTGTGGAAAGAAAATTGAGGACAACGCGCTGTTCTGTACGTTCTGCGGCGCGAGAATGGAGCAGCTCCCGCCGGAAGCGCAGAAAATCCCGGCGGATCAGGAAACCCCGGCGGAGAGCCGCGCAGAGGATCGCGGCGCACCCGTGATGACGGAGGAGCGCCCGCAGGTGAGCGCCGCAAATACCTCTGCTCCGGCAGAAAATGCAGTTCCACAGGATAACTCAGTCACTGGCGGAAATACGGAGCAGAATGCCGCTTCGTCCGTCCGGGAATCAGTTCCCGGCGCTTCGCAGAGGTGGAGCACGGAGGTCCCGATGAGCGGCGCTCCGCAGGCTCCGGGGAAGCCGGCCAAGCCGCGTAAGTACTACACCGGCGGTCAGCTGGCGCTGTGCCTGGTGACTACGGGCGTTATGGCGATGGCGGCGGGCGTGTTCGCAGCGCTGTATTTCTTCGGATTATAAGCGCCGAACCCCGCAGCTTTACAGTAAATGTAATGTAATCGAAACCACGAAAAATCCGGGATTTATTCCGGGTTTCAGTTTGTCGAAAAAACCGTTTATGCCCGCGAAGCGGGCATTTTGAATCCGTTTTTTGCCACGGGTCTCCCGGGGCAAAAAACACTTCTATCCGCACAAGTGTGCGAATTGTCGGCTATGCCGACAATGAGTGCGCGCAGTGCGGATGCCTCCTGTCTAAAAAGTCGTAAGACTTTTTAGACAGATTCAAACACGGGAGAAATCCCGTGTTTTTTTCATAGGATTATGCACAAAAACCCACTGCCGCTATTATTTTATTTTACCAATTTTGATGATATCAAGTTGACTTTTTATAGGCATTATAGTATACTTAATTTGGATAATTCTATTTTCAGGGCGACCTGAGTTTGGATAGATAATAAAGAGATCCAATTGGGAGGTTTACTTAATGTTTTGTGAGAACTGCGGCAAGAAGCTGATACGCGGATATCAGTTCTGCATCGAATGCGGAACGCCCGTCCCGCCGGATATCGACGAGGAGGAAGAGGGTGCACAGCAGGAGAATACCGCCGCTGATGAGCAGCAGGGCAGTGAAATGCCTGGAATTCAGCCCCTCGGCAGCGAAGAGGGCACGCTTGTTTTCTGCCCCACCTGCGGCATGAGAATGCAGACATCCACCGAATACTGCGAGAAGTGCGGAATGAAGCTTAACGGAAACGCACCGTCAAACGGCGGCGTTCCGCTGGTCAATTCAGATCCTCTCGGCGGGGAGTTCAGCGGTATTTCCGACAACGATATCGCACAGATCAATGATTTCGTCAATAACAGCGGATTCAGCGGCGGCGATATCACATATAACAATGATTTCGGCGGCGATATCGGCGCTTTCGGCGGCGGAAATCTCAACAGCGAGATCGAAGCGCTGAACCAGCAGTTCGCTAACCTAAATTCCACCGCCAGCGATATGCCGGCAATAAGCGCACCGGTACGCGAACCGGAGCCGGTTCCGGAGCCTCAGCCGGAAGTTGCCGGGTCGGAGTCTTTTGCGCGCCGCGTGGACGATTTCTCGATGGAAGCTGGTATGCCGGAAACTCAGTTCCTCTCTGAGAGCGGACTTCCGGTCATCAACGGCGGCGAGATGGCAGAGCCGGATATTCCAGTCGAGCTGGAGCACCATCTTGATGATATCAACATCGACGCGCCTTCGCCCGCACCCGCTGCCCAGACCAGCTATTTCACCGAGCCTGCTCCCGAAACCCACGCATACGCAGAGCCTGCGGCGGAAGTACCGACATATACCGAGCCGGAGACCCCGGCGTACACAGAGCCGGAAGTCCCCGTATACAC
>CAKSHT010000116.1 GCA_934457235.1 uncultured Oscillospiraceae bacterium
CAACGGTGATGGACAGGTCAACTGTGCCGACGCAAGTACGGTACTTAGATGGCTTGTCGGGCTGAGCGCATGATCCGCTGACGAAAACTGAACAAAAGGATGGGCGCACGGTGACGTGCGCCCATCTGGCTGTAAGGAATATCGCACGAGTAACCAAAATAGGATGGATGCAAGGCGCTGTCAAAAGAGCTTTGCAGGACGTCATAAGGACGATCGTATCAACGTTTTATTTGGGTGAGTTTACGTCGTGTGGCGCGTTGACCGCTCCGGCAAGCCGCTTATTGTCACAGCCAACCTAAACCCGGACGAGGCGCGGAAGTCCGGTATCGGCATGCGCAGATTTTTCGACAGGCTCCGGGATCGCTGCCGCCATGTTGTGGCGGACGGTGAATCCCGCAGGAAAGCGTGCTTATGATTACGACAGTTCATCTCATTGTTGACCAGAAACATTAGCCTGAATTAATCATGAAGGTCGAGAATGCTTAAAAAATCACGTTTGATAATTTCAGGTCATTTATGAACAGGGGCACGGTTGAGCTGATGAAAACCAATATCGTATAATGCAGCAGATAACGGAGTTCTGAAAGTGATATTGTCAATATAGCTTTACACATTTCACTCAAAAATTTATGAATTTTAGCTGCCTTAAAACCATACCCTCACCCGTAAACCTCAGAATCATTTTCTTAATTATAATACTCCGCTGAAGAAAAGTCAAATAATCTGCCACAGAAATAAGTTCTGCTGATTTTTTGTTTACCGCTCTTGACAAACAATTAGTTAGTGTGGTATAATGCAAATGACCCATATATAAAAGCAGTCATTTAAAGCAGGAGGGAACGATAATGCCCGTAATTTTCAGCGAGAAAAAACGCCATGAGATAAGCCGACAGATAAAGGAAGCGGCGCTCCGGCTGTTCAAGACGAAAGGGATACGTAAGACGACGGTCGCCGAACTTGCGGAGAGCGTTGGCATAGCCAAGGGCACCTTTTACAATTTTTACGCGACCAAGGGTCAGCTTGTGGCTGAAATAATGGACGACTTCGACGCCGCGTCAGAGCGGGAACTGAGAAACAAAATCGGCGGCAGGGACAAAATACCGATAGCGGAGTTCTACAAGTACTATGTGGAACTGTTTCGTCCGGACACGGCGTTCTCGTTCCATTTCACGCCGGACGACATAACGGTCATGCAGGAAATGGAGGAGACCCGGAAGTTTTTCTCCCAGGAACACGCTGTAAAGACCACAAAGCTTGTGCTGGAATATGTGGACGGTGTGCGCGAGGACGTGGACTACGCTTACATCGCAAACTTCGCGAAGCTTGTAAACCTTGCGATAGAGAACCGCGGCGCATTCTGTCAGGAAGCGTTTGAGAAGAATCTTAGGACAATTTTCGACATGATGCTCGACTACCTCAGCGGAAACACGGATAACGGGAAGGGAACGTGCTGAAATGTATATTCAGATGAAAGATGTTGTAAAGAAATACGGCGAGGGGGGAAACACCATCTACGCGCTGGATCACGCCTCGCTTGAACTTGAAAAGGGAGAGATATGCGTTATCCTCGGTCCCTCCGGTTCGGGAAAGAGCACGCTGCTGAACATGCTCGGCGGGCTTGACAGCGCTGACGAGGGCGAGATAACAGTCGATAGCTGCGCACTCAGTTCTATATCGAGAAAGGAACTGCGGGAATATCGCCGCGACAAGGTGGGCGTAGTATTCCAGACCTACAACCTGATAGGCGAACTCACTGTCCGGGAAAACATCAGAGTAGTCCGGGATATATCGAAGTTTCCGCTTTCCACTGAAGAACTGCTGAGAGACCTGGGGCTAGAAAAGCACGCGGCGCACTTCCCCTCACAGCTTTCAGGAGGGCAGCAGCAGCGCTGTGCTACCCCTTTGCGAAGCTGTTCAACCTGTATATGTTCAGCTTTGCGGAACACATCGTGTATCAGGTGCAGGTGCCTGTCGGAATACTTATCGCCGCGCTGCTAATTCCTCCCGCCGCCTATGGGGCAAGCGCGCTGCTAGTGCTCGCAAGGGCGCTGGGACAGGATATCGTCCCGCTGCTGAAAGGCTCCGCAAAGGGAAAGACCGCGCGTATGCTGAGCCGCAGCAGGCTGCCTTTCCCGCTGCTGTACGGCATTCGCAGCCTTTGCGGCAACATTTCACGCAGCCTTACCATGATAGTTGGTATCGCGGTCGCTTCGATGGCGGTAATTTTAGCAGGAGTGTATCGGGACGCTTACGATGATATGCTTGACAGCAAAGTCCCGCTGGCTATGATGGGCGGTCAGTACGAGTACGGCTTTACGGATTTCCAGTCCGAAAACAACTACGGGGGATATGGTATCATGGACGTGTCTTTCTGGGTGGACGGCACTGACAGCATGTTCAATCTGATAGGATACGACGAGGGCTGCCCGCTGCTTACAGCTGAGACGATCTCAGGCGCTTCCATGGAATACGGCTGGTTCTATATGACATCTTCCGCCGCAAGGATATTCGGCGTGGAATCCGGCGATGAATTTACATTCTACGATCTGATATCAATGGAGCACACCACCGTCACGATAAGCGACATCGTAGAAAACGACGTGCTCTCGCTGATGATAACCAGCAAAGCGAACGCCGCGCAGATCATAGGCAGGAACGCGGAAGGATTCAACGTGATAATCAGCGAAGGACCTCTCAATATCCCGCCGGAGCTTCTCAGAAAAAGCGCCTCGCTTGAGGATTACCGCCGCAGCACCGAAAGCGCTCTTAACACCGCGCGGGTGGTCCTTTCCATCGTGAAAGTCATCGGCTCGCTGATATGCATACTGGTAGTGATACTGCTTTCAGGAATGATAATCGAGGAGAACCGCCGTAGCATTTCCACGCTGGAAGTGCTCGGCTATCGCGGCCAGGAGATACGCCGGCTGGTACTGTCTCCAAATCACCTGCTGGTGCCGGTGGGATTTGCACTGGGGATCCCACTCGGACTTGCGCTCGCAGACATGATAGCCCGCGCAAACGCAGCCTCCGGCGGTATAATGATGTCAATTTTGCTGACCGGAAAAACGCTTCTGATAAGCGCTGTTTTCATAGCGGCGGCCTACGTCCTGTCCCTTGCGCTTTCCGCGCGGAAGCTGAAAAAGATAGACATGGTGGAATGCCTCAAGGAAGAGCGGGAATAGCTTTTTAATTACCCTGGTTCAATATGCAAAACCGCCAGACTCTGAGCCTGGCGGTCAATTCTTTGATTTAAGCGGAGCGACTGGTCATCAGGTCTGAGCGGCTCCGTCAACTGAGATCACGGTTCCGGTGACATAGCTGGAAAGGTCGCTTGCGAGGAACAGAAACACATTTGCGACTTCCTCCGGCTCGCCGATACGCCCCAGTGGTATCGGTGCGGAGATACGTTCCACAATCTCAGCAGGAAGCGCCGCGACCATCTCCGTTCTTGTAACGCCAGGTGCGACCGCATTTACGCGTATGCCGCTGCGTCCGAGTTCGCGCGCAAGGCTCTTGGTCATGCCGTTTACCGCAAACTTACTGGTCGGGTAGCCAACGCCGCTGGGCTGACCGTAAATGCTTACCATGGAGCTGGTGTTGATAATGCTTCCGCCTGATTCTCTCATATGCTCCGCGGCAGCTTTGCAGCCGTTGAACACCGCGGTAACGTTCAGATCCATGATCTTTTTGAACGCTTCCGGGTCGTACTGTGCCAGCGGTTCGCGCGCGGATATTCCCGCATTGTTGACCATGATGTCAAGCCCGCCGAATTTCGCTGCGACTTCGTCCACCGCGTTCTTCACAGATGTATAGTCGGTCAGGTCGGGCGCCATTCCTGCAATTTCCCACGCGGGGTTTTCAGCCTTTAACTCCGCAAGCGCCTTGTCAACGGTCTCCTGACGGCTTCCGAAAAGAGCCACATTTGCTCCGTTCTGCAGAAATACCTTTACTATCGCGAACCCTATTCCGCGTGTTCCGCCTGTCACAATCGCTGTTTTTCCTTTAAGCATATGAGATCTCCTCCTGTATTTATTCAGCGTAAGTCTGCTTACGCCTTAATATAATATTATCACTTTCACTGAATTTTGTCAACATAGTTCTCTTGATTTGTTTAAAATATCTATTTTTTATTAGTGGCGCATTTATCCCCGCCCTGTACGCTTTCCCGCATTCATCTGATACGGCGTCACCTGAGTTTTATACGAAAGGCAGATGTCCTTGTTTTTTTATATGACGAGGTATGCTGACACAAACTGAATGCACTCTTACAGATATCAACAACGCGGTCGGGAATGGAAATGTCGGAAAGTCTCCCGCAGCCGCTGAAAATCCGGGCGCCGATCCTGGTAACGCCGCCAGCAATAACAGCGCTGCTGAGCTTTTTGCAGTTGGAAAACGCCCTGTCGCTTATCACAGACACACTGTCCGGGATAGAAAGGAGTATTGTCCAGCCGGGAGTCTATTAAGTTGCTGACAGATGCGGGGCAGAAATACGGCGAAATTAAAATGCTGGTGAACCAGCGGGAGTTTTGCCGTAATATAGAAATATCCGCTTGACTTCTTTTATATTTTGTGGTATTATTTTATATGGGAGCACGCTGTGTTCCTGTTATTTGATATTATGGTTAGCTATATCTAATTCAACTTATAGGAGCTGCTTATGAAAAAATTATTTTTCAGCATAGAAAAGGACGGATTCTACGGAACATATTATGAAAACCCGCATGGTTCGGCCTGCACGGTGCTTGGATTGTTCGGAGATGACCCCAACGACTATATGGCGAAGTGCGGAGTAAAGTGGCTGCATAAGAACGGCGTGAACGCGCTCTGCATGTCCCCAGGGAAAAAGAACTACAGCCACGTTAATATGCCGCTGGAGCGTTACGCGGCTGCCATTGCGTGGCTTAAAGCCCACGGAACAAGAAAGATAGGCATTATGGGAATGAGCACGGCGGGAATGGATTCCCTCGCTGCGGCGTCGTATTTCCCTGATATAACACTGACTTTCGGGCTTACGGCAAGCGACTTCATATGGCAGGGATTCGAGCAGGGAAAAAAGGACGGCTGCGGCGAATGGCCTGTCCCGGGCACTTCAACGCTTTCCTGGAAAGGCGAGCCTCTGCCGTACATGCCGTTTGTATATCAGCACCCGGAATATTGGAATAAGGTACAGGAAGAAACGAAAGGCTCTGGCGATTTCATGCGCACGACATGCTTGTTTATTGATTCCGAAAAGGCAAGGGAGCATTCCGAAGATGAAATGATAAAAGTAGAGAATATCCACGGGAAGCTGTTCCTCATCGGCGCCGATGATGATTCCTTCTGGGAGGCGGGGAAGTACGTCCGCAGGATGGACGAGCGCCTGAAAACGCGTCCGCACAATTGCGAGTACGAAGCGCTTGCCTATGAGCACGGAACGCACTTCGTGCTGCCGGAATCGCTGCTGCGCGCGGCGCTTCCGGTGGGACTGAAATTCGTGCTGCGGTTCATTTTCAGGGCGGCGAAGGACTACCCCGACGAATGCGAGCAGACCCGAAAGGACATAGACCGACGGCTTTCCGCTGCGCTCAGGGAGTGGACGGCGGATATTGAATAAAGGCAGGAAGGAACAATATGGAGATAAAAAATGGGGGAAACCGAAAGAGATAAAAGCAAATGACAGAACTTATTGATAAAAAGACTTTCAACAGGCTGCTTGCAAGGCTGGCGATGCCTATCGCGATACAAAGCCTTATGCTGGCTTTAGTCGCCGCATGCGACGTCCTCATAATTCTCGACTATGATTTTTGGATTGACTTTTCCTGCAAAACATCTCCAGCCGATAATCGCGACAAACTACGGCGCCGGGGAATGGGAAAGGAATCGCGGGATAAGGAGAATGTCCTACCTCACGATAATCGTTATGGGACTGATTCTTCCGCTGAGCGTCATACTGTGCCCGCTGGGAATATGCGGAGTTTTCATGGAGGTCGGCGTGGACGTTGATCAGCTTGCGCATGGCGCGATACGCACCTGTTTTACGGCGTTCCTGCCGATGGTCAAGACGGTGGTGCTGATAGTAAGCATTCTGTTTTTGACGGTGATAGACCCGAAAAGGTCGCGGACCAGCAATTAATGCTATTGTCTGATTTGCATAAAACGAGGGGAGATAATCTGTTGGTATCGACAAATTTTCTCCCCTCCGGTTGACAAATGGGTTAGTTGGTGCTAATATAGTCCTGTGACCGAAAATTGAAAAACAGTCACAGAAAGAGGAAACGATGTGCCGACCGCATTTACCGATGAAGAATTGGAGCATATCCGCAGCGCGCTGATACAAGCCGGGATACGTCTCAGCAAAGAACTTGGATTGCAGAAAATGTCAGTTGAAAAGCTGACTGCCGCCGTTGGGATAGCCAAGGGAAGCTTTTACATGTTTTTCGGCTCGAAGGAGGATTTCATTCTTGAGGTAGTCGAGTACACGGGAGCGCAGACGCAGAAAATGCTGCTTTCAAGGCTGAACGGGCGCAGGCAGATGTCCGCACACGAGTTCATGGAGTTCTTCAGCGAGTATCTTCATTCCGATTATGACCTGATGAACGGACTGACCGTGGAGGACTTCTTCTGGCTGAAAAAGCACATAAAAAAGCAGGTGCTTTTCGACCCGGACGAGCAGATAAAAACTGCTGAACTGTGGCTGTCGCTGATAAACGACGTCAGACCCGGCGTTGACGCGGGCACGTTCGTGAATCTGATAAAATCCATCTACGCGATAAGGGAGCACAGCGACACAATGGTGAAAGCTTCGATGGAAAGCAGCGTTCAGGTGCTGCTGCGGACGATAGAGGTCTACGTCAGCGGAAAGGGTAGTATAGTAT
>CAKSHT010000117.1 GCA_934457235.1 uncultured Oscillospiraceae bacterium
GTACTGCTGAGCCGCCGAACTGTTCATTGCTTACATGCCGCGGCATTCGCCGAATATCAGAGTTTCGTCCGCAGTTTTATGATGGCTCAGAAAATCCCCGTGTGAGGATATCTTCCGGGCGTTGGCAAAAGCAGCGTCGTTTGGTGCAAGGGCGCGTATAAACTCGCCGGTTATGATACTTGCTGTTGACATGTTTTTCCTCCGTATTATTGATAATATGATTATATCAGAAAAATCCGCTGATTTCAATAGTAAATTGAAATATCAGACGGCACTTGACAATTTGATGAATATGTGATAAAATCTAATGTATACGATTTCAAGAATCTAAATTGAGGAGGAACTCATGAACCTTAACAAGAAGATAACTGTGGGAGTGCTGCTGGCGGCTATGATAACCAGTCTTACTGCGTGCGACGAGGAGCCTGCTTCCACTGTGAACCCAGCGGGTAATTCTCCGTCTGCGACCACGACAAGCACGGCTGCTTCCACGACCACCGACCCGGACGAAAATGCAGCGACAGACGCCGAAATAAAGGAAGTCGGCACGGAAAACTATCAGCCCGACGGAAACAGCGGCACTATAGTGTGGCTCGGTTATTACGATCTCCAGACTGACGGAAGCGCTTCCGAGCAGTACAAGATATTCAGCAGCGACCTTTACGGCGGCGATATACAGTATGTATACGCTGACAGCGGCTCTGCGTATTTCCAGAAGCTTGCTACCATGATATCCTCCGATGACTCTCCGGATATCGTAAGATACGAGTGGCAGTCGTTCCCGACCGGAATGAGCAAGAATATGTACGAGGCTCTTGACGGCGAGATCGACCTGACAACTCCGCTGTGGTCCGATATGGCGGAAACCGCCGAAAATTTCGCGTACAAGGGCAAGCACTATTACTTCCCGTACCGAATCACGACAAACTTCGCGCTGAATTATAATCGCAAGTCCCTGGAGGAGTATTCCATTGACGATCCGTATGATCTCTATATGAACAACCAGTGGACATGGGACAGCTTCAAAAGACTGATGATTGAATGGTGCAATGCGGATGAAAATCATATTGGCTATGCGGGCGAGGGTGCAATGAGCTTCATCGCTACCACCGGATCCTCTCTTGTTAAGGTTCAGCCGGACGGAACTGCAAAGTGCAACATCGGCGACCCGAATATCACCAGAACGATGGAGTTCTGCTCCGACCTGTACCGCAACGGACTGACCTACCAGGGCGAACTTGGCGACTGGGTGTCCCCGCAGACCTGGGCGGACAATTCCGACCGTATCCTGTTCCTCGGAATGAACCCCGAGTGGACATACGGCGCGGCTGCAAAGCAGGTGCAGGATAAAGAGGGAGCGGAGAACGACATCTGCAACACTGTTTCCGATTTTGCGTTCATTCCGTTTCCGAGGGATCCTACCTCAGACAAGTACTACATAGCATACGACACATTCGGATATCTCGTTGCAAAGGGCGCAAAGAACAAGAAGGGCGCCATTGACTGGATAAACCTCAATCGCGTTTATGAAACAGACGAAAATATCATCGCCAACAAGAAGAAGGACGCAGTTGCCCCGGAGCCTGTATACTACACCAAGGGCAAGTACACCGGCTACCAGAAGTGGTCGCTGGTATGGGACGAGCGTCAGTACGACCTCTGGCAGGATATGATGGATCCGTCCAAGTTCAGCTTTACATTCGATGATTGCTGGGGCTTCAACGACGATCTCAAGACCATCTGCAACAAGATACTGTTCGATCCGATGTTCCACGGCGAGTCGTTCACGCAGCTCAGCTCCGAGTACAAGCCGGTTATTGAGAATATAATCAGTGGCGTGTGATTCTGAATAACTAAAGTGCTGTCATTTATGGCAGCACTTTTTGTTTTGCTCCGTATTTATCGGCGATTTTTACAAATGATATACAAGTGCATAAAAATCACTCATAAACGGAGGTTAAATATGAAAGACAAGATCTTCGGGGTGCTCCAGAGGGTGGGACGTTCGTTCATGCTGCCGATAGCGCTGCTTCCCGTCGCGGGGCTGCTGCTTGGGATAGGCAGTTCGTTCACAAATCCCACCACGCTGGAGACCTACGGACTGACGAAATTCATCTATGAGGGTGGAATACTATACACCGTATTTGACATAATGAGCAAGACCGGAAGCGCTGTGTTCGACAATCTGGCGCTCCTCTTCGCTATGGGCGTTGCGATAGGCATGGCAAAGAAGGAAAAGGAAGTCGCGGCGCTTTCCGGCGCGATCGGATATCTGATAATGAACACCGCGATAAGCGCCCTTATCACCGCACACGGCGGAGTCGAGAGCATGGCTGAGAATACCACGACGTCAGTGCTTGGCATAACCACGCTGCAAATGGGAGTTTTCGGCGGAATTATCGTAGGGCTTGGTGTCGCCGGACTTCACAACAGGTTCTACAAGATACAGCTGCCGCAGGTGCTGTCGTTCTTTGGAGGAACGCGTTTCGTTCCGATAATCACAAGCGTTGTTTACCTTGTGGTCGGCGTTGTCATGTTCTTTATCTGGCCGTTCGTGCAGATGGGTATAGCACGCCTGGGACAGCTTGTCCTTGAAAGCGGATATGCCGGGACATGGATCTACGGCACTCTGGAAAGGGCGCTTATCCCTTTCGGGCTGCATCACGTTTTCTATATGCCGTTCTGGCAGACGGAGCTTGGCGGCGCTATGGTCATCGACGGCGTTACGGTACAGGGCGCACAGAATATCTTTTTTGCGGAGCTTGCGTCCCGTGGGACGGAGCATTTCTCTGTTTCTGCGACGCGGTTCATGTCCGGTAAGTTCCCATTCATGATATTCGGACTTCCGGCTGCGGCTTTCGCAATGTACAGAGCCGCCCGTCCGGAGAAGAAAAAGGCGGCAGGCGGGCTTCTGCTTTCGGCGGCGCTGACCTCCATGCTCACCGGTATCACGGAGCCGCTTGAATTCACGTTCCTGTTCGTGGCGCCGCTGATGTACGCGGTACACTGCGTGCTGGCAGGTCTTTCCTATATGCTGATGCATATTTTCAACGTCGGCGTAGGCATGACTTTCTCCGGCGGCGTTATTGATCTTACGTTGTTTGGCATACTCCAGGGCAACGCCAAAACTAACTGGATATGGATAGTTATTGTTGGACTGGCGTATGCAGTCATGTACTATTTCGTGTTCTATTTCATGATAAAGAAGCTTGATCTTAAAACCCCCGGCAGGGAGCGCGACGGCGAGGAAACGAAGCTGTACACGCGAAAGGACGTTGACGCCCGGAAGCAGTCCGGATCCGGCAGCGCGGACCGCGTAAGCGCGCTGATACTGGCGGGACTTGGCGGCAAGGGCAACATCTCAGATATCGACTGCTGCGCGACCCGCCTGCGAATTACGGTCAACGACGCCGGTAAAGTAAGTGACGAGCTTCTGAAGCAGAGCGGCGCGTCCGGCATCGTTCATAAGGGTAATGGAGTTCAGGTGATATACGGACCGCAGGTGTCCGTCGTGAAATCTCGTCTGGAGGATTTCATGGACACTCCCGCTGCTGACAATCCGTTGCTCCTGACCGGATTCACGGAAATTTCCGAGCCGCAGAAATCCGGAGCGCGAGCCGCAGCGGATTTCACGCTGTATGCACACATGAGCGGGGAAGTGGTCCCGCTGGAGGATGTGCGGGACGAAGCGTTTTCGTCCGGGGCGCTCGGCGGCGGCGTGGCGATTGAACCGTCTGAGGGTAAGCTGTACGCTCCCTGCGACGGAACGGTGGACACGGTGTTTGATACAAAGCATGCTGTGAATCTCATATCCGATGATGGCTGTGAGATCCTGCTTCATATTGGTATCGACACAGTAAAACTCGGCGGGAAATATTTCAAATCGCATGTGACCGACGGTCAGAAAATACGCCGCGGCGACCTGCTGGTATCGTTTGACATTGACGGAATAATAAGATTGGGATACAGCACTACAACGCCGATGATCGTATGCAATACTGAGGATTACCATTCGGTGCAGAACGTGGCTTCCGGCGGGGTAACTGCCGGGGAGCCGTTAATAAAACTCAACTGACAAAGGAGAAATTATGAGAACATTCACTTACACGATAAAGGACGAACTTGGAATACACGCACGTCCCGCCGGACTTCTGGCAAAGACCGCGAAATCCATGGACAGCGAGATAACCATAACCCGCGGAGACAAGACCGTTGGCGCGGCAAAGCTGATAGCGCTGATGGGACTTGGCGTGAAATGCGGCGACACGATAATCGTCAAGATATCTGGAGGCAACGAGGAAGCGTACGAAAAAACAATTCGCGAGTTTCTGGAAAATAACCTATAAAAATACTTGGAGTCAGAGTGTAATACCCTGGCTCTTTTTTTGCACTCTGCCAGGAAAATCCTGCATGTGTAATGCTTTTAAATTATATATCGAAACAATTTATTTTGTGTTAAATAAAGTATATAGGTTGACTGGGTTTAATAAATTGCATGAAAAAGAATTTCTGCCGTAAAGATACGGCAGAAACAATTCAAAGTGTCTTTTCCATACAGTGAAAACTGGGAAAATAAATAGGGCATATAGAAACGGATCACTCTCCCTTGCGGTATTCCTCATAATGATGATAAAAAGTCTTCTGCGAAAGGAACGCAAGGATTTCCAGGGCGTTATTTATTATATCGTGAGTTCTGGCTGTTCATGCTTGAGATATTTTTGCAGTGCGCTGATTATTTCGCTTTCCTGGAGCGGCTTTGTAAGATGCTCGTTCATTCCGGCGTCCAGGCTGCGCTGAATGTCGTCGGTGAACGCGTTGGCGGTCATTGCGATTATCGGTAGACCGTCGCAGCCGGGAAGCGCGCGTATTTTCCGGGCGGCGTCATAACCGTTCATCACTGGCATCTGTATATCCATGAACACGATGCTGTAATGATCAGCGCCGTTCTTCCGGATAAGCTCGACTGCGATCTTTCCATTTTCAGCGCATTCGGTCTCGTCGCCGGTCATGCCGATTATTTCCGTCGCAATTTCGCGGTTCAGGTCATTATCCTCTACAAGCAAAATACGTTTTCCCGTGTAATCCGCGTGACCAAGCGAGGAAAGCTCGTCCTCAAAAGTGACGTGCGGTCTGGTCCCGCTGCCTGCAAGCTCCTTGAAAAGAGCAGTAAGGCGCGAGCGGAACAGCGGCTTTGTGATAAATGCATCTGCACCGGCTTCACGGGCCTCCTTTTCGATTGCGGAGCAGTCGTACGCCGTGAATACGATGATTGGTACGTCCTTCCCAACGCGGCTTCGTATCCCGCGCGTTGTTTCCACGCCATCCATCTCCGGCATCTTCCAGTCGATTATCACGGCAAAGAAGTCGTTTCCGGTTTGGTGGTGTTCTGCCGTGCGTTCGATGGCTTCTCTGCCGGAGAGCACCCACTCGCCGTCCATACCGATTTCATTGAGAATGGCGACTGTTCCCTCGCAGCACGCCTGGTCGTCGTCTACAACAAGTATCGGTAGGTGCACCAGCTCGTCTGCGTTGACGTTTTCGCATTCCTGAAGTCGCAGAAATATGGTAACAGTGAAGCGGCTTCCCTTGCCGGGGGCGCTTTCAATCTTGATATCGCCGTTCATCATGGAAACTATGTTCTTTGTTATCGCCATGCCCAGACCAGTCCCTGGAATTTTGTTGGTACGGTCGTTGTCCGCCCGGGTGAACGGCTCAAAGATTATCTTCTGGAACTCCTCGGTCATGCCAATGCCGTTGTCCTCAATGGTGAATTCATAGCAGGAGGTTCCGTTGTGCGTCAGGCTTTCGGAGATGCTCAGACTGATCTTACCGCCGTCCGGTGTATATTTCACGGCGTTGTTCAGAATGTTTACAAGTACCTGTTGAATACGCATGCTGTTGCCGATAACAGCTTCATGCCTGATATCAGAAAGTCTTACGGAGAAATCGTGGTGGTGCTGTTCTGTTCCGGGTTTGGTCAGCTTATCAGCTCGTCTATGAGGTCGGGCAGACGGAATTCATCCTGCATGAGGCTGATGTTTCCGCGTTCGATCTGGCTCATATCAAGCACCTCGTTGATGAGCGAGAGCAGGTGGCGGCTGGACTGCGTGATCTTTTCCAGGCAGTCGAGTACGCGTATCTTGTCGTCTATGTGCGCTCCGGCAATTGCCGTCATGCCGATTATAGCGTTCATCGGCGTGCGGATATCGTGTGACATGTTGGACATGAACACGGTTTTCGCCTGGTTTGCGCGGTTTGCTGCGAAGTACGCGTCCTTCAGCGCTTCGCGCGCTTCAAGCTCGGCGTGCTTTGCCTGGGTAACGTCCTGGATTATCAGCAGCACGCGGGTAAGTTCGCCGTCCGTGAATTCAAGCGGTATTGCCGACATGTTCTTGTATAGCGTTTCGTCCTTTGAGCAATACTCAAAGTTGTAGATATCCAGCGGGGAACACAGGTGGCTGCGCAGGTGTTCTTTTGCCAGCATCTCCGGAAGCGTGATGTTGTCCGTGAGCGTCTTGAACTTGTCATCAAAGTCACGTATCATCTCTTCGTAAGTACCGGACGTTTTCAGAAGCTCTATACCATCCAGGTTATGCAGTGTGTAGTTGTCGTGGCGCAGGTCGCAAACCGCAAAGCGCTTTACCAGGCGCACCATGCCGTTTAGCAGTTCATCCATGTCATGGTTGTCCTTTGCCAGGCGGTGGAGATCCTCCTCAGCC
>CAKSHT010000118.1 GCA_934457235.1 uncultured Oscillospiraceae bacterium
CAAGGTAGCAATGTAGAAAAGATTTCAAAAAAATATTCATAAACATTATATTTTAATGCATATTATTCACATGTTGGTATTTTACCCCTTGACAAACGGCAGAAAAAGAGTATAATTAAGATTGTAAAAAAGATAACAGGAATCTAAAATTCCTGCACATCTCAAAAATCACAAGGAGATAGAACATCATGGCTAAAGAAATCAAAAAAATAGTACTGGCTTACTCCGGCGGTCTTGACACCTCCATCATCATTCCGTGGCTGCACGAAAATTATCCCGGCTGCGAAGTTATCTGCGTTGCAGGCAACGTTGGTCAGGATTCCGAGATCGTTGGTCTTGAAGAGAGAGCAAAGAAAACCGGCGCTTCCAAGCTGTACATTGAAGATATCCAGGACGAATTCGTAAACGACTTCATCTTCCCGACGCTCAAGGCAGGCGCAAAGTACGAGGGCTATCTGCTCGGTACTTCCTTCGCACGTCCTCCTATCGCAAAGCGTATCGTTGAGATCGCACGCAAGGAAGGCGCTGACGCTATCTGCCACGGCTGCACCGGCAAGGGCAACGACCAGGTGCGTTTTGAGCTGACTATCAAGGCTCTGGCTCCTGAAATGCAGATCATCGCTCCCTGGAGAATCTGGAACATCAAGTCCCGTGAGCAGGAGATCGAGTACGCAGAGGCTCACAATGTTCCGATAAAGATCACACGTGAGACCAACTACTCCAAGGATAAGAACCTGTGGCACCTGTCCCACGAGGGTCTTGACCTTGAGGATCCGGCTAACGAGCCGCAGTACAACAAGCCCGGCTTCCTGGAGCTCGGCGTATCCCCCGAACAGGCTCCCGACAAGCCTACATACGTTACTATCCACTTTGAAAAGGGTATTCCTACCGCGCTCAACGGCGAGAAGATGGACGGCGTCAAGCTCATCAAGGCGCTGAACAAGCTCGGCGGCGAGAACGGTATCGGTCTGTACGACGTAGTTGAGAACCGTCTGGTAGGCATGAAGTCCAGAGGCGTTTATGAAACTCCCGGCGGAACTATTCTCTATCACGCTCACGAAGTTCTCGAAACCATCTGCCTGGACAAGGAAACCCAGCACTACAAGGCTGGTCTGGCTCAGAAGTACGCTGACATCGTGTACAACGGACAGTGGTACACTCCCCTGCGCGAAGCTATGGACGCATTCGTAGACAAGACTCAGGAGACCTGCACCGGCGACGTTAAGCTGAAGCTCTACAAGGGCAACATCATCAACGCCGGCGTTACATCTCCGTTCACCCTCTACAGCAAGGACTTCGCTTCCTTTGATGAGGACGACGTTTACGATCAGAAGGATTCCGCAGGCTTTATCAACCTGTTCGGTCTGCCGATCCACGTAAAGGCACTCCTCGACGCTGAGAGAAACAAGAAGTAATATATCTGGAATAAGATCAGGAGCGGGAAGCTCGACTTTCCGCTCTTTGATCTTTTATTTTGCAAGGATCACAAATAGAAAAAAGAGGTAGTTTTATGGCAGAAATGATGTGGGCGGGACGGTCCTCCCAGGGTGTTGACAGCAGAGTGAACGCGTTCAATTCATCTATCGCGTTCGACGGAAGAATGTACAAGCAGGATATCCAGGGCAGCATCGCGCATGCCACTATGCTCGGCGAACAGGGCATAATCAGCATGAGCGACAGCCTGGAGCTTATCGGCGGACTGAAAGAAATTCTGGCGGATATCGAAAGCGGTAAATTGCAGTTCGACATGACCGCAGAGGATATTCACATGTTCATCGAGGCGGAGCTTACAAAGCGCCTCGGCGATGTCGGAAAGCGCCTGCACACCTCCCGTTCCAGAAACGACCAGGTGGCGCTTGACATCCGTCTGTACCTCCGCGACGCAATAAAGGAGCTGCGCGAACTGGTGGTTTCCCTGGTAAGGGTACTCTGCAATATCGCAGACGAGAACACCGAAACCATCATGCCCGGTTACACACATCTCCAGCGTGCTCAGCCCATCACATTCGGTCATCACATGATGGCGTATGCGCAGATGCTGCTCCGCGACATTGAAAGATTTGACGACACACTGCGCCGCATGAACGTTTCCCCTCTCGGAAGCTGCGCGCTTGCCGGAACCACCTACCACATAAATCGTGACCGCACCGCAGAGCTTCTCGGAATGTCAGCGCCGATGGCAAATTCACTTGACGGCGTTTCCGACCGCGATTTCTGCATTGAGCTTGCGAGCGCGATATCCATATGCATGATGCACCTCTCACGTTTCTCCGAGGAGATAATCATGTGGTGCAGCTGGGAGTTCAAGTTCATTGAACTTTCCGACCGTTTCTCCACTGGTTCAAGCATCATGCCGCAGAAGAAGAACCCTGACGTAACCGAGCTTATCCGCGGAAAGACAGCCCGCGTTATCGGCGACAATATGACGCTCCTCGCAATGATGAAGGGACTTCCCCTCGCATACAACAAGGACATGCAGGAGGACAAGGAAGCTATCTTCGACGCAGTTGACAATCTGAAACTCTGCCTTACAACATTTATCCCCATGCTCGAAACAATGACGCTCTACAAGGATAACATGCGACGCGCCGCTGCAAAGGGATTCATCAACGCGACCGACTGCGCTGACTACCTCGTAAAAAAGGGAATGCCGTTCCGCACTGCGTACAAGATCACCGGCGGACTTGTCGCGCACTGCATCGAGCTCGGAACAACACTTGAGGAACTCCCGCTCGCCGATTATCAGAAGCAGAGCGAGCTGTTCACCGAGGACGTTTACAACGCGATCAGCCTTGACACCTGCGTAAAGGAGCGCAAGTCCTTCGGCGGCCCTGCTCCCGAAAGCGTTAAGACGCAGATCGCACTCACCAGAAAAAGACTGGAGGAACTCTGTAATGGTTAAGGTTTACATTGATGGTCAGGAAGGCACCACCGGATTAAAGATACTGGAGCGCTTCAAGAACCGCAATGACATAGAATTACTCCGTATCGACGAGGACAAACGCAAGGATTCCGATGAGCGCAGAAAGCTCATTCACAGCGCGGATTTCACGTTCCTCTGCCTGCCGGACGCCGCGGCCAAGGAAGCGGTAGCGCTCGCCGAGGGAAGCAATACACGTATCATCGACGCTTCCACCGCGCACAGAACAAATCCCGACTGGGCGTACGGATTCCCGGAGCTTGGCGCAGATTTCCGCGAGAAGATCGCGCACTCCGCAAGAACCGCGGTTCCCGGCTGCTATGCAAGCGGATTTGTTTCAATGGTTTATCCGCTTGTGAAGCTTGGTATCCTCCCGAAAGACTACCCAGTAAGCGTTCACGCGGTTTCCGGCTACAGCGGCGCGGGCAAGAAAGCGATCGCGGTCTATGAGAGCGACGACCGTCCCGCGGGCTTCGACAGCCCCCGTCAGTACGCGCTGACCCAGCAGCACAAGCATCTCCCGGAAATGCAGAAGATATGCGGACTGGATTATGCGCCTGCGTTCAATCCGCTGGTCTGCGATTATTTCAGCGGCATGGTGGTTTCACTTCCGCTGCACACGAGGCTTCTCACAAAGAAGTACAACGCTGATGATATCCGCAAGGCGCTTGACGAGTATTACACAGGTGCGAACTTCGTCAAGGTGATGCCCGATGGCGACCCGCAGGACGGCTTCATCAGCGCAAACGACCTCAGCGGCACCAACATGATGCAGCTTTTCGTGAACGGAAACGACGACAGACTCATCCTCTGTTCAAGACTTGATAACTTAGGAAAGGGAGCAAGCGGCGCGGCAGTACAGTGCCTCAACATCATGATGGGCATCGACGAAACCACCGGGCTTCTCTGAGGTGAAATAAAATGGTTAAATTTGAAGGATACGAATTCGTGGACGGCGGCGTTTGCGCTGCCGAGGGCTTCACCGCTGCCGGCGTGATCGCCGGAATAAAGGCAGGCAACACCACCAAGCGCGACCTCGCGATGATCTACTGCGCTGAGCGCTGCAAGTCAGCCGCACTCTACACCACCAACAAGGTAAAGGGCGCTCCTATTTATGTTACAAAAAAGCACCTTGAGGACGGCTACGCGCAGGCGATCATCGTAAACTCAGGCAATGCGAACACCTGCAATGAAAACGGCATTGAGATCGCAGAGCAGATGTGCGAACTGACTGCGGAAGCCCTGGACATAGATGCAAACGATGTACTGGTCGGTTCTACTGGCGTTATCGGCCAGCCGCTTTCCATCAAGCCGATAAAGGCGCGCATTCCCACCCTCGCAAAGGAGCTTTCCTCCAAGAAGAGCGGCGACGCATGCGAAGCCATCATGACCACCGACACCCGCAAGAAAGAACTTGCAGTAGAATTTGAGATCGAGGGCAGGAAGTGCCACGTCGGCGGTATCTCCAAGGGAAGCGGAATGATCGCACCGAACATGGCTACTATGCTCGGCTTCATCACCACAGATGTCGCTATCTGTCATGAACTGCTGGAAAAGGCGCTGCGCAAAGTAAATCTGCTGACCTACAGCATGGTGAGCGTTGACGGCGACACTTCCACAAACGATACGCTGATACTCATGAGCAGCGGTCTTGCAAAGAACACTGAGATCACAGCCGAGGACAAGAACTATGAGAAGTTTGAAAACGCGCTGTACGCCGTTATGATGAACCTCGCACGCGAGACCGCCCGCGACGGCGAGGGCGCTACAAAGCTCCTGGAATGCATAGTTAAGGGCGCTCCGGACGAGAACACCGCAAAGATCGTTGCCAAGTCCGTTATCTCCTCCAGTCTGGTAAAAGCTGCTATGTTCGCCGCTGATGCAAACTGGGGCAGAATTCTCTGCGCTATCGGCTACGCAAAGGCAGATTTCGACATCTCCAAGGTTTCCGTAGAGCTTGCCAGCGAAAAGGGAAAGATCACAGTATGCACTAACGGCGCCGGAATCAGCTTCTCTGAGGAAGCTGCAAAGGAGATACTCTCCGAAGAGGAGATAAAGGTACTCGTTGACCTGCACTGCGGCGAGGGCCAAGCAATCGCGTGGGGCTGCGACCTTACGTTCGAATATGTAAAGATAAACGCGGAATACCGCACATAAAAAAGGAGCAGAGGAAATGCAGATAGACTACGACATACGGGCGAATGCGCTTGTTGAGGCGCTCCCCTACTTACAGGAATACAATGACAAGGTAGTCGTCGTTAAGTACGGCGGAAACGCCATGACCAACGAAACCCTCAAGCAGGCAGTCATGCAGGATATCGTGCTGCTGTCCCTGGTGGGTATCAAGGTAGTCCTGGTGCACGGCGGCGGTCCTGAGATCAACGCCATGCTCAAGAAGATCAACAAGGCAAGCGAGTTCGTCAACGGACTGCGCTACACCGACGAGGAGACAATCGACATCGTACAGATGGTTCTCGCCGGCAAGGTAAACAAGGACCTTGTACAGCTTCTGGAGCGCGCTGGCGGCAAGGCAATGGGGCTCTGCGGTCTTGACGGAAATCTCATCAAGGCAAAGCAGCTGAACCCCGACCTTGGCTACGTCGGAGAAATCACGGAGATACACCCGGACGTTATCAACACCGCGCTCGGCAACGGATATATCCCGGTAGTTTCCACCGTTGCTGCGGGCGAGAACGGCGAAGTATACAACATAAATGCAGACACTGCGGCCGCACGAATCGCGGCTGAAATGGGCGCAGCTAACCTCATTCTGCTGACGGATATCAAGGGACTTCTTGAGGACAAGGACGACGACAATACCCTTATCAGAGTCGTTGGCGTCAGCGAAGTTCCCTATCTCAAGAACCAGGGCATAATTTCCGGCGGCATGATACCGAAGATCGACTGCTGCGTTGAAGCTGTGCGCCGCGGAGTTAAAAAGACCAACATCATCGACGGACGTATTCCGCATTCTATCCTTATTGAGCTGCTGACCGATATCGGCGCAGGCACGATGATAATTCCGTAAGAGGTGACTAAAATGAGCACGATTGAACAGTTCAACAAATATGTAATGCCCTCCTACGGCAGATACGACCTGGTTCTCGACAAGGGCGAAGGGCGCCAGGCAGTTGACGAGAACGGCAAAGAGTACATAGATTTCGGCAGCGGAATCGGAACAAACTCCCTTGGCTACTGCAACGGGGACTGGGTAAAGGCGGTATGCGACCAGGCGCACAAGATACAGCATACGTCAAATTACTACTACACAAAGGTACAGGCGGATTTCGCAAAGGCTCTCTGCCAGACCGCAGGCTACACCGATATGTTCTTTGGCAATTCCGGCGCGGAAGCAAACGAATGTGCCATTAAAATCGCGCGTAAGTACAGCTTCGATAAGTACGGCAAGGGACGCCACAACATAATCACCCTGGTGAACAGCTTCCACGGCAGAACGCTCTGCACACTGTCTGCGACCGGTCAGGACGTGTTCCACAACTACTTCTTCCCGTTCGTTGAGGGCTTTATCAACGTTGAAGCCAACAACATCGAGGATCTCCGCGCAAAGCTCGACGATACGGTATGCGCTGTAATGTTTGAGTACATTCAGGGCGAGGGCGGCGTTATGGCTCTCCAGCAGGATTTCGTTGACGAGATTTTCAGGCTCTGCGCAGAAAAGGACGTACTCACCATTGCGGACGAGGTTCAGACCGGCGTCGGCAGAACAGGTAAGTTCCTTGCAGGCGATAATTTCGGCA
>CAKSHT010000119.1 GCA_934457235.1 uncultured Oscillospiraceae bacterium
GTCATTATCTGAACGTCCATGTAGCCGTCCGGCATGAGCTGTACCATAAGCTCGCGGCAGGCTCCGCAGGGAGCGCCGGTCTTTCCGTCCGGCATTACCGCCAGCACTCGCGTGATATGGCTCTCGCCGTTGGTTATCATATTGAATATCGCGTTGCGCTCCGCGCATATGCCGAGGGTAGAGCATGTGTCAACGCACACGCCGGTGTATATCCGTCCGCTATCCGACATCACCGCAGCTGCCACGCAGCCGGCTTCTATGTAATCCGATATCTTGCGGTCGTTCTGAACGGCTCTCGCCGCTTCGTACATTCTGCTCCATACTTCGTCCATAGTTTCTCCGTAATTCACAAAATGCGCCGTCTTTTCAGACGGCGCATTGCTTATTCTATACTCTGAGCTTCTCAATCTGCTCCTTAAGCAGCCTTGCCTGTGCGGAAAGCTCCTCGCAGGAAGCCGCAGATTCCTCTGCCGTCGCGGAGTTCGTGGAGATTACCTGTGATATCTGCTCGATACCTACAGTAACCTGGTCCACCGCGTGTGCCTGCTGCTCTGCCGCCGCGGAGATATCCGCAACGAGCTGTGCGCTCTGTTTGGAAAGCTCCGTTACCTGCTGGAGCGTTTCCGCTGTTCTGGACGCGATGTCCGAGCCGTTCTTCACCGCCTCGGTGGTCGCGGAGATCAGTGCACGAGTACTGTTCGCGGACTCTGCGGATTTGGAAGCCAGGTTTCTTACCTCGTCAGCAACGACTGCAAAACCCTTGCCTGCTTCCCCGGCTCTCGCCGCCTCAATAGCCGCGTTGAGCGCCAGGATATTGGTCTGGAACGCGATATCCTCAATGGTCTTGATGACATCGGAAATAGCCTCGGACTGCTTTTCGATCTCAGCCATCGCGTCAAGCATGTTCTGCATCTCTGTGCTCTGCTTGAGCATCTGGTCGGAGCAGTTGTTAGTGAACTCACTCGCTCTTACAGCGTTATCTGCGGTCTTGCTGATGTTTCCGGAGATATCGCTGATGGTGGAGGAAAGCTCATCGACCGCAGTTGCCTGCTTCGTCGTACCCTCGGCAAGGAGCTGAGAGCCGTCCGCCATCTGCTGAGAGCCAGCCATTACATCGTTCGCGGAGGAATTCATGTTGTTTATAACGCCACTGAGAGTCTCCTTGATGCTGCGGAATGACTCGTTTATCTTCTCAAAGCTGCCGATATACTCCATTCCGGGCTGCGCAGAGAAATCGCCTGTGCCCATGCACTCAAGAACGCGTGAAATATCATCGACGTAGGAATGCAGAGTATGCTTGGCACCAGTGAGGTTTTCTGCGATGTGTCCCATTTCATCTCCGTGGAAGTTGAACTTCGTATCCTCTGCGTCCAGCTGACCGCTGCTGAGCTGACCGCATATCTTTACAACCTCTGCGACAGGCTTCTTGACGAGCTTGTTCATGATATAAAGAATCAGGAACGCGATTATCACGCATACCACAGCCAGCACGATGACTTCAATAACAATGGTAAGCGCAAGCTCCTTATTGGTCGCTTCGGTGGAATAGCCTGAGAAATACGCACCGACAACGTTGCCGGAAATATCGGTCAACGGGCTGTAATTAACATAATATCCTACGCCATTGATGGTGGTCTGACCGATATAGGTATCGCCCGCCTGGAGCTGACTCCAGATGCCTGCGTCCATCTTGGTGCCGATATTCCTCTCACCCTTGCTGTTGAGCATAGTGGTGTTGTATCTTGTGTCGCCGCTGAACAGTGTGATCTCTGCGCCGGTCTTTTCCTTGATATCCTGAGTGAAGCTCTCGGATACCAGATCGCTTGCAACTACCATTACGCCGCTCACGCCTACGTTATATGTGGCAACCGCGTACAGCTTTCCCTGGTCACAGATAACGCCGTTGAGTCCGGACATAGCCTTGCCGGTGTAATCCGTGCTGAGCGCGAAATTATCGCTCTGCCAGGAGATGTTGCCGTTCATCAGTATGTACGCGCCGGAGATGTTCGATGACTTGACGTTTGCGCCCCAGTTCACCGAAAGTATCTCGGGAGTCATGGTGCCGCTGGCTGTCATCAGCTTTGCAAGATCGCTGCACGTGGAGTTCTGTGCCTTGACCTCCGTTGCCAGTATCTGCACGCCGGTGCCGGTCTCGTCTTCGCGCAGTCCATTGACGAAATTCATGAACACGCCTGTCACCACCATCGCCATAACGAGCGCAGCAACAACGGCTGTAACGCAGGAGATCAGCGTTATCTTAGTGCCGATCTTCATCGTCTTTTTCATCTTGATATTATTTACAGCCTGTTCGGATCTCTCCTTGAACTTCTTCACCTTTTCAGACTTCGGAAGCCTGGGCGCCTTCGGAGGCTTCGGAGCTTTGGGAGCCTTTGCGGGCTTAGGAGTTTTTTTCGGCTTGTCATTTGATTTCATCAGTAGTTTTTTCATGGGGTTTACCTGACCTTTCACTGTGAGTAAATGTCTGTGTAATGCTTTACATAATCCTCAGATACACTTCTCGTTATAGTGTATATCGGCAGATTATTTATTTTTTTTACACTATACTCGGTAAATTCTACGATAATTCACATAAACCGCAAATGTTGTGGTTTATCTTTCCTTTATTTTTACCTGAAGTTATCATAACGAAAAAACCAGCATATAATTCGCTGTAGGACAAGGTTCACGGAGGGATAACTATGGGAATAAAAAGCAGACTGACAGAACTTGGCGAGCTTCCCTGGCGGCATTCTGTGGTGACGCTGCGGGACGGCTGCGACCTGTGCGCGGAAAACTGCACCGCCGTAGTCGGCTGCACCGACTGCACCGACAACGGAGAGATAGTACTCAAGCTGCGCTGCAGCGGGACAGAGCGTCTTATGCGCGTCTGCGGCAGCGACCTTATCCTTGAGAGCTACGGAGCATACGGCGTCCGGATAACCGGGGGAATCACATCAGTGGCATTCATTGAGCTGTAAAAAAGGAGTGAACGCACCATGGCTGAAAAAATCAGCGGAATGTGGCTTGGCAGGGTTGAATTCAGAGGCTTCGGCGGATATCCGGAAAAGATGGCGTCAACGCTGATAAGCTCCGGCGTTCAGCTGCGGCGGCTGAAATTCGGGGACGGCACAATAAGCGGTATCGTATCCCCCGCGGACTACTGGACTACCGCAGCGACGGCACACAAATACGGCGTGCGTATCCGCGCCGGGAAGCGCCGCGGGCTGTATTTCACGGCGATGCGCTACAGCCGGCGTGTCGGGCTGTACATAGGCGCACTTGCGTTCATCATGATACTTGCGGTCAACAGCAGCCGGATACAGGACATTGATCTTGAAAGCACCGACATACTGACAGCGGGTCAGCGCTCGCAGATAATGACGATACTTGACGAATGCGGCATACGTCCCGGAAGTTCCGTCCGCGCCGACACTCAGTACGCGGAACGTCGGCTGATGCTTGAGATACCGGAAGCCTCCTGGGTCAAGATATCCATGGAGGGATTCCGCGCCGTCGCAAGAGTGGAAATGGTAACTGAGAAGCCGGAAATGCTTAACTCCGATGTTCCATGTAATCTCGTGGCCACCAGGGCGGCGGCGATAGTATCGCACGTTGTCCGTGACGGGACGCTCTCGGCGGAGACCGGCAGCGGCGTACCAGCGGGCGGGCTTCTCGTCAGCGGTATAGTCGCCGACGGCGCCGGGAACATAACCTATCACCATGCAAGCGCCGATATCATCGGGGAGTTCACCGAAACGCAGGAATTCTACGTACCATACCGCGAGACCGTGCAGCTTGCGGACGGAGAAGTCACGGAGTTCTCCTGGCTGGAATTTGAGGACGACAGCCTGCCGCTGTTCTTCGGCAATGTGGACGTTCCGGACGCAGTCTATTCCGAGCAGACGGAGCCTGTGATGCTCTTTGGATACAAGACCCCGCTTTCGATACGCCGCGGGACATTTACCGCCATGCGCAGCGTGGAAATAGTGCGCTCCGCTGACAACTGCATAACCGAGCTTTCCCGGCGGCAGAGCGATTTTGAAGAGAATTTCTACAGCGATTACGAAATAGTATCCTGCGAAAAAACCGCCCTCCCGGAGGAGGACGGAATACGTCTTACTGCTATTTATACCCTGCGCGGAGATATCGTTCAGGAGCAGGAAATATTCTTCGCTGACTGATCACTTTTCGCGCTCCACGCGTACCTTTCCGTCAACAAGTACCAGCTTTCCGCTGTAGGTGCTGCCGTCCTGGGCGGTGAAGCCCTTGAGCACGATGGAGCTTCCCTTTTCCAGTATGCGCTTTGCCTGGGTGGGGGTTATCTCCTTGCCGAACTTCTCCTTCATGAAAAAGAATCCGCAGGCGCCGCGGCTGTCCTCACACGAATAGGACTTCTGGAACTCGTATACGTTCTTGCCGCACACCGGGCACTTCCCCACTACCGGGAGTCTGGAAAATCTGAACGGATTGTTCTCCCTGGTGGTCTCTCCGGCATTATCCTTTATGAGCTGCTTTGTGAACTCCGTCATTTCCCGCAGGAACTGCTGGTCGTCCGCCTCGCCACGGGCTATCTTCTGGAGTGTGCTCTCCCACTCGGCGGTCATCGCCGGGGACTTCACCTTTTCCGGAACCACGTCTATCACCCTTATCCCCTTGTCCGTCGGGATAAGCTGCTTGCCCTTGCGCTCTACGTACTGGCGCTTCACCAGAGTTTCGATTATCGCCGCGCGGGTCGCCGGGGTGCCCAGCCCCTTTTTTTCTAAATCGTCATCGTCGCTGTAGCTATCGGAGCCTGCGCGCTCCATCGCGGAAAGGAGCATGTCCTCAGTGTAGCGCTTCGGTGGAGTGGTCTTGTGATCCAGCAGCTTCACGGATTTCACGGCGATCTCTCCGCCCTCTATCAGCGGCGGGAGCACGCCTGACGGCTCGTCGCTGTCGTCGTCCTCATCCTTGACAAGTCCTTTCAGATTTGCCTTGATTGAAGCCTCAAGCTGCTTCCAGCCACCCTGTACTGTAGTCTTTCCGCGGGCGGTGAAATCCCTGCCGCCGCACTCCAGCACTGCGGTAACTGTGTCACTGACATTTACCGGAGAAACCGCCAGCAGCAGGCGTATAGCCACCAGCGACAGGACGTTCCAGCAGTCCTCCGGAAGGCGGCTGAAATCATACCGCACGATCTCCCTTGTCGGAAGAAGCGCATGGTGGTCGCTCACCTTGTCGTTGTTTATGAGCCGCTTTATATCCGGTGTGATGTTCTGTGCGTCATAATCCGCGCCGAATTTGAACGTACGCGCCGTCAGCCTTACCATCTCGGCGGCGGTGCTTTCCATGTCGTCGGTTATGTAACAGCTGTCCGTTCTGGGATAAGTCAGCAGTTTGTTTTCGTAGAGCTTCTGGGCGCAGTCCAGCGTCTGCTGCGCGGTGTAGCCGTAAAGCTTGTTCGCATCGCGCTGGAGGGACGTCAGATCGTACAGCTTCGGGGGATTCGCATTCTTCTGCTCCCTTGACACGGACTTCACGACCGCGGTCTTTCCGCACTGCTCTGCCGCGGCTTCTGCCTCCAGCGGAGCTATCTTGTCGCTTTCCGCCTTGAATTTACCGCAGTTCAGCTCCAGAGTGAAATATCTCGCCGCAGCGAACTGCTGTATCTTCTTTTCGCGCTCCACAAGCATTGCGAGCGTAGGAGTCTGGACTCTGCCGACTGAAAGCAGGCTGCGGTACTTTACGGTGAACAGCTGCGTTGCGTTCATGCCGACTATCCAGTCCGCCTTATTGCGCGCAAGTCCGCTGCGGTAGAGCGCGTCGTACTCGCTTCCCGGACGTAAATGCTGAAATCCCTCACGCACAGCCTCGTCAGTCATGGAGCTTATCCACAGGCGCGAAAACGGCTTGGTGCAGCCTGCCTGGTAATATACGTAACGGAACACGCATTCGCCCTCGCGTCCGGCGTCGGTGGCGCATATCAGCCCGTCAACGTCGGGCCGCTGCATAAGTCCCTTGAGTATCTCGAACTGCGCGGCGGTGCTCTCCGGAACGATCCACTTGAACTCCTCCGGGAGTATCGGCAGATTGGAGAGCTTCCAGGGCTTGGCGTATCGCTTGTCGTAATCCTCCGGTGCCGCCAGGGTCACGAGATGCCCGAAGCACCAGCTTACGATATATCCGTTTCCCTCCGTGTAGCCATCGCCGCGGTTACGGTTTGCGCCGATCACCTTTGCGATAGTGTTTCCGACCGAGGGCTTCTCTGCAATTACAAGTTTCATGAGATATCCTTTCACCCGGCTTGACAACCGGGATTTTTGATGTTACAATAAGAGCAGTAAAATACGGAGGTGCACCATGGCTAAACGAGAAGAAGAACGCAAAAAGAACCAGGAAAAGCTCCGCCGCAGAGTCATCATCAACTGGATAATCTGCGGTGCATCGCTTGCTGCGATAATCGTGCTCCGGATCATGTCGAAGCAGTGACCTGGCAATATAATGCGGCTCTGCGTGCGGAGCCGCTCCGTAAAAAACGCATATAACAAAAAACGCCGTGAATATTTCCACGACGAATTTCTTTAATTGAACCTGCCGGAGCAGGTGTAAATATGGAGCGGATTACGAGGCTCGAACTCGCTACCTCCACCT
>CAKSHT010000120.1 GCA_934457235.1 uncultured Oscillospiraceae bacterium
ACGCTGGTGTTTATCCCGGCGGCGATATTCACCGTGAGCGTGTGGTGCTTCTTGTCAGTCAGAGGTCTGATCATGCGTATGGTATCGTCAAGGAACACATGCAGGTCGAACGGCTCGGAAGCGAGCACGGTCTTTCCGCTTTCTATCGCCGAGAGGTCAAGTACGTTGTTGATTATCTCAAGCAGGTGCTTTCCGGACGCTTCTATCTTTTCAAGGCAGTCCGCTACTCTCGCGGTGTCGCTGATGTGCTCCTGCGCGATGGACGACATGCCGAGTATCGAATTCAGCGGCGTGCGTATATCGTGGCTCATCTGGCTCATGAACAGCGTTTTTGCGGAGTTTGCGTGCTGAGCCTGGTCAAAGGCGTCCCGCAGAGCCTGCTCAACGCGGGTCGCCTGCTCGTGCTCACTGGTGATGTCACGTACGTAGGTCAGACCCCAGAGGTCGCCGGTTTCAAGGTCCTGGGTGAGTATCACGGCTTCGCGGAAATAACCCTTGCGGTTGCCGATCTGAAATTCGTATTCCGTGTCGAAGCTGCGGCGGTGGCTGTTGAACATATCCGCGAGGGTCGCGGTGCAGAACGTTTTTGCAAAGACCTCCGCAGCTGCCTTATCCGTGAAGTACTCTTTATAGGAGCATGGGAGAGTAAGCCCCATCTGCGGCAGCAGAGGGAGCGCGTTTTCCTGCTCGATTATCTCGTCGTAAATGGTGTCCCTGGTAATATTGAATGTATAAACGGCGATGGCGTTGGACAGTATAGCCTGGCGGTACTGGCTTTCGGAGCGCAGCGCGCGTTCAAGCCGCTGCTGGTATCGCAGCTCCTTCAGTTTCTCGGCGGTTATGGGCTGCACTGCGAGTATCGCGAGGCGCGGAGCGCCATTTTCGTCCCGTGCCGAAACGAACGACTGTATACGCAGCCACTCCGGCTGACCGCTGCGGCGGTGGCATATCTCGCATTCGATGAACTTTTCGCCGGAGGAAAAGCGCCGTATCATATTTGCGAGGGAGAAATTGTATAATATCGCGCTTCTGTCCTCTTCGCTGCATTCGCACTGGTCAACGAAGCGCTTGAGCGCGTCGGGGTATTCTCCGATGACGTTGAAATTCTCGGCAAACAGTCCTGCCTTGTCGGTGGAGGAATAGAAGCTTCCGGTGCGCAGGTTGATGAGGTCGAGTATCTGGTAGGGCACGGCAAGACCGTTTATAAGCTGGTCGCGCAGCTCTTCCAGGAACAGCGCCCGGTGATCTGCGGTGATACGCCGTGCGACGATGAACACGGGATATTTCCCGGCGATTCTCTGCTTCATCTTCACGCAGCGATAGTTTATCCAGATGTACTCCCCATGGATCATCATGCGGAATTCACCGCGTACCTCGTCGTTCACGCTGAAGCTGCTGCTCAGTTCTTCGCGGGAGATCATATCGGCGAAACGCGCGCGGTCGTCCGGGTGGATTCTGCCGATTACGGAGCTGCGCCATGCGTCGTAGGTGCCCTCCTGCCCGGCGGAGAAGCTGGTGTTGAACGAGTCGTTGAGGACAAGCAGGCGGTTCCTGTCGATGTCGGTGAGGGCGCAGAAGCAGAAGCTGTCCAGGAGTTTTTCTGCAAACAGTCTTGTCAGCAGCTGGATATCCGGGTCATAGCGGTAAAGCGGCGTCCTGTCGGTCGGTATTCCTTTGAAGAATCCATAGATGGTCATCACACCGCCGTCGCTGGAGGCGAGCATGCCGGAGCTGTACGCCGTGAACATGCCTTTTGTCTTATGGCGCCAGCGGTACTTGGCTTCCGCCTTTATGCCGTGGACAGTGCACTGAATTGCTTCCTTTATTGTTGGCACGTCGTCCGGATGGACGCACTCCAGCCAGCGCCGGAAATTCTCCTCCGGGTCAGAGTTGTCGTTCAGATCCATGACTTTCAGAAAATCGTCGTCAAAGAACAGCTGTTCCGGACTGCCGCCCCTTATTATCATTCTGAATGTTCCGGATATAATAGAGTCCACCGTGACGCCCCCTTTTTTTTAATAACAGGCGGTCTATGACCGCCTCAGCTTGTCGAAAAAAACGATTTTGCCCGCGAAGCGGGCTTTTAAATCCGTTTTTTGCCACGGGTCTCCCGGGGCAAAAAACACTTCTATCCCAGCAAGTGTGCGGGTTGGCGGCAAAGCCGCCAAGACGTGCGCGCAGCTGGGATGTTCGGCGGAAAAGTCACTTTAGTGACT
Source organism: uncultured Oscillospiraceae bacterium (assembly GCA_934457235.1). Taxonomy (GTDB): domain Bacteria; phylum Bacillota; class Clostridia; order Oscillospirales; family Ruminococcaceae; genus CAG-115. The sequence goes on from CAKSHT010000120.1 coordinate 2,217, forward strand.
TTTTCGACGGTCTCAGGCGGTCTATGACCGCCTCAGGCTGCCGATAAAGGCAGCCTGGTATAGGTGTTTTTTCGATGAAGCAGGCTTTTAATCCCTGCTGTAGAGATCTCTTGTGTATACCTTGTCCTTTACGTCCGCGAGGTCGCTGCTCATGCGGTTTGCTACGATTATATCGGAGCGCTTCTTGAACTCCGAGAAATCGCCGCACACCTCATAGTCAAAGAACTTCTGCCCGGATTTCAGAGTAGGTTCGTAGATTATAACGCTTATGTTCTTCTTCGCAAGGCGCTTCATAATACCCTGGATAGAACTCTGACGGAAGTTGTCTGAATTGGATTTCATCGTGAGTCTGTAAATTCCGACGGTCTGTGGATTCATGGAAGCGATGTGATCCGCGATGTAGTCCTTGCGGGTCTTGTTCGCAGCAACTATCGCACTAATGATGTCGTTCGGGACGTCCGCGTAATTCGCGAGAAGCTGCTTGGTGTCCTTTGGCAGGCAGTAGCCGCCGTAACCGAAGCTGGGGTTATTATAGTGCGAGCCGATGCGTGGGTCAAGTCCCACGCCGTCGATTATCTGGCGGGCATTGAGTCCCTTCATCTCGGCGTAGGTGTCAAGCTCGTTGAAGTAAGCCACGCGCAGCGCGAGGTAAGTGTTGCTGAACAGCTTCACCGCCTCCGCCTCGGTGGGGTTGAGATGCAGCGTCGGGATATCTTCTTTGATCGCGCCCTGCTGGAGCAGCTTTGCGAATACGTCCGCACGCTGAACTGCGTCCGCGTCCTCCTGGGGAGCGCCGACGATTATTCTGGACGGATAGAGGTTGTCGTAGAGCGCCTGACCCTCTCGAAGAAATTCCGGCGAGAAGATTATGCGGTGCGCGCTGTCGGGATATTTCTCGTGAAGTCCCTTTGTGAAACCGACGGGCACGGTGGATTTCACCACGATGGTGCAGTGGTCGTTCACGCAGAGCACCTGCTCAACGACGCTCTCAACGGACGAAGTGTCGAAGTAGTTCTTTTCCGGGTCGTAGTTGGTGGGAGTTGCGATTATCACGATGTCCGCAGAGGTGTACGCCGGGCGCCAGCCGTTTGTCGCAGTGAGCGTCAGCGGCTTCTCTGCCAGGTATTTTTCGATGTATTCATCGGCTATGGGCGATCTTCTGGAGTTGATAAGCTCAACCTTTTCCGGGATTATATCAACTGCGGTGACTTCGTTGTGCTGGGCGAGCAGCACGGCCATTGAAAGTCCCACATAGCCTGTTCCCGCTACAGTTATTTTCATCATGGTTTCCCCCTGAAATTTTCTTTGTTTTCCGCGCTCGGAGCGCATTCTGTGTGTACCAGGCGGTACAGTGCATAAATCAACTATTATATTATAGTACCATATGCGAAAAATGTCAAGAGATGTATACGCGGTATCGTTCCAAATATTTTTCAAAAAATCAGCGTATTTTTTACGTACTTCAGAAGCCACTTGATTTATCCGGAGAAAAGGTGTATAATGTATCATGTACTATTATGCTTAATAAAGGAGAATTAAAATGGATAATTTCATTCAGGCGGATATCTACACTGCATCACAGGCTATCGACGGCATAACCGGAGCGCTCCAGGATTACGGAATAACCGGCTTCATCATCAGCGACAGCGCGGATTTTGAAAGCTTCCTGGCGGACAAGAACGCGAACTGGGATTACGTTGACGACGAGCTGATGGGGCTGAGCAAGGTAGAGCCGCATATCACGATCTATGTACACGACAATACACAGGGCGCGGAAACCCTGGCGGCTATACGCTCTCTCATCGAGGGATGGAAGCAGACTGACTCCGACGGCTATTACGGCAACCTGCGCATGGAGCTTGCGAACGTCAAGGAAGAGGACTGGGCGAACAACTGGAAGAAGTACTACAAGCCGTTCCGCGTAGGCAGGAGTCTTGTCATCAAGCCGTCCTGGGAGGACGTGACCCCGGCTCCCGGCGAACGTATCCTTGAGATAGACCCGGCTTCCACGTTCGGCACTGGACAGCACCACACAACGAAGCTCGTAATGGAGTCCCTGGAGGGCGTTGTGAAGCCCGGCGACCGCGTGCTCGACCTGGGCTGCGGCAGCGGAATATTATCCATTGCGGCGCTGCTTTTCGGAGCTGAGAAGGTCACCATGTGCGATATCTTCGAAAACGCCGTAAAGACCGCCTCCGAGAACGTTGAGAAAAACCACTTCACTCACGAGCACTACACCGCTTACTGCGGAAACATCATCGACGACGCTGCGCTCCGCGAAAAGATCGGCGCCGGCTATGACGTTATCTGCGCGAACATCGTGGCTGACGTCATCATCGGCATGAGTCCGCTGTTCGGCAGCTTCATGAATCCGGAGGGCACGCTGCTCGTATCCGGCATAATCGATGAGCGTATGGACGAGGTGACCGCGGCTCTCACCGAAAACGGCTTCAAGATAAAGGAGAGCCGCAGCGAAGAGGGCTGGAACTGCATTATTCTCGGCAGATAACGCCTCATGCGGGAGCTGCATATAATGCCGCAGGAGGCGGTGTTTATGGAGTTTCTGTACGTTTTTTCGCTGATGTTCCTTTCGATTTTCGGGCTGACGATGCTGATAAAGCTCGCGGTGTGCGCGCTGTTCTCGCGCGACCTGCACAGGCATGACGTGTACGTCCGCAGCGGCGAGGATATCGGCGGATTTGTCGAGCATATGCGCAGGGATCCCCGGGTGGCGAGGGTGGTTGTTCTTTCCGCCGGGAATGATTCCGACAAGGAGGCGCAGCGGCTCGCAGAAAAATACGGCAATGTATTCTTTATAAAAACAAAGCGGTGATGATTTGGACAACGAAACGGCACAGACCCTTTCCGGAACGGTCGAGGGTGTGATATTTTCAAACGAGGAAAACGGCTACACGGTGGCTGACCTCGACTGCGGCGGCGAGCTTGTGACCGTTGTCGGGGTGCTCGGCGACGTGCGGGAGGGCGAGAACCTCACGCTGCTCGGCGAGTACATAAATTCCCCGAAATACGGCAGGCAGTTCAAGGCGGAGGTGTGCGAAAGGGCTCTGCCGAACACCGAGAGCGCAGTGCGCAAGTTCCTTGGCTCCGGCGTCATAATGGGCGTTGGCCCGGCTATGGCAAAGCGCATAGTGACGGCGTTCGGAAGCAGCGCACTGGAGATAATTGAGAATGACCCGGCGCAGCTTTCGTCGATAAAGGGCATAACCACCGAGAGCGCCCTGAAAATCGGCGAGGAGTTCCGCAGGATAGCCGGGCTGCGCAAGGCAGTGACTTACTTCGCGAGGTACAGCCTTTCAGCGTCGGTGGTCGCGGCGGCGTGGAAGAAGTTTGAGATGAACACCGTGCAGGCAGTCCAGGACAATCCCTGGTGCCTGTGCGGGCAGGGCATAGACCTGCCGTTCCGGGAGGCGGACAGGCTTGCGCGGGACATGGATATCGACATGGACAGCGAGGAACGCGTCATTGCGGGGATAATCTGGTGCCTGCGCACCAATGCCGATAACGGACATACCTGCGTCCGGGAGAACGACCTTTCGGACGCCGTGACCTATGAGCTTAATATCAACGAGCGGCAGTTCTGGAACGGACTGATGACGGCTGAGCAGCGCGACGAGATAGTCCGCACCGACAAGTACGACGACAAGTTCGTGTTCCTGCGGGAATACTACCGCGCCGAGTGCTACATCGCCGAGAAGCTTGCGGAGATGATACAGCGCAGCGACTGCGGGGACGTGGATTACTCCTCGGAGATCGCGGGGATAGAAGCCGAGCAGGGCATAGAGTACGAGAAGCTCCAGCGCGAGGCGATAAACGGCTGCATGAACAATCACGTGTTCATTCTGACCGGAGGCCCCGGCACTGGTAAAACCACCACGCTGAACGCCGTGATATCCCTATGCCGGAAGCGCGGGCTGAAAATGAAGCTCGCCGCACCCACAGGCAGGGCGGCAAAGCGTATGGCGGACCTCACCGGAGCGCCGGCGCAGACGATACACCGCCTGCTGGAGGTGGATTTCGCGACATCGTCGCACTCCTTCAAGCGCAAGGAGGAAAATCCGCTGACATGCGATGTGCTGATAATCGACGAGATGTCCATGGTGGACACGCTGCTGATGGATGCTCTGTTACACGCAGTCAGACCGCGCACCAGGCTCATCATGGTCGGGGACAGCAATCAGCTCCCGTCCGTCGGCGCGGGCAACGTACTGCGTGACCTTATATCCGGCGGGAGGGTCCCGGCGGTGGAGTTAAAGGAGATCTTCCGCCAGGCGGCGAAGAGCCTTATAGTTACCAATGCGCACCGGATAGTCCGGGGAG
>CAKSHT010000121.1 GCA_934457235.1 uncultured Oscillospiraceae bacterium
CGCGGACGAGATGCGCTATCACGAGAAGTGGAAGGACTATGACGAATGCGGCTTACATTAAGCTGCACCTGCGCGGATATTGAAAATTTCCTGGGACAGTATTCTCACTTCGGCGCGCCGGTGAAGGATCTGTCCCGGTTTTCTGCGCTGATGCACAAACTCGGCGACCCCCAGGACGGACCGCGCTATATCCATATTGTCGGGACTAACGGGAAAGGCTCCGTCGCGGAGTTCTGCACCTCCGCGCTGACCGCCGCCGGACATGTCGCCGGGCGGTTCACGTCGCCGTACGTCCGCAGCGTATGCGAGCGGCTGGCGATCGCGTATCCCGACGGTATCTATGAGATCAGCTGCGCTGATTTCGCGCGGGTACTCAACATCGCCGCGGACGCTGCGGATACGCTCCCGGAGCTGGAGTTCTCGCAGTTCGAGATCATCAACGCCGCGGCGTTCCTGTGGTTCAGGGAGAAGAACGCGGAGTATGTGGTGCTTGAAGCGGGTATCGGCGGCACGCTGGATTCCACCAATATCATAAAGCAGCCGGAGTGCGCGGTCATAACTTCCATCGGGCTGGATCACACGAAGATCCTCGGCGGCACGGTGGAGAAGATCGCGGCTTCCAAGTGCGGCGTTATCAAGGGCGGAAAGGCTGTCGCGGCTCTGGATATTCCGGAGGGAGCGCTTGAGGTCATAAAAAAACGCTGCGCTGAAACCGGGGCGCAGCTTATTATCCCGGACAGGACGGCACTTGAGGTACACGGAGCGCCGGGGCTTACGGGAAGCTCATTCAGCTACAAGGGGCAGGAATACCGCCTGCGAATGGGCGGCGAATACCAGATAACCAATGCGCTGACGGCTGTCGAAGCGCTGACTGGTGCGGGGGTATCCCCGGCGGATATCGCAAGGGGACTGGAGCGTGCACAGATACCTGCGCGAATGGAGTTCTTCCGCTCCGACCACGAGGGGAAGCCATCAATACTCCTGGACGGCGGGCACAATCCGCAGGCGGCGCGGGCGGTGCGCCGGGCGCTGGAAAGTTCGGGGTACGGGCATATCACGGGCGTCATCGGAATGATGAACACCAAGGATCACGTGGCGTTCCTGCGTGAGATACTCCCGGTGTTTGAGCGTGTGATATTCTGCGACGGGTTCTCCGAGGGTAATATCCCGGCGGAGGAGCTGCGGAGCGCTTCCGGCGTGAACGCGGAGGTTTTCCACGACCCGCGGGAGGCCGTACGGTACGCAAGAGGAAGCTCCGGGGGGCTTATCTATTTCGGAGGGAGCTTCTATTTTGCGGCGGCGGTTAGGGAGCTTATTTAAAATGTAGGGGACGGAAAAGAGCCGGGCGTATATAGGATCCCACCATACAAAATTTATGGAATCAGAAATAATATGAGTACTAATATGTTTTTCTTACGTTAAGACTTTTCAGATATACAGAAAAGGTGCACTGTCAGTAACAGCGCACCTTAATTGTTTATTCCTTGAAATTCAGACCGCTCTGATCCATTATGAGGTTCTCCGGCTTTACTCCGAGCAGCGTCTTTACGCTGGAACGCACCGTGATATCTCCGCTGCAATTACGCATGCTGAGCGTACCCTCGCAGTCCGCGGAACCTATGACTACGGACTCCGCGCCCTCTATCAGCGAATTGAACGTACAGTCGGTCATGGTTATCTCGCCGAACTTCTTGTCAGCGCCGATGCCGAGTATCTCCTTTGCCTTGAACTCGGTATTGACGCGCACGCTGCGCATGACGACCTTTCCGCCGCAGGAATTGAACGAGCCGATTCCGCCGATCTTGTCGCCGGACATTGTGAACGTTGCGCTTCCGCTGTCTACGGTTATATCGCAGGGGTCGCTGAAGCTTCCTATGCCGAGCGCCGTCTTTGAATGGTGCTCGATAGTGAACCGCGTTCCCTGGATATGCACATCAGCCGGCGAAAGCAAACTGCCTATGCCGAGCGTACGCTTGCCAAGCTGCTCGATATACAGCTCCTTGCAGCGGATATTGATGTGCGAGCCGCCATCGTTGCTGCGTCCGCCGATGGCAACGCTCTTTTCGCTGTCAAGGTGTATGTACAGCCCTCCGGACATGTCGATGTCGATGTTGCCGTAGGGCATCGTGCTTCCGGAACCTATCGCGTAGGTCTGCGCAGCCGCTGAGAATATCTTCAGCGAACCGCTTCCGTTTATCCTCAGCGATGAGCCGGACGGAACGTAGATCCCGCCGGTAATAGAAACCTCGCCAATGATGTTCAGCGTCATGGTGCTGTTCTGTCCGACGGTTATCGCGGCGCCGGTGGTTTCATTCCTTACGACGATGTCCACAAGGTCAAGGCGGCAGTCGGTGTTGTCCTTGGCGCGGATAGCCATTTCGGAAACGTAATTCTTGTTTCCGTTCAGCGTGTATTCCGGCTTGTTTATCATGATGTCCGTGTAGCTGTCCAGGTCGAGAGCCATCAGCGATATCTCGCGTTCGTCGCCGGTGAAGTACGTCTTTCGCGGACGGCGGTTGTCGCTCTGTCGGTTGTAGCTGATTATTTCCTGCACGATGTCCGGGTCGATCTCGCGTACGATATCGGCGGACGGCTTCGCAGTGTAATAGCCCTGGATAAGGTCAACGCCCATCGCGATGACCGTCTGAAGTTCTTCGGGAAGCTCCACGCCCTCGGCGAGCGCCATGAAGTTGTTGTCGTGCGCGTAGTCGATGATGTTGCGTGTGAAATGCTTCTTGCGCTTGTCCTTGTGGATATTCATTATAAGGCTGCGGTCTATCTTCACCACGTTCGGCATGAACGTGAGCAGGTTGCTTATGTTGGAATAGCCCGTGCCGTAGTCGTCGATCGCTATCTGGAAGCCGCAGCGCTGGCTGCGCTCAAGCAGCGTTTTCAGCTGGCTGGAGCTTGCTTCGGTCTGCTCGGTGAACTCCACGACGATGTTCTTCATGATGCCCCCGTACAGCTGATAGAGCTGCTCAAAATCCGGGTCGGGGAGCGTGCAGGCAGGAATGCTGTTGATGAACAGAAGCTTCCCGGCAAGCAGTTCCTGGTTTTCCTGGGCGAAGCGCAAGGTGTTGAACATTGTGCACTTCTCCACGTCGTTGAGCCTGTCCAGAGCCCCGGCGTGAGTCAGTATAGTCAGCGGAGAAAGACGGAATCCCTCGCCGGAGCGCATGAGCGCCTCGTATGCGTAAATATCGCCGTTGCGTGCGTTCACTATCGGCTGGAAATTGTATGTGAACAGGTTCTCGTTCAGCAGCCGGATAACGTTCTGGCGCTCCTCCGGGTCAAAGGTCTCGTCGGAAACGTCGGCGGTCTTGTGCATCTTGGTGTGGTTATCCTTTGCCATTGTACGCTGGTAAGCCGCGTCGTAGGGCAGTCTCTCCAGAATGGACTTGTCCGTTATCGGCGCTGAAACGGAAGCCGTATAGATATTCACGCCGTATTCGCTGTCGTGGCTGTTGAGGGAGTCCAGAACGCTCTGCAGGCGGTTAGGAACATCGTCCACCGAGCCTTCGTCCAGGATACCGGCAATGAAGAACTCATCGCCGCTGACGCGCACAACGATATCGCTGTCGCCGGCGGCATTGGAGAGCGCCACGCCCAGCGCGGAGAGCACACGGTCGCCCTCGGCGTAGCCGAATGTATCGTTTATGCCCTTGAGGTTCTCCACGTCGATGGAGATTATGCGCAGGAGCTTCTTCGGATCGTTGAACTTACCGCAGCGCTCGGTCATTATCCTGGTGTATCCGCGCATGTTGAGCAGACCGGTCAGTGAATCGCGCACCTGGGCGTCGGTCACGGCGTCGTTGTAGAGGATATGTCGGCGCTGCTTCTCCAGGGCGGCGGTCACGATGCGGAGCCACTTGACATAGGTCTTGTCGTAGATCTTTCCGCTGTCGCCGTAGGAGAGCACGACATATCCGTAATTCACGCCCGTGAAGTGCAGCGATGTGAAGATGAACGCCATCGGCTTTTCACGCGGCTCGAATATTGCGGGGAGCATCTGCTGACGCGGGAATTTGTTCATCAGGTCAACTGTTCCCTTGCCGTTTACGCGCTGCAGGGAGATGTTTATGCGGTCGGTGAATCCGGGGTCGGGCACGGCGTTGTGCATTACCTTGTCATTGAAGCACATCCAGAAGCCCTTGAAATCTCCGAGGAAGTGCGAATACCAGTCTACCTTCCAGAGGTAATCATAGAACGTGTCGGCGCCTATCATATCCTCGGGCATGAAGTTGTAGTAGGAGTCCACGCCGTTATGCTGCATGGCGGTCATCTGATCCCGCGCCTGGCTGCACAGCGTGCCGATGTTCACCCGCCTGCATCCGCAGGTAAAACCGGGCGCCATATCGGCGGGACAGCTGTTCGTTTCCGGAATATACTCCGTACCGCGTACCTTGCTGATTATGTATTTTGCGGCGTTGCGCGCCATGGGTTTCGGGTCGCGCAGCGCGGAGGTGACGTTGACGTAATCCGTGCCGAACGGTTCTTTCTGGTTGAATCCGGTCAGCAGCAGGTCCTCCGGGACTTTCACGCCCTTGTCGGAGAGCGCGGAGAGCACCTGCACCGCCGTTAAGTCGGAGCAGCAGACAACGGCGTCCGGAAGGCCGTTTGCGATTATCTCGTCCGCGATGGGCGAAAAGTCGGCTACCCAGTCCTTGCCGTGGTGTATGCGGTTCTCCGGTATATCGTAGCCGCGGCGCTTCATCGCCTTTACGAAGTAGCGCTGAATGCTGTTGTGGAAATCGTCGTCCTGACCGCCCACGAAGTCGATGGTCTTTACTCCGTGCTTCTCCATAAGGTGCGCTATGACAATATCAGCGGCAGGCTCGTAATTATAGACAGAGTGCCCGAAGCCCTCCACCCGGCAGTCAAAGGAGATCACGGGTCCCTTGAAGTCCCGGCGTATGCGTTCGATAAGCCGTTCGCGGGTAGGCGCATCGTTTATGCTGGTGGGGAAAATGATTATGCCGTCGAGCGTATCAAGGTCTATCAGGTCGTAGACCGAGTTCTCGGCGGCGTCGAATTCCGGATTGCCGGACATCATCAGCGATGAAAAGATCGCAGCGTCCATGTCAGCAGCGAAAAGCTCCTTCTGGATGGATTCCAGGGAGCGCGAGAAGAATATATATTCGGCTTCGGCAGCTATTATACCGATAAGAGGGCGTTGCTTGTTCAAGATGATTCTCCTTTTTAAGTATCTTTTTCTATATACTTATTTATTATATTAAACATATTATATCACAGCCATGCGCTGAGTTGCAACAAGAGATCCGTGTTTTTGTGCGTTTTGACGTAATTTTTTAGTGAAAGTTACATCGCGCGTTCGCCGTATAAGCTGAATTAGGTTATTAGGTTGCTGCAAAATGGAATGTAACCTCTTTCTAACCCTTAATATGGAATTAATTTTGTGCAAAATGCCATAGGGTTATTATTTGCAATTTTCTGTGAAATGGTGTATAATAAAATAGATTATTATGCGGACAGAAGTCCGTTTTTGGGAGAATATAAAAGATGATTGATTTAATGATGGTATCAGCGGCCGCGAAAGAAACCTCCAACGGCTTTCTGGACGCAGTAAAGACCGTGAACGACGCGATAAGCGGAGTTGTGTGGGGCTGGCCGGCGCTGATACTTCTGCTGTTCGTGGGCGTGCTTATGTCGATACTGACAAAGTTTTTCCAGATATCCCACATCGGCAGGTGGTTCAGATGCACTATAGGCGCGGTGTTCAAGGACAGGAGCGTCACAAAGCATACCAAGGACAAGCAGATCTCACAGTTCCAGAGTATCTGCGCGGCGCTTGCCTCTACGGTCGGCACCGGTAATATCGCGGGCGTTGCTTCGGCGATAGTCACCGGCGGTCCCGGCGCGGTGTTCTGGATGTGGATAATGGCGTTCTTCGGAATGATGACGAACTTCGCCGAGAACGTTCTCGGTATCCTTTACCGTGTGAAGAACAGGGATGGCGAATGGAGCGGCGGCGCCATGTACTACTTAAAGTACGGACTTGGCGCGAAGAAGCACTGCAAGGTCATCGGCTCGGTGCTGGCGGTGCTGTTCTGCGTGTTCTGCCTGTTCGCGTCGTTCGGCATCGGCAATATGACCCAGATCAACACGATATCCACAAACATGAAAAGCACATTCGGTATTCCGAACTGGGTGACCGGCATCGTGCTGATGATAATTGCGGCGCTGGTCGTTATCGGCGGTATCAAGCGTATCTCCACTGTTTCCCAGATAGTGGTTCCTTTTATGGCAGTGCTGTATGTACTGTTCAGCGTGATCCTGATTTTATGTAATATAAAGGAGATTCCGGAAGCTATTGCAGTGATCGTAAAGAGCGCTTTCAATCCCAAGGCTGTCACAGGCGGTATAGTGGGAAGTATGCTGGTAGCTATGCAGAAGGGAATTGCCCGTGGTATTTTCTCCAATGAGGCAGGTCTTGGCTCTGCTCCAATTGCAGCGGCTGCAGCACAGACCAAGGAGCCGGTGCGCCAGGGTCTGGTGTCCATGACAGGAACC
>CAKSHT010000122.1 GCA_934457235.1 uncultured Oscillospiraceae bacterium
GCATTAAGGTATGCCTGCTTTTCGATAAGCTCTTTCAGTTCGGCGGCGTATTCAAACGGACGGTCGTAAAGAGATCGTGCGTTAGCAAGCTGCTTTTCTGCTTTTTTAATAGCTGCGGAGAATTCCTCCGGCTGCTTTGCAAGCCTTTCAAGCATATTGTCGATACGGGTGATAGCACCCGTACCGCTGTTGTTGTAGTCGGATTTATACAGATTTGCCCCCTTGACGAGAATGCTGCAGCTGTACTGATCCGAACGGCGCAGCCCTATTTCAAAGCCGTGATACTTGGCAAAGAAAACAGGCTCTCCTCCACGGAAAGCCTCGCCGATCATATAAGCGCGTGCCTTGCTTTCAAACTCGGCAGCGGCTTTTTCTTTTTCAGTAATCATACGCCCGTCAAACTCTATTCTGAAACATTCATCTATATATGGATTGCTGTTCAGCGTCTGAATATCGATGATAGCGTTTTCGCGCTGACGGGTGAAACTCTGAATGTTTTTCGGGTACACCTCCTGAATATCGTGGGCAAGCTGCCTGTGATGTGAGAGGTATTCGGTTTCAAGCAGCGAGAGCCTTGCGACTTCATTATCCACCGTGAGCTTTTCAGCTACCAGCGGATTATCGGTAGTTGCAGCCTTCATTTCTGAAAAGGTAAGAGCCACCTCGTCAATGTCCTTGCAGCTGCGGGAAACCGGCTTACCGGACAGCACCTTTGAAGCAGTTTCCTGCTTCTTCTCAAGAAGCTGCCAGCGGTAAGTGTCGAATGTTCCTTTAGTTGCGTAGTAAATTACGGTCACTTCGGGATTATTGTTGCCCTGACGTATTCCGCGACCGTTTCGCTGCTCAATGTCAGACGGACGGTATGGTGCGTCAAGATGGTGCATGGCAATAAGGTTTCTCTGTATATTCACACCGGTGCCGAGCTTACCAGTCGAGCCGATGATAAGCCGGATTTTTGCCTCGTTCACTTTTTCAAACATCTCTATGCGCTGTTTGTCATTCTTCGCGTCATGGACAAAGGCGATTTCCTCCGGCTTGTACTGACCGCTTTCAATGAGTTTCTGCTTGATATCCTCATAAACGGTGAATTTACCGTCATATTTTGGGGTGTTGGTATCACAGAACACTACCTGTGCGGTTTTAGGGTTCTCGCGGTCGATTTCAAGGATTCGTTTGACGCACTGGTTTATCTTTGAACCCTCATAATCCTCGGCTTCGGGGTCAAGGATACGACCGTCCAGCGCTACCTTCGTCATGAAAGTACAGATTGCAAGCATATTATCTTCCTCGGGTTTTACCGCGCCAGATTCGATTTTCTTTGCCCGCTCCATGCCCTCATCACGCTGTTCTTCCTGCGATGGAGAGGGTTCGCAGATTATCATTTCCGGCTTGCCGCCGCTTATCTGAGGCAGCTTTAGATAGTCAAGGTCGCCGGTTTTTACAAGGTCAGTGACCTCGCCGAACAGATTACAAAGTTCCGGAAGATTAACGAAATTCGCAAATCTGGTGCGCATACGAAAACCGCTGCCGGAGGGCTTGACTTCCATAGCCTGCGTTATCTCTCCGTAAACCGAAGCCCAGTTGTCGAAATACTCGATACCGAGATCGCGCAGCGTGGGAAATTGAAGAAGATACTGCCACACGAACATTTCTGATATTGCGTTAGAGATAGGTGTACCTGTCATCAGGCAGACACCGCCGCCGTTGTTCAGTTCCTGTATGTAGCGTATCTTGATTTCAAGGTCGAATGCACGCTGTGAATTTGAGCTGACATTAACGCCCGCGACATTGTTCATCTTTGAAAAAATCGCAAGGTTCTTGTATGCGTGTGCTTCGTCAACCACAAGATAGTCGCAGCCGAGATCCTCAAAACAAATGAGGTTATCCTTTTTGAAAGCCGCTCTGAGCTTTTCTACCTTTGTGGTTATGGATTTTCTCATGCTTTCAAGTTTCTTTACTGAAAGCCGTTGACCCTGATCCTGCCTCATCTGCTCAATGGATACGGTCAGAGCGTCTATCTTTCGTCCATAATATTCCTCCTGTCTTTCAAGGGAAACTGGTATCTTCTCAAACTGCGACTGCGATATTATCACCGCGTCAAAGTTGCAAGATGAGATTTTCGCAAGGAACCGTCGGCGGTTGCTGGTCTGGAAATCCTTTTCGGTTGCCACAAGGATATTTGCCTGCGGGAAGAATCTCTGAAACTCCTCTCCGAATTGACCGATAACCGCATTAGGCACAACATATAGTGGTTTATTTATTGCACCTATGGATTTGAGGTACATTCCAAGCGCTGCGGAAGCTGCCGTTTTACCTGCGCCGACCTCATGAGCCATAAGCCCGCCGCCGGTCGCCGCAAATCTGGCGATCACATCTTTCTGGTGCGGACGGAGCGAAAGGCTCTTTGCCATGCCGGGAATCTCAATGTAGCTGCCATCGTATTTTCGCGGAGTTATAGCATTGAAACGGTTATTGTATATCTCCTCGATGGTTTTGATTCGCGTGGGGTCTGCGAGTATCCATTCATGGAATGCCTGCTCGATTTTTGCCTGCTTATCACGGGCGAGAATGGTTTCCTTGCGGTTGAGCACATACTTTTCACGCTCTACGCCGTCGGAATCACGGTAGGTAACTTTATCCTTGACTTCGGCTTTGCGCTGATTGAGAACAAGTTCGGTAAGCTCGTATGCGTTCAGCCTTTTTGTACCGAATTCTTCGTTGACCTTTACACTGCGCTCCGAGGTTTTGTTCGGAATGCGCCATTCGTTTGTGGCGGGGATATATTCACAGCTGATCACCGCGCGTGGCAAAGCAGAATTACGTGCCCACATACTCGTTTCAAAAGTGTCGTACATGAACTGAGTGAACATCTCCGAGGGAATGAAGAACGACCCAAGACGGAAACTTATATCTGCAATGCTCAGCTGCGGAGGCTGGTGTTCCTTGAGTACCTCGACGTTTCGGCTGAAACGCTCTGGATTTTCTTCAGCTTTGACTATCGCTAGTCCGAGCTTGTCGCGGGTCCTGCCGGAAAGATATTCCTCGGCAGTTACCCAGCCGCTGTATTTATCGCCGCCGTTTCGTGCGGGGTCACAGTAAATCTGGTCGCCGAGCTCCTCAATTATCTCGTCCTCGGTCTTGCCGCATAACCCAGCCATATATGCCAAGTCTATCTTCTGCTTGAGATTGAGGGATAGGTGCATTGCTTCAACGGCGCTGTCGGCGTGAGTGGGGTTTCGGTACTGATTAACGGTACGCTCGCGGAATACATCGGCTTTTTTGATAACAGGCTTGTTATCCGCGCCGCGGGATTCTATTTCAAGGGAAAACAGTTTGGGGCTGCGGACATCATCTGCAAATCTGCGCTGATTTGCCGCCGATGACAGGGGGCCATATCTTTTTACGAAATCGTCATAGGCGCTGTTGAGTGCAAGCCTTTCTGCTTCAAATACTTCGTCCGTACAGCCGCAACGCTGACTCATAATAATATGGTCGTATATATGGACAATATCGACCATCATGCGTATCGCCCTTGTAGAATTGGAATCACCGGAGAATGGTTTCGCTGTATGATTATCCGCATAGTACAGCCGGTTGTCCTCGATATAGTATGTGAACGGCTTTACTCCGTCCGGAATTGAAAATACCTCTGTTTCGTCCTCGTCAATTTCTTCAATTGTAGGTTCTGCGGAAAATGTCGCGGACATACGGGAAATCGCCGCGTCAAGCTGCTCCTGCAAATTACCGTTTGGAACTACCGTTATTTCCCGACCGAAACGACCGGTTATCTCTTTCAGTTCGCCGAGGATATTTTCGACGTGCTGTGCATAGTATTGGTTTCCCTGATACCACACATCGCCGACGCGCAGACTGCCGCCAATTGAGATCCACGGCGCTGTTTTGTTCAAGTCCATGCTGTCGATTTCTTCATCGGTGAGGACATTCTCTCTTTTCTGAAAAAAGAGAATATCCGTGACGGTTTCTGTCCCAGCCGATTCAAACGCATTGCTCGGCAGGCGGACAGCGCCGATAAGCTCTGCGCGTTTGAGCATTTCCAAGCGCGGCTGCGTCAGATATTTGTCGAGCGTACCTTTTGAGGTAATGAGCGCGGCTATTCCTCCCGCTTTGAGCAGGTCAAGCGACTTGATGAAAAAGTAATCGTGAATAAGGTACTCGCTGTCGTACTTCGGGTCGTAAGGCTTGAAATCCCCGAACGGCACATTTCCGATTACGATATCATAAGGCTTTTCAAGCTTTGCACGCTCAAACCCCTTGTTCTGAATATTGGCACGGGGATAGAGGTAGTGCGCTATTCTTGCTGTCAGAGTGTCGATTTCCACGCCGTCAAGGGTGCTGTTATTCCGCATTTCCTCCGGCATATTGCCGTAGAAGTTACCTGTTCCCATTGACGGGTCAAGTATACGACCGCTCTTAAAACCGAACTGCGCCAGACCTTTGTATATGGAACGGATTATGACTGGATCCGTATAGAACGCGGTATTTGTACTCGAACGTGCATTTCGGTATTCCGTTTCCGTCAGCAGATTTTTCAGCTCGGTGTATTCGCTGTTCCAACTGTCGTTATCCTTGTCGAATGCTTCCGGAATGCCGCCCCAGCCGCTGTATCTGGCAAGTTTGGTCTGTTCCTCCGGAGAAGCGTAGCGCTTTTCCGTTTCAAGCTGATTCAGCAGCTTTATGGCGGTTATGTTGTCCTGAAACTTTGCTTTTTTGCCGTGTGAGTATTCAAAATCAGCAGGGATCACAAAATCGACAGGTTCGGGTTTCTTCTCGACAGGTGGATTTTCCACCAACAATGAGACATCATGTCCCATTGTTTCAGAATCATTTTCTTTTTCAGCAATCTCTATTTCAAGACCTCTCTCAAAGAGATAATCTATCGCATTGTCGATTTCCGAAAAAGACTGAATGCAGCAGTCTGGTATTTTCTCCCCGCCGAAAGCTATGCGGTCTGCAGTAAGAATAAGACTCATGCCGTCGGGGACAAGTTTCCAGTTCTCAAACTGAATCACACTGGCATCCTGAACGGAAACATCATCTGTGCTGCGCATTTGGCTTTCGATAAGCGGTATCTCGTCGCCATTGCGGACAGCCTCGTAAAGTTCGCTGAAATACAGTCTGCGCTTAGGATCAGATTTATTTTCCTCCAACAATGAGACATCATGTCCCATTGTTTGGTGCAGGGCAACTTTTATCTGTTCAAGCAGCTTTTCATCGGAATCAAATCCAACATCGGGAAATCTGACATCCTCATCTGTTTTCAGAAATGTAATGTTGTGTTCTGACAGATATTCGTCGGACAGCGTACATTTCGGAGCGCAGATAACATATCTGTCAGCCGGCTTTGTCCGCAGGAGAGTGGAAACGCATACGGAATCAGGGAACAGGTAATAACCAGTGCCGTTTTCCTGCCCGACGGAAAAATCGTACCCGATGGAATCAAGATACGCAATAGCGTCGATTCCTGTCTGCGTGCTGTACGGATTTTCATATTGGATACTCTCCCTTGCGTGACGAACGCAGTTCCTGAGATGATTATTCTGGTCTTTTTTAGAAAAGTATTCGCCGCTGTCGAGCAGCCCGGCAGCCGCTTTTGCGGCGACATTCCATCTGAACAGGACATCTTCGCCGGAATTCATGGTTATCTTAATTCCCTTGGCATCGTACCATGAAAATTTGAACGTATCGGATACGCTGGACGAGCCGCCGATTCCGTATTCCTTTTTCAGAAAGTTCGCGAATTCATCGGTGCTTGGGTGTTCGCTATTATAATATGTATATACCCGCCATTTTCCGTCCTCAAAACCCGTTCCTGTCATGAGCAGTTCTGTCAGCGCAGCATTGTTTTGATCTTTACTTGTTTCAGCGGCTGGCGGAGCAGTATCAAAAAGCGAATACTGATCACCTGAAAGAAACGAGGCGGATTCTCCGTCCGAAAAATCCACCTCGTTATCATATTCTGCTGTTTCAGTTAAGCTGCCGTCATCATCGAAAGGGTTATCGTGCTCAGTTCCGCTATCGTGTTCCTCGACCGAACTTCCGATATCAGCCAGTTCACGCAGTTCCTGATCGTATCCCATGCCGAGTTCTGCGCCGCTGTGAATATCTCCGTCAGCTGCTGCTCCCTCATTTCGGTGTTCGGGCTGAACTGCGTTCTCTGTTTCAGCGCCTCCATGGTTTCGCTGCGGCTGCGCTCCGCTTTCTGGGCTATCTCCTCCCATATCGTGCGGTACAGTCCGCTCATGTTTATGCACTGAAGCACTGTTCTGTCCAGCTCCGCCATCAGATCGAGGGCTTTCAGGGCGAGTATGCTCATGTCCTTCCTGCCGTAACTGTCTGCCTTCGGATAGTAGATCCCGTTCTTCTCCTCGCAGGGAATCTCGCAGATCTCGTCCGCGAACATTACTTTCATCATGGTTTCGCTCATTGATTTCACTCCTTACTGC
>CAKSHT010000123.1 GCA_934457235.1 uncultured Oscillospiraceae bacterium
CGTAAAGGTCGGCAAGGACGGCTCTGCGATCATTCCCGGCGCTGACGCGGCGGGCAGGTATGTCGTGATGGTCTGCGGATTCAGCGACCTTCCGGGCGATATGTCCAACGACGGCGTTCTGAACGCAATGGACTCAAGCGCGGTACTCAGGGATATCGTCGGGCTGGAAAGCGGCGCGAACCCGCTTATGGCTGACTTCAACGGCGACGGAAACGTCAACGCTATGGACGCTTCTGCAATTCTGAAAAGAATAGTTGGTTTAGTATAAGCCAGCAATGTATTGCAATAAATATCGCTGACATTGATCGGTAATAAACAGAAAGCAGGCGCATTCCCATGAGTGCGCCTGTTTACTATATTCGCGGAGCATTCTGACGGATTCGCATTATCCTGCGGTCACGGCACGATCGCTGCATGTCTTATTACAAATAAGGCTGCGAAGATAAAAAATCTTCAGTATGCTATTGAACTTCTGGCAAGAATGTGATATAATGAGCTATGGTATTATATACTGACGGAAGATACAGCTACATTGAGATATACGGAAACGACGGTGACATAATGGCATTTGATTCCAATTTTGAGAAAAGAATGAGCAGCGCGCTCGAAGAATACCGCCGCAGCGACAGCGAAATGCGACAGAACGCAGCAGGCGCGGAGAAGCCCGAAAAAGCTCCCGGTGATGGCGAAAAGCCCAGAACAAGCGAAAAAAAGGAAGTTGTTGACGGCTCCGTTGAAATAAATTTCGACCCGGAGGGGAACACAGCAAATATGGTTCTTCACCGCCCGTATAACGGCGGCAGACCGGTAACTCCCCAGATGGTCATGGCGGAGCTGAATAAAAAGGGGATAACAACAGGTATCGACGATATCGACATCAAGGACATGGTCGAGGGAAAGGTGTACGATACGCCGATATGCGTTGCAAGAGCGATACCTCCGCGGCGCGGCGAAAACGGCTCGATCAAGTTCAGATACGAAAAGCAGCGCGTCCCGAAGCCCAAGTACGATGAATTCGGCATTGCGGATTTCCGCGAGCTTGATCTGATAGTACCTATCAGAAAGGGAGATGTTATAGCGGATATAACTCCGCCGACTCCGGGAGAACCCGGAATAAACATTTTCGGCAAGGCGATAAAGCCGGAGCCGGGCACCATGCCTAACGTCACAGTCGGAAAGAATACCCTTATGACCGCCGACGGCAGGCATATAGTTTCCGGCTGTACGGGTCATATTCTCTACGGAACCGGCTGCTTTAACGTTGAGGATACCGTGACGGTGAAGTCCGACCTTGATATTTCTGTTGGCAATATTAATTTCGCCGGAGATGTGGTAATTAAAGGCAACGTCATGGAGGGATTCTCTGTCAAGGCGGGGCGCACTATCCGTATTGAGGGAACTGTATTCAGCTCCGAACTGAAAGCGGGCGGCAATATCCGGATAAACGGCGGAGCCATCAACGCTGACATTGAGTGCGGCGGAGACCTTAAAGTCGGGTTCTGCGAGAACAGCCGTATGAAAGTGCAGGGAAGCATAGAATCCGCGCAGTTTGCGTTCTGCGATATCTTCTGCTATGGGGAGCTTGTTGCAAAGGGGCGCACCGGCGTTATCGTCGGCGGTAATCTCACATGCATGAAATCCGTGACGGCGGGTATCATCGGCTCGGAAAAATACACCTCCACTGAGATCAATATCGGCGACGGCTCCGTGACCTGCGCCAGAAAGCGCGAGGCAGAAACGGAGCTTGCGGCGGCTAAGGCGGCGTACTCCAAGGCAGATAAGAACGTGGAGTTTCTGAAATTCCGCAAGAAGCACCAGGGCGGCGTGCTCACTGACGTCCAGAGCAGGCAGATGAAATCTGAAACGCAGAGCAAGCTGTTCTATTCGGTGCGCTGCAAGGAGCTGGAAGAACTGATATCCCAGCTCGCGTCCGATTTGAAGCACCGCGACGACCTGTGCGCAACAGCGACCAGCGTTATCTACCCCGGCTGCAAATTCTGCATTAATTACCTGACGCTTGATGTGACCCAGACGAGCAGCCGCTCGAAGGTATGCGTCATTGACGACGAATTACAGGTAGTTCCTATTTAATATGAATTATGAATCCCGCTCCGCAGGGGGCGGTATCATGCGTCTTAAAATGTAATCGATTTACGGAGCGTACATAATGACTGACAAACGATTGATCCGCACCTGGAGCGGCGTGTTTTTCTCTCCGTTGGAGCCGCATGCCGATGATATCCATCCCGAAGATATCGCGCATGCGCTTTCGCTCCTGTGCCGGGCGAACGGACATTTCAAGTGCTTTTACTCTGTGGCGCAGCACTGCCTTGCGTGCGAGGACGAAGCGAAGGCAGCAGGATTATCGCGGGAAACAAGGCTCGCATGTCTGCTGCACGACGCCAGCGAAGCGTACATTTCTGATATAACGCGCCCGGTCAAGCTTGGATTGCCGGAGTACCGTGTTATTGAACAGCGCCTTCAGGACACGATCTATCGCCGCTTCGGGATAGACCCCGGGAACCGCGAAATAATGCAGGAGGTGTCGCGCATAGACGACGCCATGCTTTACTACGAATTCCTGGCGCTCGGCGGGTGCGCTTTATTCGATGAAGCTCCGCCAAAGCTTACGGAGCCTGCTTTTGGTTTCAGACCATTCGAACAGGTCGAGCAGCAGTATTTTGCAACGTTACTGTCATTATATAACACAACCACGGAGGACAAAAATGACCGCTGAAAACAGACTTTTTAACGACGGCTGGCAGTTCTGCCTGTGCAAGCCCGGAATGCAGCTTCCGGCTCTTGCAGGCGAGCACTGGTACAATGTGGAGCTTCCGCACGACTGGCTTATAAACGACACGACCAGACTTTACGAAACCGGCGAGGGCTGGTACAAGCGTATTCTGAACTGCGCCGGCGATATGCTTTCCGGCAGGGTGCTGCTGAATTTCGACGGAGTTTACTTCAATTCTACAGTATTTGTGAACGGCAGGGAAGCCGGTACCTGGACCTACGGCTACTCCGCGTTCGAATTCGACATAACCGACCTTCTGCATGAGGGCGATAACGAGATACTTGTGCGCGTACTGCATGAAGCCCCGAATACCCGCTGGTACTCCGGAGCGGGCATTTTCCGCGACGTTACGCTGAAGCTTCGCCCGCAGACATATATCCGCACAAACGGCGTGTATATCCATTCCGATAAGCTTGATAACGGAACCTGGCGCACTGAGGTGGAAGCCGATGTTACCGGTGCGGCTGCGGATATACGCATGGTGCTGGAGGTACTCGACCCGTACGGGAGCACCGCAGCAGGCTACAGCCTGGAAGCTCATTTTGACGGCGGCGAGGAGCAGTTCACGACAAGCTTTGAGAGCAACGACCCGGAGCTGTGGGATATCGACGACCCTATGCTCTACACGCTGAAAATCAGCCTTTACAGCGGCGGCGAGCTTCTTGACTGCGCGAATGAGAACTTCGGCTACCGCACGACCGGGTTCACGGCCGACAGGGGATTTATCCTTAACGGCAGGGCGGTCAAAATGCACGGCGTCTGCATGCACCACGACCTTGGCGCCCTCGGCTCCGCCATGAATACGACAGCGCTTGCCCGTCAGCTCCGCATGATGAAGGAGATGGGCGTGAACGCTGTCCGTACGTCGCATAATATGCCGGCAAGACAGCTTGTGCAGCTCTGCGACGAGATGGGACTTCTCGTTGACAGCGAAGCTTTTGACATGTGGGAAAAGCCTAAGACCGAAAACGACAACCATCGCTTCTTTGTTGAATACGCGGAGCGCGATGTGCGCAGCTGGATAGAGCGCGACCGCAACCACCCGTGCATTATAATGTGGAGCATCGGCAACGAGATAAACGACACCATCGACCCGCACGGACTGGACATAACCAGGCGCCTGTACGATTATGTACTGAAATACGACCCGAAGAAGAACGCGGCCGCGACCATCGGCTCCAACTATATGGGCGACGCCAACGCGCAGAAGTGCTCGGATATCGTGAAGCTTGCGGGCTACAACTATTCTGAGTACCTGTACGACGAGCACCGCGCAAAGTACCCGGACTGGTTCATCTATGGCAGCGAAACCGCGTCTGCCGTGCGCTCCCGCGGAATCTACCGTTTCCCGGCGGACGCTCCGTCGCTTACGGGCGTGGATTATCAGTGCTCTTCGCTTGATAACAGCGTTGTCGGCTGGGGCTCATCTGCGATGAAGTCCTGGAAACTCGACCGCGACTGCAAATTCTGCGGCGGTCAGTTCATCTGGACGGGATTTGACTATATCGGCGAGCCTACCCCGTACGACTCCAAGAACAGCTATTTCGGAATTGTTGACACAGCCGGTTTCCCGAAGGATATCTACTACTTCTACCAGAGCGTATGGCTCACGCCGGAGCAGAAGAACGTGCTTCACATCGTGCCTTCCTACTGGGATTTCATGCCAGGCGAAGAGGTGGACGTTCTGATTTACAGCAACGCGCATCATGTCGGGCTGTATCTCAACGGAAAGCTCATCGGCAGCCATGTGATGAACCTTGACACGGACAAGGAAATGCGCGCGCGTTTTGTGGTTCCGTTTGAGCCAGGCGTTATCAGCGCAAAGGGCTATGCGGAGGACGGCAGCGTGGTATCCGGGCAGGAGCTGAGAACTCCGGGCGACCCCGCCGCAGTCGTTATCCGTACAGACCGCGATATGCTCATGGCGGACGGCAGGGACATCGCGTTCGTTGAAATTTCCGTAGCTGATAAGGACGGCATTGAGGTCGGAAACGCGCGCAACCGCGTGAAAGTCGAAGTATCCGGCGCTGGCAGACTTGTGGGACTGGATAACGGCGACTCCACGGATTACGACAGCTACAAGGACGACAACCGCAGGCTCTTCTCCGGAAAGCTCCTGGCAATGGTGGAAAGCACCCTGGAGCCTGGTGAAATTACCGTCCGCGTACATTCCGAGGGACTTGCCGCAGCTGAACTGAAGCTGAATACCGAGGACTGCGGAGCTCCCGATGGCGTCAGCGTTGTCACTGAAAACAAGTTCCCGTATCTTAAAACGGAATACACGAATGAAGTCCCGGCGCGCAAGCTCATTCCGGTAACGGATATCGACAAATTTACGCCGGAGCGCACCACGGGCGAGCTGCGTGTGAAGCTCTTCCCGGAGAACAGCACATACAGCGACATCAGGTGGAGCGTAGTACGCAGAAACGGCGTAGAGAGCAATCTCGCGACGGTTGAATGGGACGGAGAAAAGGCAGTCGTTACCGCAAAGGGCGACGGCGAATTCTGCGTACGTGCAATGGTACATAATGGCGCAAAGCACCCGCAGATAGTGGCTGATATCCCGTTCGCAGCCGAGGGTCTGGGCGCGGCGTATAAGGACGCCTACAGCTTTATCAATGCGAATAAGCTTGACAGCTCCAATGTGCCGACAAACATGATAGAGGACGGCGCAATATCCAATTTCGATGGCAGAACCGTCATGACCTATAAGGATATCGACTTCGGAAAGACCGGCGCAGAGTACATCAATATTCATATCGGCGCATGCTGCGATATTCCCGTGGAAATATGGGACGGCGCTCCGGATGACGGTAAGCTCCTGTGCTGCGTGAATTTCGCAAACAATGGCCACTGGTGCGGTTTTGCGGGTCAGTCCTTCCAGCTTGCCGGGCGCCCTACGGGCGTCCATGACGTCAGCGTTGTTATTAGCGACAGAATAATCTTCGGCGGAATTTACTTCATACCCATTCAGCGTGCGTACGATACGAACTGGACCGGCGAGGCTGACAGCGTTTACGGCGATGAGTACAAGATCACCGGCAGAAGCGTAACCGATATCGGCAACAACGTTATCATCAATTACGACGCGCTTGAC
Source organism: uncultured Oscillospiraceae bacterium (assembly GCA_934457235.1). Taxonomy (GTDB): domain Bacteria; phylum Bacillota; class Clostridia; order Oscillospirales; family Ruminococcaceae; genus CAG-115. The sequence goes on from CAKSHT010000123.1 coordinate 5,892, forward strand.
TTCGGCGATATCGGACCCAGGCACCTTATAGTCTGCGGTGCGACAGGCAATCCCATGAATCAGATACAGCTGCGCTATACTCCCGCAGGCGGCTCTCAGAAAACCGTTCTCCTGGAGTTCCAGCAGAACGGCGGCAGGGAGCAGGTGTTCAAGATACCGCAGATAACCGGAGTTAATGACGTCAGCTTTGTATTTATGCCTGGCTCGAAATTCGACTTTGACTGGTTCAGATTCGAATGAACGCTCGCCAGCCATCTGCCAGGCTCGAAATTCGACTTTGACTGGTTCAGATTCGAATGAGCGCTCGCCAGCCATCTGCCTGGCTCGAAATTCGGATTTACTGGCTTATGTTTGAGTGACTGCTCGCCAGATTGCAAATCTGATTCTAAAAACGCGAAAGGGAGAGGAAAACCGCTCCCTTTTGTTTATTGTAACCAAATTGTAAGAATATTGTAACCGAAATGCTATTGAATTTTATGGCGGACATGTTGTATAATAAATATGCAGACCAATTCACATAAAGTGACTGAAAGGGCGGTGCATATATG
>CAKSHT010000124.1 GCA_934457235.1 uncultured Oscillospiraceae bacterium
GCTCTTGACCGGCACACCGGCGAGGAGCATACAGTCCCTGAGCACTGCGTATTCGTCATGGGCGACAACAGAAACCGCTCCCTTGACAGCCGCAGCCTGCTTGTCGGAGATGTTGACACAGACCTTATAATGGGCAGGGCATTCGTGCGCCTGTTCCCGATAGATCAGTTTAAGTGGTTATGAATGATGTAGGAAATATCCAGTGGTTCCCCGGACATATGACCAAGACAAGGCGGCTCATCGAAGCTGACCTTAAAATGGTAGACGCCGTTGTTGAGATCACTGACGCAAGAATACCTGAGAGCAGCAGGAATCCGATACTGGACGAACTGGTCAAGGATAAGCCCCGCATTATTCTGATGAACAAGTGCGATTACGCCGACGAGGCTGCGACCAGAGCATGGAAGCAGTTCTACGAAAAGAAGGGCATTCGCGTGCTGACCTGCGATTGTCGCAGCGGCAAGGGACTTAACGCGTTCCTGCCGGAGGTCAAGCGACTGCTCGCCGAGCTTATTGAGCGCCGTAAAAAGCGCGGTATGATAGGCAAGGCTCTGCGGCTTATGGTCGTTGGTATCCCTAACGTCGGTAAAAGCTCATTCATCAACAGAATGGCTAAGACAAAGAAAACCAAGGTGGGCGACAAGCCGGGCGTTACTCGCGGAAAACAGTGGGTCTCCATTGATAAGGACGTTGAGTTACTTGACATGCCTGGAATCCTCTGGCCGAAATTCGACGACCAGCTGGCGGCTCAGCGACTTGCATTCACCGGGGCCATCAAAGATGATGTCATGGACACCGAAGCGCTGGCAAGAGCGCTGGGCGCGGTTCTGAAAGAGCAGTATCCGGAGCTTCTGAACGCACGATACAAGCTGTCTGGCGACGAGGATATACTCAGGGATATCGCGAAGTCGCGCGGCATGCTGGTATCCGGCGGCGAGCCTGATACGGAACGCGCCGCGGCGGCGCTTCTTGATGAATACAGAGGTGGAAAAATTGGCAGGATCACCCTCGAAAAGCCCGGCAAGTGAGCCGGAGCAGCTTTCTTTGATAAGTGACGAAGAGCCGGACCTGTTCGGCTTCGACAGCGGGTTTCGCAAGAAATTCGGGGTCGTGTGCGGGATAGACGAGGCGGGCAGAGGTCCGCTGGCGGGCGATGTGTTCGCTGCGGCGGTCATTCTTGACGAGGGAGTTGTCATAGAGGGCATCAACGACAGCAAGAAGCTTACTGAAAAGAAGCGTGAAGCGCTTTTCGACGAAATATGCGCAAAGGCAAAGGCGTACTGCGTAGCCAGTGCGAGCGTTGATGAGATCGAGCGGCTGAATATCCTCCAGGCGGATTTCCTGGCTATGCAGAGAGCCTACAAGGGGCTTGTCATGCAGGCGGGAATCGTTTTGGTGGACGGTAATCAGCTTCCGCAGCTGGACGCCGAAATGAAGTACGTCATAAAGGGCGATGCAAGGTCTGCAAGTATCGCGGCGGCTTCTATCCTGGCAAAGGTGTCAAGGGACAGATACATGAAGCAGATGGCGGAAAAATATCCGCAGTATGGCTTTGATAAGCACAAGGGCTACGGAACCAAGGCACACTACGCTGCGGTGGACGAGTTCGGACTGTGCGAGATACACAGAAAGTCCTTTTTCAAGAAGTATTTTGAGAAGAAGGCGGCTCATGGATAAACTGGAAAAGGGCAGGCTCGGCGAGGACGCCGTTTGCGGGCTGCTTTTACAGCGCGGCCATGAGATAATCGCGAGAAACTACCACAGGCGCTGCGGCGAGATAGACATTATCTCCAAGTGCGGCGGGTTCGTGGTATTTACCGAGGTCAAGGCGAGAAAGCACGGCAGCCTGGTTTCCGGGCTGGAGGCGGTGGATTTCCGCAAGCAGGCGAAGATAATCCGAACTGCTGATATGTGGCTTTCCGACAATGATACCGGACTTCAACCGAGGTACGATATCGCCGAGGTCACGTTGGCAGGAAGTGTTCCGAGAGTCGTGTCGATACACATCTACGAGGACGCATTCACTGCGGACGGCGTATATACGGTCAACTGATCGTTGATAATGCACTGCTATGCGGTGTTTCAGTCTATGAAAGGACGATAAACATGAATTACAGAAGCACGAGAAATTCTTCCCTCAAGGTGACAAGCGCACACGCTATCACAAAGGGTCTTTCCGACGAGGGCGGTCTGTACGTTCCTGAGAGCATTCCTCAGCTCAGCAAGGAGGAAATCCTTGCGCTGTGTGACAAGAGCTATGCTGACAGGGCGTTCGAGGTTTTCAGCCGTCTGCTGACAGACTTCACACCTGACGAGATCCGTCACTGTGTTGACTCCGCCTACAACGACAAGAACTTCGACAGCAACAACATAGCTGAGCTTGCCAAGCTCATTCCCGGTACATATGTGCTGGAGCTGTGGCACGGTCCAACCTGCGCATTCAAGGATATGGCGCTCCAGATCCTGCCGTATCTGCTGACTACTTCTGCTAAGAAGACTGTTGACGGCAAGCACATTGCTATCCTGGTGGCTACCTCCGGTGATACCGGCAAGGCGGCTCTTGAGGGATTCAAGGACGTTGACGGCACAAGTATCGCTGTTTTCTATCCTGAGGACGGCGTAAGCAAGATGCAGAAGCGCCAGATGACCACCCAGGAGGGCAAGAACGTCAATGTATGCGCTGTAAAGGGCAACTTCGACGACTGTCAGAACGGCGTAAAGGCTATCTTTACAGATAAGGCCATCGCAGACAGACTTGCTAAGAACAATATTCTGCTCTCCAGCGCTAACTCCATCAACTGGGGCAGACTGGCACCGCAGATCGTTTACTACGTTTCCACCTACGCTGAGCTTCTCAAGAATAAGGAGATCGAGTTCGGCGAGAAGATCAATATCGTTGTTCCGACAGGTAACTTCGGTAATATCCTTGCCGCTTACTACGCTAAGCTGATGGGTATTCCGGTAAACAAGCTTATCTGCGCTTCCAACAGCAACAACGTGCTGACTGATTTCATCAACACCGGTGTTTACGACAGAAACAGAAAGTTCTTCACCACTGTTTCTCCGTCTATGGATATTCTCATATCCTCCAACCTGGAGCGCCTGCTGTATCACCTTACCGGCGAGAACGACGCGGTTATCAACGACTGGTTCGGCAAGCTCAAGACTGACGGCAAGTATGAGGTTTCCGCTGACGTCAAGGCTAAGATCAGCGAACTCTTCTGGGCTGGCTGCTGCAACGACGCCGAAACAAAGGCAGAGATCAAGTCAACTTTCGAGAACTACAACTACCTCCTCGATACCCACACCGCTGTTGCAGTGAAGGTTTACGAGGATTATAAGAAGGCTACCGGCGACAATACCAAGACCGTTATCGCTTCCACAGCTAACCCGTACAAGTTCAGCGGCGCTGTTTACGAGGCGGTCGGCGGCACTGTTTCCGACGATGAGTGGCAGAACATCGCTGAGCTGGAGGCAAAGACCGGCACCAAGATGCCCGCTCCGCTCGCTGCCACAAAGAACAAGGAAATCCGCTTCAAGGGTTCTGTTGAGAAGCAGGAGATGCCAGAGGTAGTCTGCAAGTTCCTCAAGTCTTAATAATTAGCTGGGAGGCTGACATTGCTTTACACGATCGGCGACCTTCATCTTTCATTGGGCTGCAACAAGCCTATGGATATCTTCGCAGGGTGGAGCAACTACCTTGAAAAGCTTGAAGCAAACTGGAACAGCAAGATAACCGCTGACGACACTGTTGTCCTGCTGGGCGACCACTCCTGGGCGCTGAAGCTTGAGGAGAGCTTAAAGGATCTGGAGTACATCAATTCGCGGCTGAACGGGAAAAAGATACTCGTCAAGGGTAACCACGACCTGTGGTGGTCCACGATGAACAAGCTTGATTCCTTTGTGAAGTCCAACGGGTTTGATAACATCAGCTTTCTGTTTAACAATGCATTCCTGGTCGATGGTGTGTCGATATGCGGCACCCGCGGCTGGATCCGCGAGAACGGCGAGGCTCCGGATCAGAAAGTGCTTCTGCGTGAGGCAGGAAGGCTCGAAGCTTCCCTTAAGGAAGGCGTGAGGCTCGGCGGTGAGCTGATCGCGTTCATACATTATCCGCCGATATACCGTGCGGAGGAAAACGTTTATCTGACCGACGTGCTCAAGCGTTACGGTGTCAAGCGATGCTACTACGCGCACCTGCACGGGGCGAGCATAAAAGGCGCGCTCAACGGTTTCAGAAACGGAATAGAATACCGTCTGGTTTCCGCCGACGGTGTGGACTTTGACCCGGTTCTTATCAACCGTACCTGATTTGTACGGTTTCTGAAAATAATACGTCCTCAGGGACAAGGAAGGAAAACATTAATCATGGAGATCATTTCCCAGAACAGCACAGCTACAAATACCACAGCTATCGAGTTCGCTTTCAGCGCAGAGGAATTCGAGAATGCTATTTCCGCAGCTTACAACAAGAGAAAGAAGAACATCACTGTTCCCGGCTTCCGCAAGGGCAAGGCACCCCGCAAGGTCATTGAGGCTCAGTACGGCGAGAGCGTTTTCTTTGAGGACGCTGTAAACAGCCTGTATAACCAGAACATCGCTGAGATCGTTGCAAAGACAGGTCTTGAGGTTGTTGACGTTGAGAACACCGAGGTCGTTGAGGTAAGCAAGGAGAACGGCGTTAAGTTCAAGGCTGACCTTATCACCAAGCCTGTCGTAGAAATTTCTGACTACAAGGGATTAGAAGTTAAGAAAACAACCAAGAATGTAGATGACGCTGCTGTTGACGCAGAGATCGAAAAGGTTCGCAACAGAAATGCAAGAAGCATCTCCGTTGAGGACAGAGCTGCACAGAACGGCGATACCGCTGTTATCGACTTCGAGGGCTTCCTCGATGGCGTTGCTTTCGAGGGCGGCAAGGGCGAGAAGTTCCCGCTTGAGCTCGGTTCCGGTTCCTTTATCCCCGGCTTTGAGGATCAGATCGTTGGCAAGAACATCGGCGACGAGTTCGACGTAAACGTTACATTCCCTGAGCACTATCAGGCTGAGAACCTTGCTGGCAAGCCCGCTGTATTCAAGTGCAAGCTGCACGAGCTGAAGGGTAAGGAGCTTCCTGACGTTGACGACGAGTTCGTTAAGGATGTAAGCGAGTTCGACACCCTCGACGAGTACAAGGCTGACATCAAGTCCAAGCTTGAAAAGACCGCTGCTGACGAGGCTTCCACAAATCTCGACAACGAACTGGTTGACGCTGTGATCGCAAAGATGTCCGCTGAAGTTCCGCAGGTTATGTACCAGCGCCGCATCGACGACATCGTTCGCGAGTGGAGCGCAAGAAACCGTATCCGTGTTGAGGACTACCTCAAGTACACCGGCACCACAATGGATCAGTTCAGAGCCAATTTCACAGAGGTTGCTAAGCGCCAGGTAGACCTGCGCCTTGCTCTTGAGAAGATCGCTGAGCTTGAGAACATCACCGTTTCTGACGAGGACCTTGAGAAGGAGTTCGCAGATATGGCTGAGCAGTACAAGATGGACGTAGACAAGGTTAAGGCTGCTGTTCCTGCTGACGCTGTCAAGAACGACCTCAGAATCGAGAAGGCTCTCGACCTGGTTCGTGACTCTGCAAAGATCGAGGAAGTTACTGAATAAGTTCATAATTTGCGGCTCCGGTGAATGCCGGGGCTGCAATGTACCTTTTGGACCTGCGGTTTCCGGCGGCGTCAATACAGCTTGATTTACGCGACGGCGGCCGCTTATGCGGAGAAGGGAGCAATATGGCTTATATTCCTTATGTAGTTGAACAGAGCAATCACGGCGAGCGTTCCTACGATATTTTTTCACGTCTGCTCAACGACAGAATTATCCTTCTGCATGATCAGGTGAATTCCGCGACTGCAAGCGTTGTAGTCGCTCAGCTCCTCTACCTTGAGGGGCAGGATCCTGACAAGGATATCTACCTGTATATCAACAGCCCCGGAGGGTCTGTTTCCGACGGCATGGCTATCTACGACACGATGCAGTACATCAAGTGCGACGTGTCCACTATCTGCACCGGTATGGCGGCTTCTATGGGAGCGTTCCTGCTTTCTTCCGGTGCAAAGGGCAAGAGAATCGCCCTGCCGAACAGCGAGATCATGATTCATCAGCCGCTCATTTCTGGCAGCGGTCTTTCCGGTCAGGTAACAGATATCATGATCCACTCCAATTACCTCCAGCGCACAAAGGAGCGTCTTAACAAGATCCTCAGCGCTAACACCGGCAAGCCCTATGAGGATATCTGCCGCGATACCGAGCGTGACAACTTCATGTCAGCGGAGGAGGCTCTGGAGTACGGTCTTATCGACAAGGTTTACAGCAGCAGGGCTGATATAAAGTAAGGCACCAATGAAAAGCGCCGGAGAGCGTCTGCTTTCCGGTCGCTTCGTTGTATTTGAG
>CAKSHT010000125.1 GCA_934457235.1 uncultured Oscillospiraceae bacterium
TATAGATCAAAAAGCCTTGCACATGCTTTCACCTTCGGTGAACTCTGTGCATATCGGCAAATTCTATAGTATTCATGCGGATATTATAGAATAAAAAACTAAACATCTCCCTCCGGGATAATAAACGAAAAATACAGTACAGGTGAAAAATGAACATCACGTATATCCACGAACCAACTGACCTGCAATGCGGACAGGCAGTCCTTGCAATGATTCTGGGGACGACCTCTGAATATATCTGTGAATATCTCGGCAACGACCGAGAAACTGACCTCCGGGAAATGAAGCGCGTGCTTACCGGGCACGGAATAAAATTCTCGACGGAACGCAGACAGGCGCAGTCAGTATCTGACCTCCCGCGGTGTGCGCTGCTCAGTCTTGAAACTCCGCGCTGCTGGCACTGGTCGCTCTATGCAGACGGCGTTTTCTACGACCCGGAGCATGGAGTACTCCTGGATTTTCCGCAGTCGGACCGAAAGTATTACTGGGAGATATACCCCGAAACTCTAAAGGCAGTACTGTAAATCCTACGATAAAGCAGGTGAGCCGTGACCGCTGCCGATAAGGGAACGATGAGCGAAGCCGCGCAGTCGCTTTTAATAGTGCAGCCGAGCCTCACCAACGCAATAAAGGAACTGGAAACGGAGCTTGATATAACGATATTCCACCGCACTGACAAGGGGATAATCGTCACCAACGAGTGCAGTTACAATTCGTCCTATTTTTCCTGGGAGATAATGAGTCGCGTGAACCGCAGTATGACGATAAATGTCAGCGATCGTGCAACGCCGTGCGACCTGGCACCTGGACTTCATGTGGGCTTCAATGGAGTAGGTCACTGCAAGACCAAGCAGGGACTTCCCTTCCACGGAGCGGCTGCGATGATTGACGACACATACCTCACCGGAAAGGTATCCGTAGGACATCACCCGTTTGTGGATCATTTCAAATTCGTGAAGCAGTTCAAGGACGAAAATCACATTGCAAAGCAGACTATCCCGGCTCCGGCGCTTACGACCGCGTAACTTCCACACTGTTTGCACGGGAGAATGTCGGCGCGTATTACCTTGAATTTGACGATGAGCGCTCCGGCGGATTTGAGCCTCTGAAGTCCGTCAGCGGCGATAAAAAGGTGGTTCTCGGACTTGTGACCTTAAAATTCCCGAAGCTGGAGGACAAGCAGTCCATAATCAGCCGTATCCGCGAGGCTGCAATAGTTCTGTACCTAATCCCGCAGTGCGATAGGCATCAGGCTCACCGAGGAAGAGCAGTGGGCGAAGATAAAGCTGATAAACGACATCTCAGAGGAAGTCTGGGAAAGTAAACTGAATAAGATAACCCCGCAGGTGCTTAAAGCCTGCGGGGTTATCGTTTGTTATAAATTTTGAATTTGGCAATAGAAACGTTTTGTGTTGAGCTTTATCTGTGACGTGGTCACTGCGCGGCTTGACCGAAACACTCATCTACCTTTTCCGTTATTCCGGCGTCAAGCCAGCCCTTGCCCGCCATATCCCGTAGTATTGAGCATGCCTTTTCGTGGGGCATTCCCGGCTTGTAAGGACGGCTTTCCGTCAGTGCCTGGTAAATGTCCACGCACGCCATGATGCGCTCCTGGGTATTAAGCTCCGCCGCTGTTTTCTGGAAAGGATATCCTGTGCCGTCCAGACGCTCGTGATGGAATGCCGCCCAGTCGCGGATCTCCTCAAAATCCTTTATTTCCGAGAGAATGTAGTATGTATATGCGGCGTGGTGCTTCATGACTGCAAATTCCTCGTTGGTCAGGTGACCGGGTTTCTCCAGTATCTCGTTGCTCACTGCGACTTTTCCGATGTCATGGAGCGCTCCGGCAAGGTACATTTTCTGCGAGGTCTCCTCGTCAAATCCCATGAATCGCGACAGCTGTTCCGCGCGGGAAGCCACTCCGATGGAATGTGTACTGGTGAACGGGGATTTATAGTCCACTATCCTTGCGAAGAAATCCGCCAGCGCCTTTATCTGTGGGAAGCTGAGTTCCTGCTTTATTAGTGGAACTTTGCTCCACAGCCGCGCCTCAAGGTCGTCATCGCCGAGTGTCAGAAAATGCTCTGCCGGGAAAGCGCTCAGGAACGCTTCCGTGCATTCTTCATCGAATATCTTTCCACGGACGTGGGAAAGGAAGCTTTCTGCCCTATTCCATACCTCCGGAGTGAATTCAGCGGCTCTGCAGAACGCGTCCAGAAGATCGCACAGGTGTATTATCCGGGCAAACAGAGGGACTTCCTGCCACGTTTTTCCGAATGGACCGCTGCCGTCAGCATTCTCGTGATGATACAGAATAACTCCGCTGACGTCGGTGCTGAAATGCAGTCTGCTGATATTCTCCTCGCCCCTGGAGCAGTGCAGCCCGATACGGGGCATTTCTGGCAGTACGTCGAGAAAGTCGGTGTTGCCTTGAAATTCCTCCTGGATATACTGAGTAAGAGCATTGTCGTGAAGCAGAGCGCAGACGGTAAGGTCCTGTAGTTCGCTCCCATGGACGCCCATTGACTCGGCGGTGCATACGCTCATATATGCCACGCGCTTTGCGTGGCGGCTGGTTACATGGACAAGTTCCGCTTCCACGCAGTCAAGCGCGTATGAGCAGGCGCCAAACAGTCCTAAAACATCAAGTTTCATATGTATCCCTCTTACATGATTATTTATACTCCGATTGTATCACACGCCGGGAGAAAAGTCAATAGCTGTGAATTTTATGAGTAAAACGTATGCTGATTTTACAAAAATATAACCCGAATATGATAGCGTACTTTACACAAGTTTTGATAAAATATGTAAAGATAAATCAAAACGAGGGAACAGATGAAAATAACACTGACAGGAATAACAAAATCATTCGGCGGAAAAAAAGTGATACTTACCACATCTCTTACAATAGAGAGCGGAAGCTTTACAACGCTGCTGGGACCTTCCGGCTGCGGAAAGACGACGCTCCTCCGCATGATATCCGGACTTGAAATCCCGGACACCGGGGAGATATGTTTCGATGACCGGGTAGTTTTCTCCTCTGAAAAGAAGACAAATGTACCTCCGGAAAAACGCGGGCTTGGATTTGTGTTCCAGGACTTTGCGCTGTGGCCGCACATGAGCGTTTACGAAAACGTGGCGTTCGGGCTTCGCGCGGCGCATAATACAAAAAAACTTGACGAAAAGGTGCGGAACGCGCTCCACGCCGTACAGCTGGACGAATTTTCCGCAAGGTATCCGCATCAGCTTTCCGGCGGTCAGCAGCAGCGCGTTGCGTTCGCGCGGGCTATCGTCATCGAGCCGCAGTGCATTCTGTTTGATGAGCCGCTGTCGGCGCTTGACGCACTCCTGCGCGAAGAAATGCGCACAGAACTGAAGGAGCTAATTTCCCGGCTTGGTATCACCGCAGTTTTCGTTACCCACGACCAGACGGAGGCAATGAGCATGAGCGACAAAATAGCGGTGCTGAACGGCGGCGCAGTCGAGCAGTACGCCGTCCCGGAGAGGATATATTCCGCGCCGGAAACGCAGTTCGTTGCAAGGTTCATCGGCTCCTCAAACTGGCTTGACGGAACGCATATGTTCCGTCCGGAAAAGGCGCAGCTTATAAGCCGCGATGGCTGTGACAAATTCATCGCAGACGTGATATCAGTTCAGTTTCTCGGTAGTTCCTACCAGACGAAGCTTCGGTGCGGTGATCAGACCTGGACGATAATAACTAACGACAGAATGCAGGTGGGAACGCAGGTTTCCATTTACATAAATAAAGAAGATATTATAACAGTGAAAGAAAGGTAACAGCTATGAGAATGAAGAAAATACTCGCGGCAATGACCGCTGGATTAATGTGCATGGGATTTGCGGCATGCTCCACGAATGATAATTCCGGCACTCCGAAGCCCTCCAGCATGGCAAATTCCGATTCATCTGCTAATGCGCCGAAGAATACCACATCTTACGAATCCGAAAGCGCTCCTGCTGAAAGCTCCGCTGATACCTCCGCAGAGGATAACACCGCGCTCTCCGGCAAGGTTACGGTATACATGCCATCTCCCGCAGGACTTGCAGATAAAATAGCCGCTGATTTCACGGAAAAAACCGGCGTGCAGGTCGATGTGTTCCAGGGTACTACCGGCGAGATACTCGCAAGACTTGAAGCCGAGGCTGCAAATCCGGTGGCTGATGTGGTTATCCTGGCTTCCTGGTCGGACGGACTTTCCATGAAGGCCGATGGAAAGATTATGAGCTACACTCCCGCGAACGCCGACAAGATAGTTGACGGCTGGATAGACGCCGATAACATGCTGTTCGGCTACAGCGCTTCCGCAGTCGGGATTATCTACAACACCACCGTTATCCCGGAGATGTCCGCGGACTGGACGGAACTTGCAGACGAGCAGTTCAACGGGCTTCTTGCAATCCCCGACCCCGAAAAATCCGGCGCATGCAAGGACTTCGTGGCAGGTTTCGTGAACAAGTACGGCTGGGACGCTTTCGAGGGCATGGCGGCTAACGGAATGATAGTCCCCGGCGCGAACAAGGCGGCTCTTGAAGCAGTAACCACCGGAGAAGTCGGCGCGCTCGTCGCAGGCGTTGACTACAATGCATATTCCTCAATCGCAAAGGGCGAGCCGCTTGCTATCTACTATCCCGCAGGCGGAACTGTAGTAAATCCCCGTCCCGCGATGATAATGAACACCGCGCCTGACGTTGAAAATGCAAAGGCGTTCGTGGACTACCTCTTTTCCGACGCACAGAAGCTGGGCGCAGACGCAGATCTCCTCCCCGGCAGAAGCGACGTAAGATGCGAGGGCAGGACCAATCTTGAGGACATCCCGCAGATAGAATGCGACTGGGATAAGATGATGGAGATAGCTTCTGACTCCGCTGCGAAGATAAACGAGATCTGCGGTTAATGACATGAAAAAGGTCAGAATCAAGAAATACCTGCCGCTTATTATAATTGCGGCTGTGCTGATATTCCTGATAGTCTGCCCGCTTGTCATGATATTTCTCAGGGCGGTCATAAGAGATGGCCGCCCTGATTTTGTCACGGCATGGCAGACGCTTACGGAAAGCGATAACGCGCAGATGATATTCAATTCTCTGCTTCTGGGAGTGCTTGTGGTGACAGGCTCGACTATCATCGCCGTGCCGCTTGCGTATCTTTTTTCGCGCACCCGCTTTGCAAAGTACCGCTTTTTTGATATAATATTCATGATACCTTTTATGACGCCGCCTTACATTGCTTCAATGGGCTGGATACTGTTCATGCAGAAGCGAGGACTGTTGCAGCAGCTTATCCCCGCGGCTGCCGGCAGCGAGGACTGGTTTTTCACGCTGGGCGGTCTTGTGCTGGTTATGAGCCTGCATGTTTTCCCGTTCATGCTGACTATACTCAAGAATGCAATGCTGAATATCCCATCCAGCCTGGAAGAAGCCGGGGCTGTGTTCGGCGCCTCGTTCGGCAGCAGGCTCCGGAAAATATTCATGCCGCTTATCAGCGGTAATTACGCCATCGGCGCGCTGCTGGTGTTTGTAAAGACTATCGCGGAATACGGAACCCCCGCGACCCTCGGCAAGCGAATAGGTTATTACGTTTTCACGACGGAGATCCACCGCTATGCGACCGTTGCGCCGATTGATTTCGGAAAATCCGCCGTACTCGCTTCCGTGCTTGTGGGAGTGTGTATTGTGATGTGGTTTTTGCAGAATTACGTTACGTCGCGCAGGAGCTACAATCTCGTCAGCGGAAAGGGAAGCAGGTTCGCTGAGGTAAAGCTGCGTCCATCCGCGAAGATCTTTGGCTGGGCGTACATTACGGTCGTGCTCCTGCTGTCTGTGGGAGTGCCGTATTTCTCGGTTATTTCAACATCGCTGATAAACCTGCGCGGATATGGCTTCCGTCCGGGGAATTTCACGTTTCAGCACTATATCGACCTGTTCACTGAAAATGAAAAGGGGATACGGGCGCTCGGGAACAGCCTTATCCTTGCGGTAAGCGCCGCGACTATCTGCGCGGTTCTCGGAACGCTCATAGTGATTGCAGTCCGTAAATCCCGCTCAAAGCTCGGAAAAGTGGTGGAGATCATCGGGCTTCTGCCGGAAATGCTGCCGGGAATCGTTCTCGTAATAGGTATCATGCTGTTCTGGAATCAAATTTACAACGTAATTCCGCTGTACAATACGCTTGGGATAATGATACTTGCCTATGTAGTGCTGTTTCTGCCGTACACGGTACAGTACGTCACGTCGTCGTTCACGCAGATATCCGGCAGTCTTGAAGCGGCGGCGAGGGTTTTTGGCGGTAGTCCGGTGTATATCTTCCGGCGCGTGACATTACCGCTTATCATGAAAGGCGTATTCGCCGGGTGGAC
>CAKSHT010000126.1 GCA_934457235.1 uncultured Oscillospiraceae bacterium
TAGTCATGGAAGCCGTAAATGAAAGCATGAGAATGATACGTCCGGTGATAGCCGGATTCGCGAAGTTCTGACCGATACCGCCGAACAGCATTTTTACAACGACTATTGAAGCAAAACAGCCTATCACTGCCATATAAACCGGGATATCCACCGGCAGGTTGAACGCCAGCAGCATTCCGGTCACAACAGCGGACAGGTCGTGTATAGTGCTGTCTTTCTTTGTGACCTTGCAGAAGAGCCACTCGAACAGCACGCAGCAGGCGCAGCATATTACAGTCAGCACAAGCGCCTTGATACCGAAGATTATCGTTGCAGCAGCCAGCGCTGGCAGCATGGCAATGATAACGTTCAGCATGACTTTCTGGGTGGACATGGCGCCACGGATATGAGGCGACGGCTCCACGATGAGTTTATTCATATTTCTACCTCACTTCCCTTTCTTTGCGGCGTCCTGCTGTCTGAGGAAATCCTTCGCCATCTGATTTTTTTCAGCTAGATTTCGTCTTGCAGGGCATACAAAGCTGCATGCGCCGCAGTTCATGCACAGATTCACCTTGAGTTTTCTGAGCGCGTCGGCGTCCCGTGTATCGTATGCATGCTCCAGTTCTGTGGGCATGAGGTTCAGCGAGCAGGCGCGTATACATTTTCCGCAGCGAATGCAGGGCGATGGCTCGTATTTCGGTGCTTCGCTGAAAAGAAGCACAGCATTGTTCGTCTTTCCGAGGGGGGTGTCCGGGTCGAATGCGCACATACCCATCATCGGACCTCCAAGCACTATCTTGTCCGGCTGCTTTCTGAGAGAAGCGAATCCTACCACGCTGTGCAGCAGGGTTCCCACCGGGATAAAGAAGTTGCAGGGGGAATTCACGATATTTCCGTCAACGGTGATACGGCGCCTTACAAGCGGCATTCCGGTTCGGATATAGCTGTGTATGAATCCAGCGGTGGATACGTTCATTACAACGCAGCCGCAGTCAGACGGAAGCATTCCCTCGCCGACGATACGTCCGGTCAGATTGTGCACCAGGACTTTTTCCGCGCCCTGCGGATAACTGCTTGGAAGCTTCCTGACGGTTATCTCCGGGATAGAAGCTGTGAGTTTCGTCAGCTTTGATATCGCCTCCGGCTTGTCGGCTTCTATTCCGATTATCGCATGCGGTATTTCCAGCCACTTCAGTACGAGCTTTATTCCGCCGATGACCGCGTCGGTGTTCTCCATTATCTCGCGGTAATCCGAGGTTATGTAAGGCTCACACTCCGCGCCGTTTATCAGCAGATACTCGATGTTTACCTTAGTGCGGTCGTACGCGAGCTTGACATGCGTCGGGAATCCCGCGCCGCCCAGACCGATCGCACCGCTCTCCCTTACCGCCCTGAGGAAATCCTCGCGGCTCTCTATCTTGGGCGGCTTGATATCCGGACAAACCTCCATGCGATTGTCCGATTTGATGGTGACGGTCTTGCAAAGACGTCCCCCAACGTTCATTACGTCCTTGATCTCAGTTACCTCGCCGCTGACGGAAGCGTGTACCGGTGCCGACATGAACGCACTGGTATCACCTATCTTCTGTCCTACGAGCACCTTGTCCCCGACCTTCACCAGAGGATCACACGGCGCACCGATATGCTGTGCCATGCTGATGGTGACTTCCTCTGGAACTGGGACCTTTCTGGTGAGCTGTTCTGCCGATCCGCTGAAATGCGGCAGATGCACCGAATGCAGCCTAGACAATAAAAACACCCCTTTTCTTTGCTGCGACGAACAGAATTCCACCGCAGCCTCTCCCTTTTTGAGCTATTCTATATAATTGCTATATGAATGCGTACATATCTTTATTCTACATTATTACAGATGATTTGTCAATAAGTTTTTCACATTAATGTACCATGTGTTGAAATACCGTATCAGTCGCCAGGCAAGCAAATATACGATTATGACACTAATGGTATATATCAACAATATTATATCTCAATGTGTTTTTTGTCAATATCAAATCAAAATAATTCAAATGAACCAGGTGGACTGGTGCGTCTCACCCTGTACATCAGCGGACAAAAAGCAGTCCCAGAGCCGTTAGCTCCGGGGCTGCCCTCACATAACTGATTAGAGTACACATCATATACTTCTAATCAGTCATATTATATCAAACAATTTATTAATTGTCAATATTAATTTTTAAAGTTATGATTTGTTTTTTAATTATCGGCATAAAATGCATGTTTGGTTCACTCAGTCGGTTCTGCACTCTTGTAATCCTGTTATTGGCTAATCTAGCTGCGCAATACACGCACAATCTTTGTGCGGTATTGCCCTTATCATTTTAATTTGTTTTTGTGTTTTTCGAAAATAAAAGTCAAAAGAACAATTACAGATATTTCACTGGTTATCAGAAATGAGGAACCAGACTTAGGGATAGAAAACTTTTTTCCAAACATTTCCCCGCCGCCAGTGAACAGCAACAAATAAAATGAGGGAAATGTATATACATTAAAAAGAAGAAATAGAATTATGGCTGATATCCAAGCAAACTTTATATTTAATCCAAATTTTCGAATAGCAATTATAGACAAAATTAAAATAATAGTAATTTGTATCGTCATATTGATTATTATAGCAATTAATAGATGGCACAATGAATGTAACTGGGATATCAACAAATGAAATATATATACATCAAATGTGATCAAAACATAGATTGTTACAGCAAGTAAAATAGATACAAATAGTGAGATAACATTCTTTTTCATATTACCACCCTTTTCATAAACTAACAACTCCGAAAAACGGATTTCCTTCGTACATTGCCGCAGATGCTAACTTAGACAAGTATTGCATAAAAAACGCGAGGATATATATGTTGATACATCATGATAATACCACAATAACTCTAGCACAGTAATGGATCTCTGCAGCAAATCCCCGGAGCAAAGTATCCGGGGATTTCCATTATTATACAAAACAAACCTTGACATTATTAGCCACATTTCACTAGTAAGCTTTATATTAAAATGATTTTGCCAACAAACCTGACACCCATATCTTCGAAAAAACGTAAAAAAGCTGTGAAATGCATTTGTTCGCAATTAATGAAAAAGATACAAAAATCCCCGTCAAACAGCTCTGTAAACCAATTGGCGGGGATTGCACTATGGAGCTGGGAATGGGACTCGAACCCACGACCTGCGCATTACGAATGCGCTGCTCTACCAACTGAGCTATACCAGCAAAGAAATTTGCAAAAACACTTGCAAAGGCGTGTGTGATATGATATAATAAATGTATATTACTGCTCATCTCATAGAGATGACTATATTATTATATACTTAATTCAACGATTTGTCAAGTACAAAAGAGGTGTTTTTTATAAATCCAGGTAAAAAAATTATTCGCGGAGTCGGCATTGGGGTATGCATAGTGCTTGCAGTGCTGTTTATCGTGATGATAGTGACATCTGCTGCGTTCGGTTCGGCAAAGGCTGTTGGTATTTTCGGGTTTGACGTGTTCGTCTGCGAGAGCGGGGATTACGACAGCGTTCCGGCAGGCAGCGCAGTGATCGCCACGAAATGCGCGCCGTATGATCTGGAACAGGGAAATCTCGTGCTTTACAGCACAGACCCCATGGATAATAACGCGGAACTCGCGATGGGCTATTACTACGATTTCAAGCTGATCGACGGAGTGTACTATCTGTCGCTGGTGAACGGCTCTGACAGCACTGTCATCAGCGAAGCCGCGCTCATCGGAAAAGCCGGGTGGTGCAGCCCGTTCCTCGGTACGTTCATAACTTTCATGAAAAGTCCCTGGGGCGTATTTGTAATGGCGGTACTCCCCTGCGCGCTGCTGCTGATATACGACCTGCTGAGGACCAAGGCTTCCGAGCGTCCCCTGCCAGAGATCATACCTCAGGTCAAGAACACCGATGAAAAAACCGCAGAGCCGCAGATATCCGTCAGCGAAAACGGAAGCGCTTCTTTCCGGAAAAATACGCACCACGCTGCCTCAGCTGACAGCGTGCTATTCACCTACGGCTCTGCGGCGAAAAAACAGCCTGCTCCCGGCGCTCCCACAATGTCCGATCGCGACGTGCTTTCACTGCTGAACGCTCCATCGCATAAACAGGAAAAAGAAAGCAATGACGTAGTAAAGCCTTTCCTCAAGACATCGCCCGCAGATATCGAAAAGTCACTGACCAGCGGGAACGAAAAAGCGGAAAAACCCACGCTCCCGGCGCCCGTGGCGGCAAAGCGTTACATTGACAACACCGTAACTCCGGCAAATCTGACAAAAGAATCGGAAAAGTCCGAAAAGCGCGTAAACACCGGAACTGCCGAGCTTCAGATACCTGAAAAGCCCAGGAAAAAGCGCCCGGACGCATTCTTCGCACAGTCCGAGGCTCCGCAGATCGGAAAGGGTATCTCCGCCGGAAAGACCGGAAAGCAGTCCAGCAAGGCGATAATCGACCTTGAGGACGCCCTGGCAGCCGCTCCGTCCCGCTCCGCTAGACCGGAAAGCAGCCGCCGCAGTGCTGATATCCTCGCGTCAAAGAACCGCAGCGACCTTATTCCGGAGGACGACGACACCCGCGACAAGTCCCGCTATGACGTGGACGATATCCTCGCAGGTATTGAGCGCAGACATCACGATCAATGAAAAAGATTATCTCCGTCCTTGCGGCGGCAGGGGTAGCCGCTGCCGCCATTTTTGGCGCAATAATATCCGGTGGGAAAGGCTTCTGGTTCGCCAGCGCCGCGGCTGCGGTACTGTGCTGTATCCCGTTCTTCCTGTCATTTGAAAAACGCGCTCCCTCCCCCGGTGAGCTTGTTCTTATCGCAGTAATGACCGCGTTTTCTGCCGCCGGAAGATTTATTTTCGCGCCTGTGCCGTTCTTCAAGCCGGTTTCGGCTCTGGTCATAATCACCGGAAAGCACTTCGGTCCGCAGGCGGGATTCATGACCGGCGCTCTTTCCGCGATAATATCAAACATATGGTTCGGGCAGGGCCCCTGGACTCCGTTCCAGATGCTGTGCTGGGGACTTATCGGTGCAGCCGCCGGCACTGCCCGGAGGCTTCTTGAAAAGCCGCTGGCGCTCTGTATCGCCGGAGTTATCGCCGGCATAGGATATTCGTTTCTAATGGACGTGTGGACTGTGCTTTCGATGAACGGGAACTTCTCCGGCGGGCTGTGGATAGCCGCTATCATTTCCGCAGCGCCCGTTACTGTGATCTACTGCGCTTCAAATATCGTGTTCCTGTTGGTGCTGAACAAGCCGCTCGGACGCCGGCTGGAACGGCTGAGAACAAAATACGGCGTATTCCCGGAAACTGACAGGAGCGGAAAGGAACCGCAATGAAAAAGCACTACACCGCTTCGGATATCGCATTCAACATCATTCGTCTGGGGCTTGTCGCGGCGATTGCCATTACTGTGATATGCCGATTTGCGACCAACGGCTCAGTTACAACGATATCCATTTCAGACGTAAGCTCAGCGCAGTCGTCCGCAGGGAATACAGTCACCACGTCCCGGTCTGAAAGCTGCTCCGGGAGCAATGTGAATTCCGGGCTTATCAACATCAATACAGCCACTGCAAGTCAGCTGACTTCGCTCAGCGGGATAGGTGAAAAGAGAGCCGCCGCAATTGTGGAATACCGCGAACTGAACGGAGATTTCACGTCCATTGAGGGGCTGATGAACGTATCCGGAATCGGCGAGAAAATCTTTGAAGGGCTCCGCGATGAAATAACCATCGGCGATATTACTCCAGCGACTACAGGGACTTACGGCGCGGTTCTTCATACTGCGGAAGCTTCCCTGCAGGAGATTTCAGCGGCTTCCGACGCAGGCACTTCAACATCAGACAAACCAAAGGACAATTTAGGGCTTATAAACATCAATACAGCCACCGCTGAACAGTTCACGGAGCTTAACGGGATAGGCGACGTAAAAGCCGCTGCTATCGTGGAATATCGTGCAAAGCACGGGGATTTCTCCAGCGTTGACGAGCTGCTGAACGTTTCCGGTATCGGCGAGAAAACGCTTGACAATATCCGTGCGTACATTACAGTCGGAAGCGCTTCGGCTTCGGCTACGCAGAGTGCTACAGACGCCAGTGCGCAGGCAGGTAACTCACAGCTTATAAACATAAATACAGCCACCGCCGAACAGTTCACGGAGCTTAACGGGATAGGCGATGTAAAAGCCGCTGCTATCGTGGAATATCGTGCAAAGCACGGGGATTTCTCCAGCGTTGACGAGCTGCTGAACGTTTC
>CAKSHT010000127.1 GCA_934457235.1 uncultured Oscillospiraceae bacterium
GGGAAGCTCCGTATCCGCAGAAAGGGAAGCGACGGCGGACACAACGGTATCAAGAGCATTATATATCTTTCCGGCTCGGACATGTTCCCGCGGATAAAGATGGGCGTCGGCGCAAAGCCTCACCCGGATTATTCCCTGGCTGACTGGGTGCTCGGCCATTTCAAGAAGGAGCAGGCGGAGGTGCTGGAAGCCGGTATGGATAATGCGGTCAGCGCCGTGGAGCTTATCGTTGACGGAAAGATCAACGAAGCGATGAACAAATTCAATTCCTGAGGAAACGACGATGAATCTCTTTTATAGCGCTGCGGAGCTTATCCCGGAGTTCAGTAAGCTGAGCAGATACCTCGACGAGAAACAGAAGCTGCCTGCCCTTGTGACAGGTGTTTCGCATATACACAAGGCTCATTTTATCGGGGCGCTGCTGCGTAAGGAAGCGCTGCGCCCGGTACTCACGATAGCCGAGAATGAAGCGGAGGCTCAGCGCCTGTGCACGGATATCAACATGATGTACGGCGCGGGAACTGCGCTGCTTTACCCGGCGAAGGAGCTCCTTCTCGGAGATTACGAAGCGGTTTCCAGGGAGTACGAGCACAAGCGTATCTACGCGCTCTCCGCCATGCTCAACGGCGAGTGCAGCACCGTGATATGCTCGCCGGAGGCTGCGGCGCAGCTGACGATACCGCCGGAGATCCTGAAAGAGCGTACGCTCACGCTCAGGCATGACATGGACATTTCCCTTGACGAGCTTACTTCCCGGCTCATTGCGGCGGGTTATTACCGCTGCGACCTTATCGAGGGACCGGGACAGTTCTCAGTGCGCGGAGGAATCGTAGACATATTCCCGCCGAGCAGCGCGGCTCCCTGCCGTCTGGAGCTGTGGGGGGACACCATCGACAGTCTGACATACTTTGACACCGAGACCCAGCGCCGTACCGAACCGGTGGAATCAATACGCATATCCCCGGCGGCTGAGATGCTGTTCACCTCAAACGAGGAGCTTTGCGAGCGTATTGACGCGCTTTCCAAGAAGCTCCGCGGAAAGAACGCCCCGGAAATGCGCGAAAATCTCGCCCTGGATTGCCAGAAACTCCGCGGCGGAATAAAGCTCAGCGCCACCGACCGTTTCTTCCCGCTGTGCTATGACAAGGAAGCGACTGTATTTGACTACGCGAACGGCGTTTTTGTCTGCGAGAACACGTCGGTCCGGGAAAATTACCGCGCCGCAGCAATGCAGCACGCGGAGGACCTGCGCATTCAGACGGAGGAAAAGCACCTCTGCCGCGGCCTGGACCGCTTCATGCTGACCCGCGGGGAGTTGAATTCCACGCTGGACGAGCGTACGCTTGCGTATTTTGATACGTTTATCCGCGGACGTGATATGCAGCTCGGACTCCTGCTTGACGTGCAGGGAGCTATCCAGACATCTCCCTGGAGCGGCGAAATGGCCGTGCTCCGGACCGAATTGCAGAATTACCTTGACATGGGATTTTCCTGCGTTGTCTTTTCGGGAACGGAAAAGGGAGCCAATACCCTTGCCAGCGACATCCGGGACGAGGGGTTCAAGGCGGATCTGGATTCCAACCCCGAAAAGCCGTTAAAGGGCAGGGTGATCGTGATCCCCGGAACGCTCGGCGCCGGAATCGAATACGGCAGCATAAAGCTTGCGGTGTTCACGCATACCGCAGTCCACGCGAGCCGAAAGCGCACGGTAAAGAAAAAGCCCGGCGAGGAAATACGCTCGCTTGCGGATATCTCCATCGGCGACCTCGTTGTACATTATTCCCACGGGATCGGAATATTCGACGGAGTTCACAAGATAGAAACCGACGGCGTGGCAAAGGATTACATCAAGATACGCTATGCCGGCGCGGACGTACTGCATATCCCGGTAACGCAGCTTGACCTGGTGTCGAGATACATCGGCTCCGGCGATGTAAATACCGTCAAGCTGAATAAGCTGAACTCCGACCAGTGGCAGAAATCCAAGGCCAAGGCAAAGGCGGCGGCAAAGGAGATGGCGAGCGAGCTTATCGAGCTTTACTCCCGCCGCATGAAGAGCAGGGGCTATGAGTTCCCGCCGGACGACTCGCTCCAGGAGGATTTCGAAGCGCACTTCAACTACATCGAAACAAATTCTCAGCTGAGGTGTATCGACGAGATCAAGTCGGATATGATGAAGCCAGTGCCGATGGAGCGTCTGCTCTGCGGCGACGTTGGCTTCGGAAAGACCGAAGTCGCGCTGCGCGCAGCGTTCAAATGCGCCGAGGCGGGCAAGCAGTGCGCGGTACTCGTGCCGACTACCGTTCTTGCATGGCAGCATTTCCAGACGTTCTGCAACCGTATGGAGGGCTTTCCGGTGAACATCGCACTGCTTTCAAGGCATAAGACCCCGGCAGAGCAGCGCGAGATACTCCGCAGACTGAAAAACGGAAGCATTGATATCCTCATCGGCACGCACCGCATAATACAGGAGGATATAAAATTCAAGGACCTGGGACTTGTAATAATCGACGAGGAGCAGCGCTTCGGCGTTGCCCATAAGGAGAAGTTCAAGGAGATGTTCAACGGCGTGGATATACTCACGCTGTCCGCAACGCCTATTCCGAGAACGCTTAACATGGCGATGAGCGGTATCCGCGATATGAGCGTAATTGACGAGCCGCCCCAGGACAGACAGCCGATAACGACCTATGTCATGGAACATGACTGGGGCGTGATAATGCAGGCTATCGAGAAGGAGCTTCGCCGCAGCGGTCAGGTGTACTATATCCATAACCGCATAGATTCCATCTACAGCTGCGCCGAGAAGATACGTTCGCTTCTTCCGGAGGCGAGGATAGGCGTCGCGCACGGAAAGATGACCGAGGAGCAGATGCTTGAGATATGGCGTCAGCTCCTTGACGGAAGCCTTGACGTCCTCGTCTGCACGACCATCATTGAAACCGGCGTTGACGTACCGAACGTAAACACGCTGATAATCGAGAATTCCGATTACATGGGACTTGCGCAGCTCCATCAGCTGCGCGGGCGCGTCGGAAGGACCAACAAGCGCGCGTACGCATATTTTACGTTCCAGCGCGGAAAGGTGCTTTCCGAGATATCCCAGAAGCGGCTCGACGCGATACGCGAGTTCACGCAGTTCGGCAGCGGATTCAGAATAGCAATGCGCGATCTGGAGATAAGGGGAGCCGGAAGCATTCTCGGCGCCAACCAGTCCGGACACCTTGCCAATGTCGGATACGATATGTACTTGCAGCTGCTTGATGAAGCCGTCCGTGAGGAGCGCGGCGAAACCGATGTCCATAAGGAGGAGTGCCTGGTGGATATCAGGATAGACGCGTTCATTCCGGAGGATTATATTTCGAACCAGGCGCAGCGCGTGGATTGCTACCGCAAGATAGCGCGTATCCAGACGGAGGAGGACAGCATAGACGTCACCGACGAGCTTATAGACCGGTACGGCGACCCGCCGAAATCCGTAATGGGACTTATCGAGGTCGCAAGACTGCGTAATATGGCGAGCGCCTCCGATATCGTTGAGATAACCCAGATTAACAACGATCTGCTGTTCTATATCGGGAAGTTCGATATGAAGAAAATAGCGGCGGTGTCCAGGCTGTGCGGCAAGCGTATGCTGCTTGAAGCCGCGGACCGCGGACATATCCGCGTGACCCTCGACAAGAACGAGAAGCCGCTCGACGTTATGCGTTCCGTGATCAAAACAATGAACGAAGCATGATTTGCAGAACTGGCATGGTGGAATACCGTGCCAGTTTTTATATACATATTTAAGGCAATACCGCATAATTATTGTCGTGCGATTGCGCAGTCAGTTTTGCCAATATTACGCTTCGCTTATTGGCAAAACTCGATTTTTTGTCAGATAGTACAAATTGAGCGCAGGCGGGCTGACGCCCGTCAAGCGAAATTTGTGCAATCTGACGGAAAAGATGCAAGCAAGCGTTGCGTAAGCCGAAGGCGTCGCTTAGCAAAGGCTTTAGCCGTTAATTGTGCGGTGTTGCCTTAATTATAGGGCTTTGGGCGCTTTCACCAAAAAGAGCGGTCAGAAGATGGGTCATTATACGGGATTATGTCAAAAAAATAACAAATATACCTGCACGCTATTGACATTTGTGTTGCATTGTGATAGAATATGCATGCGCATAAAATTATCTCTCCCGGAACGAGTCCGCGATGAAGCGGCCCAGGGGAGTTTTTCTATGTGAGGAGAAATCAGAAGCGCATACATATCATACAGCGCTTCATGAACGGAGGTAACTTAATGGTAATAGCAACAACGCTTGCCGCCGTCGTTTTCATCGTCATGTTCATCATGTCGGCGAGGGACAGGCTGTCGCGAACAGCGGCAATGGGTATGAGCGCGGTCGGCACAGTGCTGCTGGTGTTCGGCATATTCACCGGACTGAGCGGCGACGACACCGGACTTCTTGCGAAGATCGTGGCTGTGCTGATATTCGTCGTGATGTTCGTGCTGATAATCATGGACAAGATCGAGCGGCATATCGTAACGCTCTGCTGCGGACTTGCAACTCTCGTGCTGGTTTTCGGTATCTGCATGAAGAGCTTTGACGCGATATGGTCAACACTGAATGTGGCGAACATCATTACGCCGGGCTTCTGGTACACGGCCGGTTCGGCAGAGGAAAGCTCCGCCGGCATCAACTGGGCGACCATAATCTTCATCGCAGGCATGATGATAATGGTAGAGGGCATGGCAAAGGCAGGCTTCTTCAGATGGCTGTGCATGACACTCGCAAAGGCGGTAAAGTACAGGGTAGTACCGCTGTTCGTGACATTCATGCTGATGTCCGCAGTGCTCTCAATGTTCATCGACAGTATCACGGTTATACTGTTCCTTGCAGCCGTGACCGTTGAGCTGGCTCAGCTGCTGAAGTTCGACCCGGTACCCATGATACTTTCGGAAGTGTTCTGCGCTAACCTGGGCGGTTCTGCTACCATGTGCGGCGACCCGCCAAACATAATCGTCGGCACTTCGCTGGGATATTCCTTCGCGGACTTCCTCACAAACACAGGCGTTATCGCCGGCATTTCGCTGGTGTTCATCGTGTTCTACTTCTTCATCATATTCCGCAAGGACCTCAGGGAAGCAAGCAAGAACAACATCGACGTATCCGCAATGCCTGACCCCAAGGAAGCCATAACCGATAAGAAGAGCTTCATCATCAGCATCGTTATCTTCCTTATCGCGGTCGTTATGCTGGTAACTCACGCGCAGACCGGGCTTACTGTAGCTTTCATCGGCGGCGTTATCGCCATCGCTACGCTGGCAACTTCCGGAAAGAGCGCACTGGAGCTGCTGAAGAAGGTCGATTACAAGACGCTGCTGTTCTTTGTCGGACTGTTCATCGTTGTAGGCGGCCTGGAGCAGACCGGAATTCTGGAGATCGTTGCGAACTTCATCGAGATGATAAGCGGCGGCAATGTTATCCTTGTTGTTATCATCATTATCTGGCTGTCTGCTATCGCCAGCTCGGTCGTGGACAATATCCCGTTTGCGGCTACGATGGTTCCGATCATTCAGCGTCTTGCGCAGGTCAGCGGACTTGGTCCGGATTACCTTTCCGTGCTCGCATGGTCCCTCTCCCTCGGTACTGATATCGGCGGCAGCGCTACGCCTATCGGAGCTTCCGCAAACGTTGTCGGCACTTCCGTTGCTGCAAAGCACGGTCATCCCATCGGCTGGGGCAAGTACCTCAAGGCGTGCGTTCCCGCTACCGTTCTGGTACTTATCATCTGCACCCTCATGATCTTTGTAAGATACGGCGCAGAGCTTGGACTGACCGCCTGAGCATTTCACAGGATACAGTTATCGGAGCGGACTGCGCTTCGCTTCGATAATGTGTTGTGATAATCAACAACCCGCACTGATAATTTAGTGTGATTTTGTAGAAAATCACTGAATTCTATTGCAAAATCAGCGCGGGTGTGCTACAATAAAAACAGAAAGCAGGGCGAACCCCTGAAAAAAGGAGGTCAATTCTATGGATAAGCAGATAATAATTTCCGTAGGACGTGAATTCGGCAGCGGCGGTCATATCGTGGCTGCAAACCTTGCAAAGCATTTCGGACTTCCGCTGCTGGACAGCAATATCCTTGCGGACATCGCCAGGGAGAACAATTCCAGCGAGGAGTATCTCAGAAAATACGACGAGAGCGCGAGAAATCTGTTTTTTTCCAGGACAGTGAACGGTTTCAGCAACTC
>CAKSHT010000128.1 GCA_934457235.1 uncultured Oscillospiraceae bacterium
CGGAAACGCCATGCTTATCCAGTATCTCCGCGACTGCGCCGCGCAGCTCCTGCGGCTCGCCGTCGGCAGGCTCCGGGAGCGACATGACTATTTCACGCGGATAGCGCTCTGTCAGCATGTTCTCCTCGCCGATGTAAAGGCATATCGTAGAGGACAGAGTGACTAGAACCATCGTGCTGAGAATGCATATCGAAGCCAGTCCCGCACCGTTCTTCTTCATGCGGTAAGCCATCTGGGACACGGAAACGAAGTGGTTCGTGCGGTAGTAATACCTGCGGTTCTTCTGGAGCGCCTTGCATATCACCACGGAGCCTGCGATGAACAGCATATACGTCGCCGCGATGACCAGCATGACCGCCAGCATGAATGCGAAAAGCGCCGTCATGGGTTCCTTTATCGTCACCGCCATGTAATACGCAACGCCCAGCGTCAGCGCTCCCAGCACCGCCAGGAACCAGTTGGCACGCGGCGGCTTTTCGCCGGAATTCTCGGAGTGCAGCAGCTCGATGGGCTTTGAAAAGAAAACCTGCCGCAGCACGTTCAGATAGATCAGCAGGAATATCGCCGCGAACATGATGAGCGTAACAACGATGGAATTCACGCTGACCGAGAACTGATACTGCGCCTCCCCGCGGATTATCCTCAGCGCCAGAAGCTCCGCAAGCTTTGAAAACAGGATACCCGCGCCTATGCCCAGCACCATTGACAGCAGATAAACGAACAGCGTTTCCCAGGTCATGACCGCCGCGATATTACGCTTGCCCATGCCAAGGATATTGTATAATCCGAACTCACGCTTGCGCCTCCGGATAAGGAATGAATTCGTATAAAACAGGAAGAGCGCCGCGAACAGACCCATTATGACTATACCGATGCTGAGCAGCGCCATCATCGAATCTCCGCCTGACATGATCTTCAGCATAGGATTTTCATGCAGGAAGTTCACGATATAGAACATCATCGCCATCAGCGAGCAGGTCATGATATACGGCGCATAGAACTTCCCGTTCCTGCGGATACCGCCCGCCGCCAGCCTTGCGTAAAGCTTCATGCAAGACCACCGTCCCTCCGTATGCGCAGGCTCTGCGGCTCTGTCCGGGAAGAAAGCATGGTCAGCGCGTCGGTTATGCGGCGGTAGAACTCATCATCGCCTGCCCCGCCGCGGTATATCTGGTGGAACACCGTGCCGTCCTTGATGAACATGACTCTCTGTGCCCGGCTCGCCGCCTTTGCGGAGTGCGTCACCATCAGAATAGTCTGTCCGCTGCGGTTTATCTCGCCGAAAAGACTCAGCAGCTCGTCGGAACTGCGGCTGTCCAGCGCGCCGGTAGGCTCGTCGGCAAGCAGGAGCTTCGGGGAGGTGATCATCGCCCGCGCGGCGGCTGTGCGCTGCTTCTGTCCGCCGGATATCTCATACGGGTACTTGTCGAGGAGCGCCGTGATACCAAGCAGCTGCGCGGTTTTCTGAAGCTTCGGCTCCATCTGCTGGTACTTTTCCCCGCGTAGCACCAGCGGCAGCAGGATATTGTCCCGCACCGTGAACGTGTCGAGAAGGTTGAACTCCTGGAATACGAATCCCAGGTTATCCCTGCGGAAATCCGCCAGACGGCTGTCCTTTATCTTCGCGAGATCCATTCCGTCCAGGATAACGCTGCCGCCCGTGGGCTTGTCGAGCGCCGCCAGGATATTCAGCAGCGTGGTCTTTCCGGATCCGCTCTCGCCCATTATCGCGATGTATTCGCCCTGCTCCGCCGTGAAGCTGACGTTTTTGAGAGCCTCGGTGCGGTTTCCGCCAAGGCGGGTGGTGTAGGTCTTTTTAAGACCGTTTATCTCTAATATCGGCATATCTGTCCTTCCTTTCTGACAGACCCGGCGGACGCTGTGGGCTTCGGGAGAAGTGTGGTTTGTGAAATGTCCGCCGTTCCTGTCTGATATAATTCTACCAGAAAGTCAGATCAGCCGCAATCGAAACGGCTTACATCGGTATTACATTTTTGTAATGCGGCGCGATTTGTCTGCGCTAACCGAACCAGCTTTATGATACCACATTTTCCTTTAAAAGTCAATAGGCGCATAATAATACGGGAGGGTCGCGCCCTCCCGTGAGACCGTCGAAAAAGTCCCTTTGGGACTTTTCCGCCGAAACATCCCAGCTACGCGCACGTCTTGGCGGCTTTGCCGCCAACCCGCACACTTGCTGGGATAGAAGTGTTTTTTGCCCCGGGAAACCCGTGGCAAAAAACGGATTAGAAAAGCCCGCTTCGCGGGCAATTTTGGATTTTTTCGACAAGCTGACGGGAGGGTAGTGCCCTCCCGTTTTCTCTTATTTCTTCTTTGTCTTGATATGGAATTTTTCCTTGTACTCCTCGCTGCACCGCTTCACGACATCGGCAAAACCGTGCTTTTTCTCCGGCTCCGTCTGCGTGGGGAGATCCGGCTCGTCGCAGACGTATTCCGGCGTGATATAGCTTACGTCCTTCGCGTATTCCGAGGTGCTCCGCGGGAGATTGCGCTTCTTCAGACGGTTCTCGATGAAATCCTTGAAGAGCATGTAAATTACTGCGCAGACCGGCACGCCGAGGAACATTCCTATCATTCCGAAAAGCCCGCCGCCGACCAGAATCGCAATGAGTATCCACACCGCCGGAAGTCCGGTGGAGTCCCCCAGGATCCACGGAGCCAGGATATTTCCGTCAACCGTCTGAAGTATCAGAATGAATATCGCGAACCACAGCGCCTGTATCGGCTGGTCAGTCAGCAGGAGCAGCAGCGCGCACGGGATAGCACCGATAAACGGCCCGATATATGGTATAAGATTGAACACGAACATTATCGCCGAGATAAGCAGCGCGTAAGGCAGCCCCATGAATGTCGTGCCGATGAAGCACAGCAGAGCCACAACAAACGCCTCGATTATCTTTCCGATGATGGAGCCGAGGAACTTCTTGCTTGCTTCGCGGCATACGCCGAGGAATCTCTGCGCCCGCTCGACCTTGAGGAACGCGAAAATCAGCTTCTTGGTCTGACCGATGAACATTTCCTTGCGCGCCAGGAGATAGATCGAGATGGTAAGTCCGATGATGACGTTCTTCATCGTATCAAGCACCGCCCATACCATAGCCGCGACGTTTCCTGCAATGCCGACAAGCTCGTTTGAATATTCCTTCCAGATTCGCCCGATGAACGCGTTGAAATCGTCCAGCGGATTGCCCAGGAACTCGATGATTCCGGGATAGTCCTCGAATATTTCGTTCAGCCAGTCCTTGATGGTGTTGATGTAGCTGTCCATGTTGCTGAAGATCGAAACCAGGTTCTCGACCAGCTGAGGTATCACCATGATTATGATGAGCGTCAGTATAAGCACTACGATCAGCATGGTTATCGTCAGCGCAATGCCGCGCGCCTTGCCGCGCTTCTTCTTGTCGTCGGAGGAGGAGAGCTTCTTCAGCAGTCCGGTCTCCAGCTTCGTCATGAGGGGATTCAGCAGGTATGCGCAGAAAATTCCGATGATAATGGGATTCGCGATGGCTCCCAGCGTCGAGAGCTTCGACATCACCGTGTCGAAATTGAATATTATCATCACAGCTATGGCACTGACTATAACGGCGCAGGTCGCGTAAACCGCTATCGTCAGATATTTTCTGTTCCAGTTTATGTTCATACAGTTACCCCCAGAAACATACATTGACAAACGGGACGCGCGGTCCCACGGGATTATTATACACCAGAAGCGGCAGAAAAGTCAATCCCCGCGGGCGGGTTGCAAAAAATAATGATGTGTGGTATAATCAGAAGTAGTATCCACAGGAATTCAGCAGGAGGAATTATGAGGGCAGGAGTATCCACCGCGTCGCTCTATCCGCTCCATGCCGAGGACGCATTCAACGAACTTGCGGTGCTCGGCGTAGATACGGCGGAGTTTTTCGCAAACAGTACCAGCGAAGCCCGCGAACCAGTCACCGGGCTTATCGAACAGACCATGAAGAGCAATGGAATGAACATCGTCAGCTTCCATCCGTTCTCGTCGCCGATGGAATCGGTGTTCCTCTTTTCGGCCTACGACCGGCGAATCGACGAAATGATGACGCTCTACCGGGAGTTCTTCGGAACTATGCGGCGCCTGGGCGCCAGGATATTCGTGCTGCACGGCGCGATACTCAGCAGCTGCTGTCCGCCGGAGCACTATATAAAGCAGTTCCGTCTGCTGGCGCAGGCCGGGCAGGAATTCGGCGTGACCGTCGCGCAGGAGAACGTCAGCTACTGCATGTCTGGCAGCCTGGATTTTCTGAAATACATGAAGCGTGAGCTCGGAAGCTGCGCGAAATTCGTACTCGACCTCAAACAGAGCCGCCGCAGCCACGAGGACGTTTTTGATATTATCCGCGAACTCGGAGAAGATATAGTGCACCTGCACGTCAGCGACGCCGATCCAGACCGCGACTGCCTGCCGATAGGTCATGGGAACTTCGATTTCCGCCGGCTCATGCAGGAAATGAACGCGCTCGGCTACGACGGCGCCTACATGGTGGAGCTTTACCGCAGGAATTACGACGAATATCCCCGGCTGAAAGAATCCGTAGACAATCTTCGCGACATCGCTGCGGGACTGTAAAAAAACGAGGTAAACAATTGTTAGAACTTATCAGACTTGCCGGAAACACATGGTACATGCCCTCCCCGACAAACGTGGGCTTCTGGAACTATTCCGAAAACAAGGTATGCCTCATCGACTGCGGCGACCGCACGACCGCAGGCGAAGCGCTTGAGAACGCCGTTTCCCGTGGCTGGAGAATAACCAGGCTGTTTCTGACGCACTCCCACACCGACCACACCAGCGGAGCAGCGTGGCTCCGGGAGCAGACCGGCTGCGAGGTTTTCGCGCCCGGAATAAGCGCGGCGGCGGTAAAGCACAGCTTCCTTATAGCCACCACGCTCTACGGCGGGCGCCCATCCCCGGAGATGTGCAGTAAATTCCTGCTGCCGCCGCCCTGCGAGTGCGCCGAGCTTGCGCCGTCTGATATGCCAGCGGGGCTTGAAGCCTTCCGTCTGGACGGACACGATATGGCTCAGGCGGCATACCGCACCCCGGATAACGTCTGGTTCACCGCGGACGCCGTTATAAGCGCTTCCGCGCTCAGCAAGCACCGTATCTCGTTTATTTACGACATAGGGACGCACCTTGACTCACTTGAACGCCTGGCGCAGGTCAGCGGAGCAGTGTTCGTGCCGTCCCACGACCAGCCGTGCACGGATATCCGTCCGCTGGTAAGGGAAAACGTCAGCGCCGTGCAGGACGTATCCCGTGATATTCTCGAAATGTGCCGCGAGCCGAAAACCATCGACGAGTTGATAGCCATGGCGCTGGAAAAGTACAATATACGGCTGTATCTCATGCAGTACCTTCTTGTTGGTCAGACGGTGCGCAGCTATGTTTCCTGGCTCCAGGAGCGCGGGAAGCTCTCCGCCGTATACGATGTGACACGGCTGCTGTTCCGCTCCAATGAATGAGTATATATCCTCACATACTGCAAAAACCGAAATACTTTCCTCATGTCAGCGCCGGTCTGACTGAGGTTTTGAATTTTGGTTTTTTCTTTTTGTTCTTATACAAAGTAACTTGATAACTTGCCGCAAAGGGACTTCATCACTTGTTCTCAGGGAACTTGAGTACTTGTGACAAAGTTTCCTGAGAACTGGCTGAACAGGTTCTGCGATTGCATTTGCGGGCGTACGCAGGTGCGCCGTTATCTATATTACATAAAGCCTCCGCGTATTTCCTGCACAAATTTATCTCAAAATATATAAAAAAACACTTGCAAAATTGATGGAAATATAGTAAAATAAAATGTGAAGGGCGTGTACGGGTAAAATCCGCGCACCGCCGGAGTATGTTCAATATTTTCATTATGAAAGGAAATAATAACAATGAGCAAACTGAACAAGAAGAATGTAGAAGATCTGAATGTCAAGGGCAAGAAGGTGCTTGTACGCGTTGATTTCAACGTTCCTATGAAGGACGGCAAGATCACCAACGACAACAGAATCACCGCAGCTCTTCCCACCATCAACAAGCTGGTTGAGAACGGCGCAAAGGTAATCCTCTGCTCTCACCTCGGCAAGCCGAAGAACGGTCCGGAGGAGAAGTTCTCCCTGAAGGCTGCTGCTGACAGACTGGCTGAGCTTGTAAATACAAAGGTAGTTTTCGCTAAGGACGA
>CAKSHT010000129.1 GCA_934457235.1 uncultured Oscillospiraceae bacterium
TCCTGGTTCAGCCGCATGCAGGAGCGTATCACAAGGTTCGTGACGGAAAACAGCCGCATGAGCGCCGGGCGCTTCCACGAGCTGATGATGGAAAAGGACGAACTTGTCATGGATATCGGTACTGTCCTTGAGGGCAGGGAAGCGGTCAGCGAGGGACTTATCGATCACCTGGGAGGTCTTTCTGACGCGCTGAAGTGTCTGTACTCCCTCATTGAGAAGAACGGGAAAAAAGAACCGAAGCCCGACAAGCCGGAGCCTAAAAGCAAATCTACGGAGAAATCCACAAAGAAAACCAAGACCAAGCAGCCGGAAAAATCCGCGAGAACCAAAAAGACCGCAGCCGTACAGCTTCGCGAAGCCGGCAGCCGCGCGCTTAATTCCGTAGATTGGCATGGCGACAGATAACACCTCCCGCGGGAGGGTACATAGGGGAACAATATGGATATAATCACAGTAATAATTCAGGCGGTAGTCCAGGGACTTACGGAGTTCCTGCCGGTTTCAAGCTCCGGACATCTATCGGTAGTTCAGCATATCACCGGGGTTGACGGCGAAGCCGCGCTCGTTCTTTCACTGGTGCTCCATCTGGGAACACTGGCGGCGGTGTTCATAGCTTTCTGGGGAACGATCTGGGGCATGATAAAGGAGTTTTTCCTTACGATACGTGATATTTTCACCGGAAAATTCTCCTGGAAGAACATGAATGGAAACCGCCGCATGATGTTTATGGTCATTATCGCGACAGTGCTTCTGGTGCCGTTCTATCTGGTGCAGGATTTCTTCACTTCGCGGCAGGGCGACGGGGATATAGTTTTCGAGGGCGTAGCGTTTATGTTCACGGCGCTGCTGCTGTTCCTTTCGGATAAATTCGGTCACGGTACACGTACTGCTGAGGAAATGACCGTCAAGGACGGGATCACAGTCGGTTTGTTCCAGGTAGTCGCGCTGTTTCCGGGAGTGTCCCGCAGCGGTTCAACGACAGCCGGCGGACTTCTCTGCGGACTTGAAAAGCAGACCGCAGTCACATTCGCGTTTATCCTGGGAATCCCTGCGATACTTGGCGGAAGCGTCCTGGAACTTGGCGACGCTATCCACTCGGATATGCAGCTCGACTGGGTCAATCTCGGTATAGGATTTGTGATCGCGGCAGTGGTCGGAATCCTTTCAATCAAGCTGGTCAGCTGGCTGGTGAAAAAGGACAGGTACAAGATATTCGGTATCTACACCGCAGTACTTGGCGTAGCGTGCGTCGCTGCCGGACTGTGGGAGCACATTTCGGGGAATACACTGGCTTCACTCTTCGTGGGCTGAAATACATATAAAGGAAGTATGCTGTAATGGCTGGAAATACAGAGAAAAAAACTAATACAACATCACGCAGCGCCGCTTCAAAAAGCAGCACGGCGAAGTCAGGCAGCACCAAAGCCGGCAGCACCGGGCGCTCCAGGAAAAATCTTGACGAGGAGCTGAGACGTCAGCGCGAGGAAGCGTTGAAGCGCAGTATGCGCCGCCGTCACTTGACCTCGGTAATACTGTTTGCGGTGGGGATACTGCTTACTCTGGCGGCGGTCATTCCTGCGGGGGAGGGCGAGGGCTGGCGCGTTTTCTTCGATATAATGCACGGCCTTTTCGGTTACTCCGCATTCCTGGTAGGTCCGCTGCTGATTTTCATTGCAGTTCAGGTTTCTGCGGCTAAGGATCCTAAGAAGCTCGGCGGGATCGTTGCAAAATCCTGCGTCGGGATCCTTATGCTCTGCGCGTGCGTGCAGATATTCTTTGTCGGAGAGACCCCAGGCAAGGATTTCTTCGATGTAATCGCGCAGCTGTTCACTTATGGCAAGGAATTCCGCGGCGGCGGTGTGTTCGCGCTGTTCATCGGCGGACTTCTGCTTCTGCTTGGCAGACTTGGCGCTACTATAATCATGATAATCCTGATACTTGTGTGCATTTTTCTGTTCACTGGTATCTCGGTAAACGACTTTGTGCACCGCGTTTCCGACCCGATGAAAAAGGCGGGCGAAAAGGCGAAGGAGCACCGCGAGCGTGTCAGAGAGGACAACAAGATCGCCGCAGAGCAGTTCCGTCTGGATCAGGAGGAGCTTGAACGTATACAGGCGGAAATTGACGCCGAGCAGGAGGATAAGCGTACCGTAGCGGAGCTGAAAAAGGCAGTTTTCAGCGTGTCCGAGCCGGAGCAGACGCCCGAAGCTGAAGTCACCGAATCTCAGCCCGCAGAAGAACCCGCGGAGCCGGAGTTACCCGAAGCTTCTGAGCAGGAGCCGGAGGAAAAGCTTATCGAGGAGCAGAACAAGGACAGCCAGGACTACATGTCCGAACTGAAAAACTACATCATGGAAAAGAACCGCGCTGTCATAGAGGAAGCCGAGCGTAACGAAAAGGATCCCCTGGAGGACGAAGACGCGGAACTGGTGCCGATAATCGACGCGATACACCGTTTCCGCGAGGAGGAGCCGGTGCAGGTGAGCAAGATAGAAGATCTCCCGGAGAATTCCGTAACTTCGTCGGACGAGGGCGAACTCCCGTTTGACATAGACGATGTGCTTGACGAGCCGGAGGAACCTGCCCCCGCGAATCCGGAGATAATAGAAGTTCCGCGTCCGGGTATGGAAACACGCCAGCCGGAAACTTCCCGACCTGCGGAAACAAAGCCTGCGGCTCCGGAGCAGCCGAAGCCAGTACAGAGCACTCAGTTACAGACCGGCGCCCCGGCACAGAAGCAGGCGGCGGACGGAAGCATGCAGAATATCACGCTGAGCGACGTGTATACGCTCCCGCCGGTGAACCTGCTGAATCCCGTCCAGAAGAAGATAACACAGGCGGATATAGACAGCGAGATAGAGCGCAATTCCAAGAAGCTGGTGGAGGCTCTCCAGAGCTTCGGTGTGCAGACAAAGCTTGTCGGTGTGAGCCGCGGTCCGTCCGTTACGCGCTATGAATTACAGCCCGCGCCCGGCGTTAAGATATCCAAGATCACCGGACTTGTGGACGATATCGCGCTCAACCTGGCGTCCGCCGGAGTGCGTATCGAAGCGCCTATCCCGAACAAATCCGCGGTTGGAATCGAAGTGCCGAACAAGGCGCGTGATACCGTGTTCTTCCGCGAGCTTATCGACACGCCGGAGTTCCGCAGCAGTTTCAGCAAGAAGCTTGAAACCGTACTCGGCAAGGATATCAGCGGCGCTATGGTCACATGTAACATCGCGATAATGCCGCACCTGCTCATCGCAGGAACCACCGGTTCCGGTAAGTCAGTGTGCGTAAACTCCATCATCATGAGTATCCTCATGAAATCCACCCCCGATGACGTACGTCTGATAATGGTAGACCCCAAAAAGGTGGAATTCATGATGTACAACGGAATTCCGCATCTGCTCATTCCGGTCGTCACCGACCCGAAGAAGGCGGCGGGCGCGCTTGCCTGGGCGGTAAACGAAATGCTCAATAGGTACAAGATGTTTTCCGAGAACAATGTCCGTGACTTCACGGGATTCAATGAGCTTGCGGCGGAGCCGGACAGCGGGCTTACGAAAATGTCCCACATCGTCATATTCATCGACGAGCTGGCAGACCTTATGATGGCGTCACCAAAGGACGTTGAGGACAGTATCGTCCGACTGGCGCAGATGGCGCGTGCCGCCGGAATGCACCTTGTTATCGCAACACAGCGACCAACAGTCAATGTCGTTACGGGACTTATCAAGGCGAATATTCCGAGCCGTATCGCACTGATGGTGGCTTCCCAGATGGACAGCCGCGTAATTCTCGACGCAGGCGGCGCTGAGAAGCTGCTTGGAAACGGTGATATGCTGTATATGCCGGTAGGACTTCCGAAGCCCGTCAGAGTACAGGGCTGCTTCGTTTCCGACAAGGAAGTCGAGCATGTTGTGGAGTTCATCAAGCAGACATTCAAGGCAGAGTACGACGAGAACATAATTGAAGAGATAGAGCGCCAGACCGAAATGGTGAACACGGCGCAGGAGAGTAAATCCGGCTCGGACAGCGGCGATATCGACACCAGTGACGAGCGTCTGGAGGAAGCTATAGATTTTGTAGTCGAAGCAGGCACATGCAGTACATCGTCATTGCAGCGCCGTCTGAAGCTCGGTTACGGCAGAGCCGCAAGGCTTGTGGACATCATGGAGGAGATGGGCGTTGTAGGCCCACTTGAGGGCAGCAAGCCCCGCCAGGTGCTCATGAGCAAGCAGGAATGGGCTGAGAGGAAGCTTCAGCAAAGATAAAAGCGAGGAACAACGAAATGCCATTTTTACCAGTCAGCAGACAGGATATGGAGGAGCGCGGGATCGAGCAGCTGGATTTCATCTGCTTCACCGGCGACGCATATATTGACCACCCAACGTTCGGCATCGCAATAATATCGCGAATGATCGAAGCCGCAGGATTCAGCGTGGGAATAATCGCGCAGCCGATGTGCGACGCGGATTACATGAAGCTTGGAAAACCGAAGTACTGCTTCATGGTGACCG
The DNA here is from genome assembly GCA_934457235.1 of uncultured Oscillospiraceae bacterium. Taxonomy (GTDB): domain Bacteria; phylum Bacillota; class Clostridia; order Oscillospirales; family Ruminococcaceae; genus CAG-115. The sequence goes on from CAKSHT010000129.1 coordinate 4,506, forward strand.
GCGGAAATATCGACAGCATGGTGTCCAATTACACCGTTGCGCTCAAGAAGCGTAACGACGACGCGTATTCTCCGGGCGGCAGAGGCGGCAGACGTCCCGACCGTGCCCTTACCGTCTACTGTCAGAACCTGAAGCGCCTGTACCCTGACGTTGAAATATCGATCGGCGGTCTTGAAGCCTCGCTGCGCCGTTTCGCGCATTACGACTACTGGAGCGACAGCGTTATGCCGTCGGTACTGGTAAGCTCCGGCGCTGATTACCTTATGTACGGTATGGGAGAGGTAACGCTGACCCAGATGCTGAATAACTTCAAGGCGGGTCTGCATCTCAAGGACATGCATGACCTGCGCGGAATATGTTACCTCACCGAGCCGGAGAATACTCCGATAGGTGCAGTCCAGTGCGACAGCTTCGAGATTGTTCGCGACAACAAGAAAGCCTATGCGAAATCCTGCCGCAAACAGTACGACGAGCAGGACGAGGTGTACGGCAGGACGATAGTCCAGCGCCACGGCGACAAGATGCTTGTTCAGAATCCGCCGCAGCGCAGCGTGACCCAGGCGGAATTCGACTACACCTACGAGCTTCCGTATATGAGAATGTACCACCCGATGTATGAAAAGGAGGGCGGCGTCCCTGCGATCCAGGAAGTAGAGTTCTCGATAACTCACAACCGCGGCTGCTTCGGATTCTGTAACTTCTGCTCAATCGCGCTCCACCAGGGACGCCGGGTGCAGACCCGCAGCGAGGACAGCGTATACGAGGAAGCAGTGAAGCTTTCGGAAAATCCGCGTTTCAAGGGATATATCCACGACGTCGGCGGACCTACTGCGAACTTCCGTCACCCGTCCTGTGAGAAACAGGAAAAATACGGCATGTGCAAGGGCAAGAAATGCCTTGCACCCACTCCGTGTAAGAACCTCATCGCTGACCACAGCGACTATATCCACCTGCTGCGCCGACTGCGCTCCATCAAAAAGGTGAAGAAGATATTCATACGCTCCGGTATTCGTTTTGATTACATGCTCCAGGACAAGAATAACGACTTTCTGGACGAGCTGGTGCAGTATCATGTCAGCGGTCAGCTGAAGGTAGCGCCGGAGCATGCAAGCAATAAGGTGCTTGACCTGATGGGCAAGCCGCATATCGAAGTATATGAAGAATTCGAGAAGCGTTTCTATGCTGCGACGAAAAAGTGCGGCAAGGAGCAGTATCTTGTGCCGTACCTCATGTCCAGCCACCCCGGCTGCACTCTGGAGGAAGCTGTGGAGCTTGCGGTGTTCCTCAAGAAACATAATATACGTCCCGAGCAGGTGCAGGATTTCTACCCGACTCCGGGAACTATTTCCACGGCAATGTTCTGGACGGGGCTTGACCCGTACACAATGGAACCGGTGTTCGTACCGAGAACTCCCGATGAGAAGCGCATGCAGCGTGCATTGCTGCAATACTTCAAGCCGGAGAACCACGACATCGTGGAAAAGGCGCTCATTATGGCACACCGCCGCGACCTTATCGGCACTGGTAAGGAATGTCTGATACCGCCGGGCGCAATGAGCCGTAATTCCCAGCAAGGAAAATCGCAGGGCAGGCAGCAGGGAAGAAACGTTCGTCCCGCAGGTAATTCCCGTCAGAATCAGTCTGATATGAAGCATAGCGGCAGAAACGAGAGGGGG
>CAKSHT010000130.1 GCA_934457235.1 uncultured Oscillospiraceae bacterium
CCTGATTTACCCTGTTCACAAGGTCGTAGGAGGACTGCTTTTCAGCGCCGTTTGTTCCGCTGTACCTGTTCCAGAGACTTTCCCAGCCGAGCGCCTCATTCTGGGATTCAAACACCAGCTTGTCGCCACGATCCCTGAACAGTTCGGCTATCTGCTTCCACATAGTGGTGTAGCGTTTCATGTTTTCGTCAACGTTCTCCGGAAACTTGCTGATCCAGCCGTTGTCGTAGTGAATGTTGACTATAACGTACATTCCAGTGCCTAGCGCCATATCAACGACTTCCTGTACCCTATCGGCATAATCGGGATTTATTGTGTATGTACCATCGTCCGCCATCATATTCGACCACGCAACCGGAATACGCAGCACGCCGAATCCGGCATCCGCATAGCCCTGGATATCCTCGGCGGTTATTATCGGGCTTCCCCATGCTTTTTCGTAGCTTGACGGAGAAGATCCGTTTATCCAGTCACCGCAGGATTCCAGCGTGTTCCCGAGGTTTATCCCATAACCCATTTCGCGTACGACATCCATGGTAGAAATGTCGCGCATTCCATTGTTCGAGCTGTCGCAGCCGGACATCATTACAGTCATGATAACTGCAAGTATCGCGGAAATTATACTGTTCATTATTATCCCCCTGTGCATAGTGCATAAAGTTTTTTTCTTTCTGATTTAATTTTACAATATATTATCCAATATCGCAACGGACGGATTTGCAAATTACTTATACTTTTTTGCTCTTTTTATGCAAAGGATTTATTTCCCGGGTCTGCATTTGATTTATTTGCTCAGATTGCCGCCGTTGCGTTCATGCCAGCCCTGCTCCCAGCCGTCGCTGCACATACGGATAAAATCCTGCATTATTCCTGACCAGACATCGCCGAAAGGTGCGGTTTTCGGTTCTTCCTGCTTTACCATAAGTCCGGTCATATCGCGCCGGATTCCTGCGTTTCACGTATTGCTTCATGCGGCATGAGCAGCGCATTGAGGAGCGCTTCCTGCACATTACGCACGCCTGTCACCCATGCGGAGATTCGGTTTATCGAAGCGTCAAAATAGTCTGTCGCAATGAATACGCGGTCGAGCGCATTGCAGGAAACTATCTCCTTGCATATCTCCCTGGTTTCATCGTCAAGAAGCACGGAAGCCAGCATTTTTTCCGCGGCACTGCTTCACAAAGGAGAGCACCACGGAGAATGTACCTTTATTTTTCATTGAAAACCTCCAAAAAATAAAGACGTTCCTTATTTCGGAACGTCTTTATTATAGCGTAATCAAACCATTATTTCAGCTCCATGCCGTCCGTAATGCTCCATTCAGGCATTCAGCCTGCGGTACTCGCTCGGAGTCACTCCGAGTACGGAACGGAATGCTGCTGCGAACTTCCCCGGATTGTCGTACCCCACACGGGAGGCTATCGAGATTATCGGTTCGTCAGTGCGTTTGAGCATTCCAGCCGCCGCGTTCATGCGGAATTCCTTCATATACGCGGTGATGGAGCAGCTGTAAATTCCCTGGAAACACTTTTCAGCGAGGTCAGCGGAAAATCGAATTTCCCGGAAATCTCCTCAAGCGTGTACCAGCGTTCCAGATTTGAAGTCAGCAGCGTGACGATATCCCGCGCCTTGTCCACCTGAGCCTTGTAGAAATACTGCCGCTCGCCGCAGTCCGCCGGTATCTCCAGAGCGTCCAGGAACAACAGAAGCTCCAGTACCTTTATCTTGAAATACGGCTGGCGAACCTTTTCCGGGAGGTCGTAAAGCTCCGAAAAGATATGCTCGATCTGTTTTCCGGCGCGCATTACGAAAATCTTATCGTTGGCGCAGAACTTGTCCCGGAGCTTCCGCAGATCTACGGAAAATCCCTCCATGACGTGGGGAAGCGACTGCTCCGCCTGGCTTATGTCGAATCCGACAGTCAGTCCATGGTAGTGCTTCAGCGGGAACGAAAATTCACCGCAGTGTTTCTGACGGGAATTAGCCTGCATATCGCCGCCCTCTATATAAAAATAGCGGTCGCCGGACTGCCATTCCAGCCGTACCTCCCGGCAGTGGTCTATGCAGAACATGTCCGCATTCGGGACAAAGCGGGAATTACAATGCTCCATGTGAAAATCATTATAAATCAGCATACAACCGGGAAACACCTGGTAGAACGTCATAAGTCCCTCGCCGGTGTCGTCCTTGAGCTGATAGACCGCGCATATTTCGTCCTCGCAGACCTTGCGTATGTTGCTGCCAAGCTCTCCGTCTACGTTTACCATTACGCATCTCCGATAAAGAATTCACGGAGCTTCTCACGACCGCTCCGGTCAAGCGCATACTGCTCCGAAATGCTGCCGTGCTCTATCCGCACCGCATAATCGCAGCAGCGCGCGATGAACTCCGGGTCATGCGTGACTATCACCACGTTCCTGCCCTGATTTTTTATTGAGAGTATGCAGTCCGCCGCCTGCTGCATATGCCCGGCGTCAAACCCGCTCGTAGGTTCGTCAAACACGATGAACTCCCGGCCGGAAGCCAGTGCCGACGCTATTGCTACGCGCTGCTTCTGCCCGCCGGAAAGCGACATCGGGTGAAGCTCCTTCAAGCCAGTCAGATCAAGGCTGGTGAGTATCTCTTCAGCCGCCGGGATATTCTCGTTATCCATTGAAAGCAGAATTTCGTCAAGAACACGTTCAGTGAACAGCTGATGATTCACGTCCTGCATGACAAGGTAGCAGAACTTTATGCGCTTCCTGGAACTGAGCGTTTTTCCGCTTGTTTCAAGCGTTCCCCGGTCCCTTTTGAGCAGTCCGCAGAAAGACCTCATGAACGTTGTTTTCCCGGCGCCGTTGCTGCCGATGATTGCGATAACTGAGCCCAGCGGAAGATCTGCATTCGGTATATCGAGCGCCGCGGCTCCGTTTTTGTAGGAGTAGCTGAAATCCCTCAGTGAAAACGTCCCCGACGGCTTATGCTCCGGAAACTCCCGGTCAAAAACCGCTGATAACTCCGGAGCGCGCAGCCCGTGCTCCTCAAAGAATACGGCAGGCTTCGCGAAGAATTCCGAACCGCTGAACTGCTCCCTTATCTCCCCGGACTCCATGTAAATAACCATGTCCGCAATATCTTTCAGAAAGTGCAGCCGATGTTCCGCGATGATCACAGTGCGCCCCTGGGATTTCCACAGCTTTATGATGTTCCGCAGGCTCTTGATACCCGGAAAATCAAGGTTGGAGGTCGGCTCGTCCAGCACCACTACCTCCGGTGAAAGCGTGCTCACGGAACCGCAGGCGATACGCTGCTTCTCTCCGCCGGAAAGCTCGAAAATGCTCCTGTCCAGCAGCGGACGAAGCCGCAGTTCATCAACTGTTAGTTCCATGCGGGAGCGCACTTCATTCTCCGGCATTCCCATGTTTTCGCAGGAGAATGCAAGCTCGCTGGTGGTGTCCACATTGAAGAACTGCGAACGCGGATTCTGGAACACTGAACCAACCAGTTTCGCGGTTTCATACAGCTGAGCCTCCGCGATATCCAGACCGTTCACGGTGACTTTTCCGGAAATCTCCCCGTCATAGAAATGCGGGATAAGCCCGTTGACAAGCCGCGTCAGCGTGGATTTTCCGCAGCCGGAGCCACCGCAGACCAGCAGAACACCGCCGTCCGGAACGGTGAGCGTAATGTTGTGCAGACCTGCTCCGTCACGTCCGCCGCTGTATCTGAAATTCACATTCTGTATTTCAATCATGTTTTCTTCCTGTCAGATGAATTTGCTGATTATCATTGCTGCGAACGCCGCCGCGCACAGCAGGAGCGCGATGATATCCCATGCACCAAAGCCTATCTTGCAGATATTAGTGCGCTTCACCGGGGCGCCCAGCCCGCGGGTCAGCGCCGCTGCGGAAAGCTCGTCGCCTATCTTCACACAGGATATCATAAGCGGTACCATGCGGTATTCCAGCATTTTCGCCGGCTTTCCGCCGCCAAAGCGTATTCCGCGCATTCGCATAGCGTCGGCGATGCTGCCGTATTCCTCGCCGACTGTGGGGAAAAATCGGAACATTACCGACATGGGGATCGTTATTTTCTGCGGAATGTGCATACGCTCCATCGCCGCCATGAACTCGCTCACAGTCGTTGTTCCGACCATATAGGAAGCCATCGCGATACCCGGCATGAAGCGCGCTGCGATACCCAGCGCAACAAGCATGAAATTCACTGCGCCGGAAGCTATCGGCATAAGCAGTATCTGCGAGATGTAAGCTGCCGTATAAACTCCGGCGTAGATGAACGCTGTCCGGAATTTCCGTTCCGACAGCAGGAGAATAAACGGAACTGCGGTCAGCGCCCAGCGCAGGGACACAATGAGGATCCCGCCGCCGCTCATCATTATTGCTATGACCATAATCACAAGCAGTATCTTGGTGCGCGGGTCTAATACCGAGCGCTTCCCTGTGCGGACTGCCGAAAGCGTATTTGTCATCATGCAATACCCGCACGGACGAAGTGCCTTCTCATCAGCGCCTTGCCGATGAGGGCGCCGACAACTCCGGAAACGAAGCTTGCGGCAAACAGCGGAAGAAGCGACCAGTCGGGCATATATCCCATCATGGTATCAACGTACTCCTGGCTGAATCCGCTGCCGATGAGCATTTCTCCGTAGCTGTTCCGGGCAAAGATTATCGGGATATAGTTGCCGATCATGCCAAGGGAATAAACGCCGTAGCCCATAACGCCCTTAACTGCGCTTTTGTACTCTCCGGAACGCATTATAATGTCAGCGGCAAGTCCGAAAACCGGCATTGTGAGGATCACCCACACGCCCATGCCGAGCAGTCCGGTGAGAATTCCGACGATGAGTCCCATAATAGTCACCATGCCGAATTTCTGCGCCTTTGTCAGGAAAAGCATGAATGGGATCCCTCCCACAAGCGGAACGACTACCGACAGCAGCGGAATGAATATCGGAATAAATCCGAGCATTGACGCCGCGAAGCATACCACCATCATTATTGCAGAGAAAATTCCGACAGTTATAAGATCCTTGGGCTGTATCCTTTTCTTGTTCATTATGTACCTCCGGTTAGTTTTGTGTAACTCTGCGATTTTAAAGTAGGTTCCGTCCAGGAACCCTAATATATTCTATCAGCAGGAGGTCATATATGTCTGCTCCATTCAGTTGCGGAATGCTCCGAAAAATCTGGAAATGTCTGAATGGAGCAGGCTGTTTTGTTTTTCATCAGCCGCTCTTTGTTTGCGGGTAATTCAGGAAGTGCGCGAATGGCAGATCCGCTTTTTTTATTATAGCACTATTCTATACCTTTTACAACCACTTTTTCGGGAATTTTTCCCTTGACAACAGCAGGTCACATATTGGACGTTTTCAAATAAGCTGCAGTTTTATTTGTTGGAGTACACAATGCACATAACAGTGTTATGCCGTTCCTTTGTATAATATGCTGAAATCAGTGCAGGGCTATTGACAAGAGCGCGTATTTGTGCTAAGATAACGATGTTATGTGAGGCGGTGAGGAAGGTGACAAAATGGGCGACGAACTTGAAACTAGAGAAAAGCTGCTGAAAAGTGCGCTGGCTGAATTCACTGAAAAGGGATATATGAAAGCTTCGCTGCGAAAAATATGCGCCGACGCAGGCGTTACGACCGGAGCGCTGTATTTCTTTTTCAGGAATAAAAACGACCTTTTTGCCGCCATTGTCGATCCGCCGCTTAAAGAGCTTTGCCGGCTGCTGAACGAGCATTATATGCATGACGCCGAGGAAATGGCAAGCGACGATCCGGCGGTGCTGACAGCGGAATACCACATCGAAACCCATGGTGGCATGGACGCTCTTGTCGAGTATATGTATCAGTATTATGACGTGTTTATACTCCTGCTGACAAAGGCGCAGGGTTCAGAGTACGAAAACGCGGTCGATATGGTGGTAGATATGACTGAGCGGGGCTTTCGGGTTTCTGCTGACAGGGCAGCTCAGAAAATGCCGGGATATCACGTTGACGAATATATGCTCCATTGGATAACTCACATCAGCGTTGACGCATACACGCACCTTTTGACGCATGAAAGAGATGTGGAAAGGGCAAAGCTCCACATGAGGAGAATAATGG
>CAKSHT010000131.1 GCA_934457235.1 uncultured Oscillospiraceae bacterium
GTGGACTTGGGCAACGCCCAATGTCCTCGGATTGTTTCGGCGGAAAAGTCACTTTAGTGACTTTTTCGACGGTCTCAAATACTGCGCATATTAATGTGCAGTATTTTTTATTATCTCAGTCCAGAAAATCAGCGATCTTCCGATACTCCTCCAGCATCGCCGCTTCCGAGATAGTCCGGTTTGCGGGGCTTGTGGACGGCAGGCACGCCGCCGGCATACAGTCCTTGAAGAACCTTTCGTACAGCGCATACGCTTTCTTTCCGGTGGTGAATACCGCCCGGATATCCGCCGCCTTGAATATCAGTTCAAGCTCGTTCGGCAGCGGGTCGCCTATGCTGCTGTCGGAGGCTCCGGAGATGGTGCACTCTGCCAGTACGTCCCATAACGCCACGCCGTGCCGGATACACATTTCGCGTCTGCCGGGTATGTCCGCGGGGAGCGGTTCGCCGAGCGTCTGCGAGAGCATACGCCAGAAACGGTTCTGCGGGTGCATGTAGTAAAATCCAAGCTTCCGGGATCTCGGCGAAGGCATGCTGCCAAGCACAAGTACCCGCGAATCCTTGTCATACACCGGCGGAAAACCATGCTGTACCCTTATCCGCTCAGAACTCATAATCTACGCTGTGCGAAGCAGTGCGTATGGATTTGCAGAACTTTGATACTTCAACGTGCAGCGGATTCGTGGAGTACGCCTTCAGATCCTCCAGGCTGTCGAATTCGCTGACGAGAACGGCGTCAAAGCTCCGGTCGGAGGGATTCATATTGATTCCCACTTCCATTGCGCGTATCTCAGGTATCTTACCGCGCAGCGCCAGAAGTCTGTCCCGGAAAATGAGCATGTTCTCCTGCTCGCCCTCTTTGAATTTCCACATTACGATGTGTTTGATCATAGTTTCACCTCATAAAAATCTGTCTTTCATTTCCTCCATGAACGGTTCGTCATAGAGCTTCGGATAATAGCCGAAAACCAGGTCGTAGAACTGTTCCGGCGTCAGCGCCGAGAATTCCCCGTAGAGGAACCCCGGATAGCTTTTCATTGCGTCCGCCATGGACTGCGCCTTGTCATGCTCGCCGGCGACAAGTTTCGCGCAGATACGGTCGTTGCCGTATATCATGGCTGGGATATGACGCGCGGCTCTTTTCGCGTCGAACTCCGGCACCGGCACAAGCAGCGAGAACTGCGGCTTCACGCGGTCGTAAAACGGCTTCCCGGCACGTTTTATTTCTGATTTCAGCGCCCTCAGGCATTTCGCCAGGGGCTTTTTTTCGTTCCGGTAGTGTGAGAGCGCCGCGGACAGAGCGTCCAGCAGTGCGATCTGATTTATTCCCGGTTCGTTCCGGGATACCGCAGTATACGCTTCCCGGCTCACCGCAAGGACTCTGCCAAGCGCCTGATCTTCTGTTGACTTCATGTCCACCCCCGTCCGCGGGACAAGTATAAAGTCTGTCCGCGCTGCATATTATTTCAGTGAAAACGTAACCTGCCTTGTTTGGAGAATAATCATGGAAAATACAGCATTGTTAGAGCCCCAGGTATATACTGCGCGCCAGCTTCCGAAGCGCTCTTCTCCGGTCAGCGTGAATTCCGGCGGACAAGCCGGCTCCCTGCCCGGAATGTCGGTCGCTTCACACGATGACACGGACGAGCTTCCCCGTGCAGATTCCGCGATACGCCGCGAAGCCCGCCGCAGACGCCACAGCATTCCGGTGCTACAGATACTCACTGCGATAGCCGGAGCCGCTGCGGGAGTGTATTTCGCGATGTCGCTGCCCGCCAACGCCGACCTTTCCGGGAGCCTGCTGTGCCGCTCCGGGGATTTCGCGGGACTGCTGATATACCGTCTGATATGGGGCGGCGCATTCCTGCTGGCGGAGTACATATGCGGATATTTCGCGCTGGGCTGGCTTTTCGTATGGGTCGCGCCGCTGGTCTGCGGACTTGGAACAGGTGCGGCGCTCGCCGGGGCTTTCGCCGCCGGAACAAACGCCGCACTTCTGATTATTCCCGCCGCCGGGGCGGTTATCGCCGTCGCCCTCGGAGCGGGTACTTCGCAAATGATGTCCGGTCAGCTGCTGCGGCTGCTTTCTGCACCGCGGAGCACCATAATTTCAGACGCTCCCGCCGCCGGTGAATACACGCTGCGGTTCCTGGTATGGTTCGGGGTACTCGCAGGCTGTGCCCTTGTGGAATGCGCGATACGCGTTCTGCTTTAGGTAAGGGTTACTGTAATCGATCTGTCGGTGTAGCTTGCCGACCAGCCTCCTGGATTACAGCCGTTTGCGGAAAGGTCGTTGAAGAACGCCTGCTGCTTCAGCCTGCTGATAAATGAGTTCATCATGCCGTTTGACATATGGATAGTAGTATCGTATACGCCGTCCTTCCAGTTTGCGGACGCCTGTGCGATGAGGGCGTTGTATGCGTCGGTGACGGTGGTGTACTCGGTGATGCCCATTGCGGAGGTGTAGCTGTAATCAGTTGCGGTCGCTTCCGGGATCGGGAAAGGATTGCTGACCTTGTGGTCGATAGTTATTTTCTTTGTGGGAATGCAGAAGTAGTCGTAGGTATTGTTATCGTCCCAGGTAACGTCCATGTGATACCACTCGCCGTCGAGCTGGAGCATGTTCCACATGTGCGCTTCGCTGTTGCCGTATCCCGCGATGCATATGCACTGGATACCGGCTCTCTGGCAGAGGTACATGAACGCCTTTGAATAGCCCTCGCACAGCGCCTTGCCGTAAACCAGCGGACCATCTGCCTCTGAGATGTAGCTGGAGCCGCTTGTGGTGTATTCCGTTCTGTCAACGATGGCGTCGTGTATTATCTTCACGCGTTCGAACAGGTCGTCTGTGGCAAGAGCGTCATCGAGGATCTCCTGGGCTGCCTGCTCGAACTGTGGCACGATCTGGTCTGCCTGGGATTTAGTGCGCGAGTAGACCATAGTCATGCTGATTACCTGACCGCCCATGGTCGTGTATCTGTAGCCGTTTGCCAGCCAGAAGAACTGCGGGTTGTCATAGTCGAACGCCCAGTAGGTTTTGTCAATGTCGGATTTCACTGCGCCTATGCCGTAGAGATCTGCAGAATCATCATGGTTCCTGGCGGCTTCAAAGAGCCTTGCATAAACCTGTTTTTGGGTGGAACTGAGCGTGCTGTAGGCGTATTTGCTGGTATAGTCGTCAAGAATGCTCTGACCGGAGCCTGCGCTGCTTGCGGATTTTATGGTGTATTTCGCGGTGTAGTATTTGTTCGTCCAGCCGCTTTTTGTCGCAAGTACGCGGAGCGTAGCGGTTTTGCTTATCTTTATCGCGGAGCTGTACTGCTTTGAGGACGTGGTGGGCTTGCTTCCGTCTGTGGTGTAATAGAACTTGGCTCCGGAGGTGCTGGAGCTGAGCTTTACGCTGACAGCCTCGTCATATGTGCCGCCCGCCTGCGAAAACGTTACTTTCGGGGAAAGCTTGTATTTGTAGGTCTTTACGGTGCTCTTCACGCCGTTCTTTACTGCGTAGCACTTGAGCGTGGTGTTCTTGGTGAGCTTCAGCGGCTTGGTGTAGAGCTTGTAGCTGCTTCCGGTGCTGTAGTATATTTTCGCGCCGGAGGTGCTTGTCGTCAGCTTGACGGAAAGGGAACCGGAGGTAGTGTAAGTACCTGCCTTCCGGGAAACTGAGGGCGCTGCAACCGTTGAAGCGGCCGACGCCGCGTAGGATATGCTGCCAATGCATTCCTGCGCCGGGGCGCTGAAAATGCCGGTGGAAAGCACTGCTGCGAGGGCAATGCTGACGATACGTTTTTTCATTATGGATCTTCCTTTCAGAATTGCCGGATAAACTGCCTGCGGTATCGCAGGCGGCTGAAATACCATCCTAATATAAATATTATACCAGTTATTGACCGGATTGTCAATAAAAATAAGGGCAAAAAAAATGACCCTTGCGGGTCGGGTGCAGATGTCTGCAAAGTGAAATGATCATTATGTGTAGAACAAAAGAAAGGAGACAACTAAACAAAACAAATGAACGGAGATTGAATTAACTCTGACCATTTATTTGTCTATATTATACCGTGATTTAGCGGATTTGTCAATAAGTTTTTTGGAGTTTTATTTTTTTCGTGCAAACCCCACAAAAACCAATGACCCGGTTTGATTAGTATTTAGTGTTTTCTATCCTATTGTTACATAAAATGTAATAATAGCGCGCCGGTTTGTGAAAAATGACGAATAAAAACCGTCGTTATCCGGTGTATTTTGTCTGCAAATTACAATGAACCTCCGGAGAGCCATCGGCAAAAAGTACAAAAATTCTCACATGTGCACTGCCGGATATTGTATTGACTAACCCCGGCAAAACAGTTATAATAGATAAAAAGGGGGCTGAGATATGTATTTCTGTGCTGAAACAATACCCGGACTGAGGTTCTACAACGGCGGAGACCTTACCAGCCGCAGTGGATTTCTCCATCAGCGCCGCACTATGGAGTGCTGGGTGATGATATATATTCTGTCGGGCAGTATGGATATCTGCACCGATGGCAGGGAATATTCAGCGGCGGCGGGGGAGTGGATCCTGTTAAGACCGGGTGCCGAGCACTACGGCACGCGGCAGTCCGACGTGGAGCTTTCCTATCTCTGGGGGCATTTCAGCACATCGCAGGAACTGACATGCTGCGAGGATACGCCGCAGGGCGAGCTGATACTCCCGGAGCATGGCAGGGCGAATTCACAGCGGATAAGCCTGCTTTTCCGGCAGCTTGTGAATTATTCCCGCCGTGACGTCTACACTCCGAAAATGACGGAATGCGCCCTGCAGCTGCTGTTAATGGAGATCACGCAGGAGTACCGCGACAGCGAAAGCACCGTACGTTCCAGGCTCCCGCTGGTGGAGGACGTCAACGAGTGGATACGCCTTAACTGCCACCGTCCGCTGAATGTGAAGCTGATCGCGGAGGAGTTCCACTATAATCCGGAGTACCTGTCAGCGCTGTACAGCAGAGCCGCCGGAGTTACGCTTACTGCCGCAGTAAACCGTGCGCGTCTGGAGGTCGCAAAGAAGCTGCTTTCCGACAGGAACGTGACAATAAAAGAAGCCGCATATTCCTGCGGCTTCAGTGATGATAAGTATTTCATGCGGGTGTTCAGGAAATCCGAGGGAATGACCCCGGAACAGTACCGCGCGGCGCTTGGAGTAAAGTAATTACTCGCCGTCCCTGCCGGTGAAGTACACGGTGTATTCCTCGTCCTTTATTTCGTACAGAGGGCGGAACATAACGGACTGCGGCTGATTGCGTGTGCGCCAGCTGTTCTGTCTCCAGGGGAACGTACCGTAGGTGTGCTCAAGCTGCGGCATGAACTGTTCGGAAAGCTTGTCAGCGCCATAGATTCCACAGTCGGTTGGTGTGAGTCCGGCGAGTACTATCGGACCGTCAACGACTGCGCCAAGTTCCGGCATATCCGGCAGACGCTCCATGCGAAGCTCGGACGGGAAGAATATCTGTAAGGTGCTGTCGCTCCAGTCGGCGGAGATGTTTATATAGCCGTCCTCAACGTGGGCGGTTATTTTTTCGCCGTTCAGCTCGACCTCTGGAGTGCCTACGGTCCATTCGGGAACTCTGAAAGAGAGCGTGAACTTTGCGTTATCCGCGCACTTTACGCTGAACTTCAGCAGCCAGCGGGACATCTGTCCGTCGTCCTTTTCATCAAAGAACGCCTGGTCGTTGTAGTACTTCATGCCGGTGGTCTGCTCGAAGGTCACTGCATGACCGTCAACATCGCCTTCAAATCTGGACGGAATGTACTGGGACACGATAAGTCTGCTGTCCTCGGTGAAGTAGATGAGCTCCGGATAGAGGGTCTGTGCCTGTACCATCGTTCCGTGGCAGCACCAGAAATCGCGGGTCTTTGTGCCCCACTTCTTGTGGCTTCCGGCAGCCAGCGGGAGGAAGTATGTCGGCATTCCGGTATCTGCGTTCTGCTGAGCCAGGAATCCGTTGTAGAGCGCTCTTTCGATGTAATCGGCGTACTGCTTGT
>CAKSHT010000132.1 GCA_934457235.1 uncultured Oscillospiraceae bacterium
GGTCATATGGGTATCCTTGCTCCGGGTGAGAGAGCGGTTTCCACCACAAACAGAAACTTCGTCGGCAGAATGGGCGACGTTACCTCTGAGGTATACCTCGCAAGCCCGGCTATCGCAGCCGCAAGCGCACTGACCGGCTATATCTCTGACGTACAGGAATAAGGAGGTTATACAATGAATGCACACGGCATAGTACACAAGTACGGCGATAATGTAGATACAGACGTAATAATCCCCGCACGCTACCTCAACACCGCAGACCACAAGGAACTTGCTTCCCACTGCATGGAGGATATCGACAAGGATTTCGTCAACAGGGTGAAGCCCGGCGACATCATGGTGGCTAACCTCAACTTCGGCTGCGGAAGCTCCCGCGAGCACGCGCCCATCGCCATCAAGGAAAGCGGTATCGCATGCGTTATCGCATCCACATTCGCGAGAATATTCTACCGCAACTCCATCAATATCGGTTTGCCGATTCTGGAGTGCGACGCTGCTGCAAAGGATATCGACGCAGGCAACGAGGTGGATATAGATTTCGATACAGGCGTTATCACCAACGTTACTAAGGGTCACACATATCAGGCACAGCCTTTCCCTGAGTTCATCAAGGAGATAATCAACAAGGGCGGACTCCTCAACTCGCTCAAGGGCTGATCCTGCTGAGGGGGCGGTTCTGTGATAATCAACATTCAGAACGTTCTGCGGACTTCGCAGCTTTCGCCGGAGATACTTGCCGGTATCGCGCGCAGCAGTGAGTTCACTTCCCGGTATGATCTGTACTATTACCGGGACTGCATGAAGCAGGATCTTCTTACTGCTATAGTGACCTGCGACAAAACGGTGAGGGGAGTGTGCATATGCAAGCGCTCAATGATCCCGGACAGCTGCGAGATAGATTCTATCTGCATTGACGCGGATTTCCGGCGGAAAGGGCTTGGCAAGAAGCTTCTGGCGCACTCGCTGAGAAACATGCGTTCACTGCATGTCAGGGCGGCTTATCTGTGGGTGAGCGATGATAACAGCGCTGCGATGGATTTCTTCACCGCATTCGGCTTCAAGCCGGACGGTAAGCGCCGCAGCGGGGAGGCGCGCCTTAAAATCGACATATACTAGAAAGGGGTATTCTATGGAAAAGAATATCGCAGTTATCAAGGGCGACGGCATCGGTCCCGAAATAGTCACCGAGGCTATGAAGGTGCTGGACAAGGTCGCTGCAGAGTACGGTCACAAGTTCAATTACGAACAGCTGCTGATGGGCGGCTGCTCCATCGACGCCAACGGAGTTCCGCTGACTGACGAAACTATCGAACGCTGCAAGGCTTCCGACGCAGTTCTGATGGGAAGCATCGGCGGCGACACCACGAAATCTCCGTGGTACAAGCTTCCTGCAAACCTCCGTCCGGAGGCCGGCCTGCTGAAGATACGCAAGTCACTGGGACTTTTTGCAAACCTGCGTCCCTGTCTGCTGTTCAGCGAGCTTGCTTCTGCATGCCCGCTCAAGACTGAGATCAGCGAAAAGGGCTTTGACATGCTCATCATGCGCGAGCTGACCGGCGGACTTTACTTCGGTGAGCGCCACACAAGCGAAGTCGATGGCGTTATGACCGCCGTTGATACGCTGAGCTACAACGAAAAGGAGATACGCCGTATCGCGGTCAAGGCTTTCGATGTGGCAATGAAGCGCCGCAAGAAAGTCACCAGCGTTGACAAGGCGAACGTTCTCGACAGCTCCAGACTGTGGAGAAAGGTTGTCGAGGAGGTGGCAAAGGATTACCCTGAGGTAAAGCTTGAGCACATGCTGGTCGATAACTCTGCAATGCAGCTCGTTAAGGATCCCGCGCAGTTCGACGTCATGGTAACTGAGAACATGTTCGGCGATATCCTGTCAGACGAGGCTTCCATGATCACAGGTTCCATCGGAATGCTGCCTTCCGCAAGCATGAACGAAACCAGGTTCGGCCTGTATGAGCCGTCCGGCGGCTCCGCGCCCGACATCGCGGGTCAGAACAAGGCGAACCCGATCGCGACTATCCTTTCTGCTGCAATGATGCTGCGTTATTCCTTTGACATGAACGAGGAAGCTGACGCGGTCGAGAACGCTGTACGCCAGGCTATCAGGGACGGCTACAGAACAGGCGACATCATGTCCGATGGCATGAAGCTCCTTTCCTGCACAGAAATGGGAAGCAAGATCGCAGAGTACATCTAAGATAATTCATAAGCCGTGTTTTTTACACGGCTTTTGGGCTTTTTGCCGAAAATCTTTCCACAACCGGAGAATTTCATGTCGAATACATTGAATTACTGCAAAACGGTTGCATTTGCTTAAAAATTGGGTTATAATTAAATTAACGGTTATTCAGAAAGGAGCTTTTGAAAATGTACAATGATATCGTGGACACCATTGGTTTTCTGAGCAATTATGACAGCGAGGTCGCTGACGCAATGAACCTGGAGCTGAAGCGCCAGAAGAGAAATCTGGAGCTTATCGCCAGCGAGAACATCGTTTCCCCGGCTGTAATGGCGGCTATGGGCAGCGTACTCACCAACAAGTACGCCGAGGGTTATCCCGGAAAGCGCTACTACGGCGGCTGCGAGGACGTTGATATCGTCGAGAATATCGCGATAGAGCGTGCCAAGAAGCTGTTCGGCGCACAGTATGCAAATGTCCAGGCTCACTCCGGCGCACAGGCTAACACAGCGGTTTATGTTGCGCTGCTCCAGCCCGGCGACACTGTTATGGGCATGAGCCTTGCACACGGCGGACACCTTACCCACGGTTCTCCCGTAAACATTTCCGGTAAGATCTACAACTTCGTTTCTTATGGCACGAACGACGATGGCTTTATCGACTACGAGGAGCTTTACAAGCTGGCTAACAAGAACAAGCCCAAGCTCATCGTTGCCGGCGCGTCTGCTTACCCCAGAGCTATCGACTTCAAGAAGCTGTCCTCCATTGCAAGAGCAGTAGGCGCTTATCTGATGGTAGATATGGCTCACATCGCAGGTCTGGTTGCTGCCGGACAGCACGAAAGCCCCGTTCCTTATGCTGATGTTGTCACCACAACAACTCACAAGACCCTGAGAGGTCCAAGAGGCGGTCTTATCCTCACCAACAACGAGTACATCGCAAAGAAGATCAACTCCGCGATATTCCCCGGAACCCAGGGCGGTCCGCTTATGCACGTTATCGCTGCAAAGGCCGTTTGCTTCGGCGAGGCGCTCAAGCCGGAGTTCAAGGCTTACGGCGAGCAGATCGTAAAGAACGCAAAGGTACTTGCTGACACCCTGCTTGAAAAGGGCTTCAAGCTTGTTTCCGGTGGTACAGACAACCATCTGATGCTGGTTGACCTGCGTCCGTTCAATATCACCGGCAAGGATCTCCAGAACAACCTTGACGAGTGCTACATCACCGTAAACAAGAACGCTATCCCGAACGACCCGCAGAAGCCCGCTCTGACTTCCGGCGTACGTATCGGCACACCTGCTGTCACCACAAGAGGCTTGAAGGAAGACGACATGCGCGTTATCGGCGAGTGCATCTACCTTACCGCTAAGGACTTCGAGGGCAACAAGGAGAAGGTACGCGGCATGGTCAACGAGCTTTGCGCGAAGTACCCCCTGTACGAGTAATCAATTCGGCTCCCCTGCCGCGGGGCGGGGGAGCTGTTAGGGCGTATCCGGTTAGAACAGACTATAAATAATGAAGGAATATCAAATAATGACAACTGTCAAGAACACTGAGGTATTATATCAGAACTTCAATTCCGTAGCTCCTCTCGGTCTTATCTGCATGAACGGCACGCAGGAGCTTGGCGCAAAGATCAACAGCTATCTCGAAAGATGGGCAGACAGAAACGGCATGGAGCACGATGATTATATGATCGAGTGCCAGTGCCCGCGTTTCCAGTCCGGCGACGCAAAGGGACTCATCAAGAGCACAGTCCGCGGCAAGGATCTGTTTATCCTTGTTGACGTAGGAAACTACAGCTGCAAGTACAAGCTCTTCGACCAGGAGAACAGTATGTCCCCTGACGATCATTACATGGATCTCATGAGAATTATCCAGGCTGCCAGCGGCAAGCCGCACCGCATCAACGTTATCATGCCGCTTCTCTACGGCGGACGCCAGCACAGAAGAAGCTACCGCGAGTCTCTGGACTGTGCGGTTGCACTCCAGGAGATGCAGAGAATGGGCGTTCAGAACGTTGTGACTGTAGACGCGCACGACCCCAGAGTATGCAATGCAGTTCCGCTGATGGGCTTCGATAACGTTATGCCGTCCTATCAGGTGCTCAAGGCAATGTTCAAGGATTTCCCCGACCTCATCATCGACAAGGATCATTTCATGGTTGTCAGCCCGGACGAGGGCGCGCTCCAGAGAAACATGTTCTACGCTTCCGTTATGAGCGTTGATATGGGTATGTTCTACAAGCGCCGTGATTATTCCGTTATTGTTGACGGACGTAATCCTATCGTGGCTCATGAGTACCTCGGAACCTCCGTTGAGGGCAAGGACGTTTTCGTTGCCGACGATATCATATCCTCCGGCGAGTCCATGCTGGATATCGCAAAGGAGCTCAAGGCGCGCAAGGCTAAGAGAATGTTCGCATATGCTACCTACCCGATATTCACAAAGGGTCTGAAGCAGTTCGACGAGGCTTACGAAAAGGGTCTTATACACGGCGTATTCGGTACAAACCTTACCTATCGTACTCCGGAGCTGCTGTCCCGTCCGTGGTTCAAGGAAGTTGACGTTTCCAAGTACCTCGCGTACTTCATTGCTTCCATCAACCATGACACTTCCATCAGCAACGTTATTGACCCGCACGAGAAGATCAAGGCGCTGCTCAGAGAGCACAGAGGTCTGTGATATGCCCTTAGCTGACAGAATACGTCCCGCCACGTTAGACGACGTGGTGGGGCAGTCACATCTGATCGGAAAAAACCGTCCGCTTTCGAGAATAATCGAGAGCGGACGAATTCCTAATATGATATTTTACGGACCGTCCGGTGTGGGAAAGACTACCGTCGCCCGTATCATCGCGGAATCCGCGAATATGCGTCTGCACAAGCTCAACGGTACTTCGGCTTCTACCGGGGATATAAAGAGCGTTGTGTCGGAAGTCGATACATTCCTTGGCTCTAACGGAATACTTTTGTACCTGGACGAGATCCAGTACCTCAACAAGAAGCAGCAGCAGAGTCTGCTGGAATACATTGAGGACGGCAGCATAACGCTTATCGCTTCCACGACGGAAAATCCGTATTTCTATGTCTACAACGCGATTCTTTCCCGCAGTACGGTGTTTGAATTCAAGCCAGTCCAGCCCGCGGAGCTTGAAAAGGCTATCCGACGGGGATTTAAACTGATGACCGAGGAGACCGGCGTTGAGTACCTGCTGGACGATGAAGCGGTGAAGTACATCAGCCGCGGCTGCGGCGGGGACGTGCGCAAATCGCTGAACACCGTGGAGCTGTGCGCGCTGACCTGCGTCGACGGAAAGATAACCCCTGAACTCGCGCAGGAGCTTACGCAGCGCAGCAATATGCGTTACGACCGCGACGGCGACCAGCATTACGACCTGCTCTCAGCGCTCCAGAAGTCGATACGCGGCTCTGACGAAAATGCGGCGCTTCACTATGCGGCGCGGCTTATGGAAGCGGGGGACATCATCTCCCTTTCCCGCAGACTGCTTGTTATTGCAAGCGAGGATATCGGACTTGCGTACCCGCAGGCGGTGCCGATTGTCAAGGCGTGTGTTGACAGCGCGATGCAGCTTGGTTTGCCGGAAGCGCGCATTCCACTTGCGGAAGCGGTGATACTGCTTGCCACCGCGCCGAAATCCAACAGCGCGTACAAGGCTATCGCGGCAGCGCTTGAGGATATCAGCAATGGCGCTGCATATGAGTTCCCGCGGCAGCTCCAGAATGTCCACTGCGACGGCGAGGGCACGGAGGTAAAGGGTCAGCACTATCTGTACCCGCATGATTATCCGAACCACTGGGT
>CAKSHT010000133.1 GCA_934457235.1 uncultured Oscillospiraceae bacterium
GCAGATTTCTACTCTGATGTCCTTCTTGGTAGAGCGTGTCGGGATCTCGTTACCGCAAGCGCATCTGATTACAGTAGCTTCGTATACGGGATGAATACCTTCTTTCATGAATTTCACCTCAATCCATATATGTCAAACCCTGGTTTGCTTACCATCAGCGGTTCAGACCTTGACATAGTCATTACAATTATATATTCTATCACAACTTTCTTCAAATTGCAATAGGTTTTCAGAAATTTTCTGAAATTTTTTCGTTCCACATGGAACTTGTTTCCAATCAGAAACCGAGAACTTTGGTGAAATCAGCGGAAAGCTTCTGCTGGAGTGCAACAGCGTCCTCTTTCTTAGCGCCGGTGGTGGTGTAGTAAACCTTGATCTTAGGCTCAGTGCCGGAGGGTCTGATAACGACGCTTGCGTTGTCCTGGAGGAAGAATGTGATAACATTGGACTTCGGCAGGGTGATCTCCTCGGACTTGCCGTCTGTGTAGGTCTTCTTGGAAGCTTCGTAGTCAGCGACAGCCTCGACAGCCAGACCGCCGATGGACTTAGGACCATTGGTTCTGAGGTCGGTCATGATCTCGCTCATGCGCTCCATGCCGCTTGCACCCTCGCAGGTGAAGTTCTCAAGCTTGTTGAAGTATACGCCGTACTCGTCGTACATCTTCTTTCTCGCCTCGATGAGGGAGATACCCTTGGTGCGGTAGAATGCAGCCATCTCGCAGATGAGCATGGAAGCAACTACAGCGTCCTTGTCGCGTACGTAGCCGCCAGCCAGGTAGCCGTAGCTCTCCTCAAATCCGAAGATGTAGCGGTTTTCCTCGCCCTTAGCTTCCAGGAAGCCAATCTGTTCGCCGATGAACTTGAATCCGGTGAGGACTTCGCGCAGCTCAACGCCGTACTTCTTGCAGATAGCCTTTGTGATGTCGGTGGTAACGATGGTCTTTACTGCAACGGGGTTCTTGGGCATGGTGCCGAGTGCTATGCGCTCCTTGCAGATGTATTCGAGCAGCAGTGCGCCTACTTCGTTTCCGGTGAACAGCTCATAGTGGTCGCCGTCGGGAACTGCGATACCTACGCGGTCGCAGTCAGGGTCGGTAGCGAGCAGCAGGTCGGGCTTCTCGGTGTCGCAGAGCTTCAGACCTACGGCGAGAGCCTCCTTGATCTCAGGGTTCGGGAACGGGCAGGTCGGGAAGTTTCCGTCGGGGTTCTCCTGCTCAGGAACTACAACGACGTCCTTAACGCCGATCTCCTTGAGAATGCGGCGTACGGGCTTGTTGCCGGTGCCGTTCAGAGGAGTGTAAACTACCTTCAGACCGCTGGAAGCTACAAGATCGGTGTGCAGCCCCTGCTCTTTTACCTTAGCTATGTAAGCGTCGATGACATCGTCGCCGATGTAGCTGATCATGCCGTCAGCGACAGCTTTGTCGAAATCAACGGACTTGATGCCTTCAAAAATGTCGATATTGTTGATCTTGGAGAGAACAGCCTCAGCAGCCTCAAGAGTGAGCTGGCAGCCGTCGTTGCCGTATACCTTGTAGCCGTTGTACTTGGCGGGGTTGTGGCTTGCAGTTACCATAACTCCGGCGCCGCAGTCCAGCGCTCTTACAGCCCAGGACAGCATAGGAGTGGGCATGAGCTCTTTATAGATATAGACCTTGATACCGTTAGCAGCGAGCACCTCAGCAGTGCTTCTGGAGAAGTAGTCGGACTTGATACGGCTGTCGTAGGAGATAGCCACGGACTTCTTTTCGCCGCTTGCGAGGATATACTCAGCGAGACCCTGAGTAGCCTTCTTTACGGTGTATACGTTCATTCTGTTGGTGCCTGCGCCGATAACGCCGCGGAGCCCGCCGGTGCCGAACTCAAGGTCGCGGTAGAAGCGGTCGTTCTTGCCATCCTCATCGTCCTTAACGCTCTCAAGCTCCTTCTTGAGGTCGGGGTCAGCGACTGCCTTAGCGAGCCACAGGTCATAAAGCTTCTGAATATCTGACATTATCTGTTCCTCCTGTTGTTCTGTTCATTTAATCAGCGAGCGCCTTGACGGACTTCTCCCTGAACAATCACTAACATTATAGCATACTCTGCGGCGAATTTCAAGAGGGAAAAACAAAATTTAGTTAAGTTCTTTGAAGGGCTTATTACTTAATAAATAGCCTTAAATAAAGGCTGATTCCTGCGCACGGGAATTTAATTATGTTTTCCGTTTCCGGAACTTATTCCATACTGGAACCATATTTATACAGTCGCCAGACTCTGAAAATAATTTTCTCAGCCCCCTTGACAAATCGCGGAGTATGTGATATCATATTTGTGGTTAGTGAACGCTAATCTGATGGCGGAACAGATATCCGCCATTGATTTCGCCTTGCGGTTAGTTGTGACTAATGCATGGCGGCAGAATAAATCTCCGTATACATACAGAAGATAGGAGAGAGACATGTCAACGGAAGAATGCAGGCGCTTTGAAAAGAAGCTCGCCTTTCATACCGCGCCATCACTGCTCGGAATAAAGTGTGCAAGTCTGCTCACGCTGTCGCGCAGTGAGTTCGATATCGGCGGCAACGCCCGAAGGTTCAACCGGAAAGCGGCGGCGAGGGGACTGAAAATAAAGGTCCTGCGTGAGGAATGCACGTGCCGTGACCGTTCGCTGATACTCGTGTATAACGAGAAGAAGCTTGCGGAACGCCTGTCCGGCGGCGAAGCCAGGGAGCTTCTGCGGGAGTACGGCTATACGGATGAAATGACCCCGGCTCATTGCCTGGAGCGACTGGCGCAGCGTACGGAGCGCGATGAATTCCCGCATGAGATCGGCGTATTCCTGGATTATCCCGTTGAGGACGTTCGCGGATTTGTCAGCAACGGCGGCTGTAATTATAAGCTGTGCGGCTGCTGGAAGGTCTACGGCAGCGTCGAGAGCGCCCGGAAGAAGTTCGCGGCGTATGACAAGTGCAGAGAATTTCTTTGCAGGAAACTGGAGCAGGGTGAGGATATCTACACCGCCCTGAGGATATCATAAGGAGGATACTAAACATGAAAACAGCAGTTATTTACTGGAGCGGCACAGGCAACACAGAGGCGATGGCAAACGCAGTCGCACAGGGCGCAGGCACTGAAGCTGTCAGCGTATCCGCGTTCAGCGGCGATGTTGCGGACTATGACGCACTGGCGTTCGGCTGCCCCGCAATGGGCGCAGAGAACCTTGAGGAAGGCGAGTTCGAGCCGTTCTTTGAGGGAATCGAAAGCAAGCTGTCCGGCAAGAAGGTGGCACTGTTCGGTTCCTATGGATGGGGCGACGGCGAATGGATGCGTGAGTGGGCTGAGCGCGTCAAGAAAGACGGCGCAGTTCTCGTTAATGACGAGGGACTTATCGTGAATGAAGCCCCCGACGACGCAGCCCTCGCAGACTGCAAGGCGCTCGGCGCAAATCTTATAGGGTAATGTGACCCGGCGTTAAGGCGCAGCCCGTGATTTCCTTTCCTGCGGACTGCACCTCGCGGCGAAAGCCGCATGAGTATGATTTCTCCTGAATTTCATATCTGGCCTTTTTTCTTCGTACCTTTGCCATGCACTGTTAATCAGCGCATGGCGCTTTTTTTCTGAAAATTGGGTGATATTTCCGGAACATCGTCCGGGATTTCTTGACAAAATCCGGCTGCGGGGATATACTATATAATACAAAGATACAAGGGGGCGTAAATATGACGAATATAAATACCGGGCTTACTCCGGAGCAGGCGGCTGAAAAGACAGCCCGCGGCGAGAACGCCGGCGACGCTTCGGTGAAGTCCAAAAGCGTGGGACGGATTTTCGCGGACAATATATTTACGCTGTTCAATCTGATCAACGTCATTATCGCGGTGCTGGTATTCATGGTCGGGGCGTACCGTAATATGCTCTTCATGGGCGTGATTTTCTGCAATATTGCGATAGGAATAATCCAGGAGATACGCTCCAAGCGCATCATCGACCGGCTTTCACTGATATCGGCTCCGCGGGCGCATTTGCTGCGCGGCGGGGAAGAGGTCGTGCTCCCGGTCGCTGAGATAGTCCCGGAGGACATCATGTTACTTGCGGCGGGGGGCCAGTTGTGTGCGGACGGTATCCTGGCTGACGGCACACTTGAGGTGGACGAGAGTCTGCTCACCGGAGAGAGCGACACGGTCGTGAAGTGCCCTGGAGACATTCTGTACTCCGGGAGCTTCGTGGTATCCGGCAGCGGCAAAGCAGAGGCAACGGCGGTCGGTGCGGAAGCCTATGCAAACAAGATAGCCGCCGGAGCGAAGCAGAGCAAGAAGCGACACTCCGACATGATGGACGCGATAAACAAGATAATTTCGACGATATCCGTGTGTATCCTGCCGTTTGCGCTGGTGCTGTTTTCGAAGGCGCTTTTCGTTGCGGGGCAGGAGATACGCTACAGCGTGACGAGCACAGCGGCGGCAGTCATCGGAATGATACCCGAGGGACTTGTGCTGCTGACGAGCGTAGCGCTTGCCGTCAGCTCCATCAGACTTGCGCGAAGACGAACGCTCTGCCAGGATCTGTACTGCGTTGAGAGCCTGGCGCGGGTCGATGTCCTGTGCCTTGACAAGACCGGCACGATAACCACCGGAAACATGAAGTTCAAGGAACTTGTGCGCCTGGACGCGGATTACGTCCCGGAGCCGGCGCTCTGCGCATTATCCGGCGCACTGGGAGCGGAGAACCAGACGATGGCGGCGGTGGCGCGGAAATTCCCCGGTGGCAGCGAGCTTCACTGCGTGAGGACGGAGCCGTTTTCCTCCGCCCGGAAGTGGAGCGCGGCGCAGTTCGACGAGCTGGGTACGCTGGTTCTTGGAGCGCCGAGCTTTGTTCTTGGATCCGACGGGTATTCGAGAATAAAGGCGGAGTGCGAGCGGTTCTCGTCAAAGGGAATGCGCGTGCTTTTGCTGGCGCAGAGCGATAGCGAGCTTCCGGACAAGGCGCTTCCGGAGGGGCTTTCGCCCAAGGCGCTCGTCGTTCTGTCCGATGAGATACGCGAGAGCGCGCCGTCCACGCTGGCGTATTTCCGGGAGCAGGGCGTGGATATCCGGGTTATCTCCGGCGACGACCCGGTGACAGTATCGAACGTAGCGGCGCAGGCGGGGCTTCCCGGCGCGGAGAATTACGCGGACGTATCGAAACTGACCGACGAGGAGATTTCCGCCGCCGCCGAGAAATACACGGTGTTCGGCAGAGTCACGCCCGCACGCAAGCTTGCGCTGGTAAAGGCACTTAAATCCGCGGGACATAAGGTCGCGATGACCGGCGACGGAGTGAACGACGTCCTGGCGCTCCGGGAAGCGGACTGCTCGGTCGCGGTCCAGTCCGGAAGCGACGCGGCGCGCTGCGTGTCACAGCTTGTCCTGCTGGACAGCGATTTTTCCTCGATGCCACTCGCTGTGGAGGAGGGACGCCGCTGTATCAACAATATCCAGCGTTCGGCGGCGCTGTTCCTGGTCAAGACTATATTTTCGTTCATGCTGTCCATTATGTTCCTGTTCTCCTCGTCGGCGTACCCGTTCCAGCCGATACAGCTCACGCTTATAAGTGCGCTGTTCATCGGAGCGCCGTCGTTCCTGCTGGCTCTGGAGCCTAACAAGGACAGAGTGAAGGGCAGTTTCATCGCGAACGTACTGAAAAAGGCGCTCCCCGGCGGAGTTACTGTAACTCTCGGCATAGGTGCTCTGCTGGTTTTGCAGAATATATTCCCGATACCGCAGGAGCGGCTGTCGGTCATGGCGGTGTACGCTACGGCGGGCGTTCTTTACGGCGTACTGTTCAGAGTGTGCAAGCCGTTCCGTAAGTGGCATATCGCAATGCTTATCGTGATTCCGGCGGCGTTCTGTGGAGC
>CAKSHT010000134.1 GCA_934457235.1 uncultured Oscillospiraceae bacterium
CAGGAGCTTGCGCGCATAATGGACGGCGGACTTACCGAAAGCGGACTTAAAGCTGCCGAGGAAATGCTCGACCGGAGGTAACATGAACGCCTGGTATATGACGCTGATCTATCTTGCGGCGACTGTTATTGCACTTGGACTGTGCGCCGCTGCCGCTGTACTGTGCGGTTCGGCTATAATAAAGAAAAAGCGCCTGGGAATGCGATTCCCGGCACTGCTGTTGTCAATGGTTCTTCTGGCGGCGGTGCTGCTGTTCACGAAGTCCCACGGGACGTATATCCGTTTCGATGACTGGTGGATTTTCATGAACGGCGCGCAGAAAACCGCAGAGCGTTACGGTGCCCCGGAGATTGGCGGATTTACTGATGGCAAATCCGGCAGCCTGGGTTATTATATCTACACTGACGACGGTCCCATAATGCCAGACCATCTGGAGCATTATTATTACGTAGAATACGACGAACAGGGGAATGTAACGGAAATTTACGACGGCACAAAGCCGGGCGGATAATGGAGGGTAACTCATGAAATCCGGATTTCAGCATTTCATGGAAAAAGGCACTCTGGCGTCTTTGGCACTGTCGGTGATATTCCTGGTCTGCTGGCTGGTCTGGGGGCAGGGAGTATTTCTAACGCTGCTGATAACGTTCGCGACGATCTTTTATCATTTCGCAGTACGGCTGGCGGTGGGAGCGGCTGTTGACGCAGTCGCCGCACGCGGCGTGGATTACAATGCGGCGTGGTTCAGACAGGGCAGGGCAGAAGCTAAGCTATACCAGTTACTGAAAGTCCACAGCTGGAAAGTAAAGCTTCCGACCTACGTACCGGGAAGTTTTTCGCTGAAAGAGAACACCCCGGAGAAAGTGGTCTGCAATATGTGCGGCGCTGAAATCGTCCACGAGGTAAACGTTGTGGTAAGCTTTGTGCCGGTGGTGCTGAGCGTTGTGATTCCGGCGCTGCGAAGTTCTGTTCTGGTATTTGTGCTGACTTCCGCAGCGGCCGCGTTATTCGATATGCTGTTCGTTATAATTCAGCGGTACAACCGCCCACGAATGCTGAAACTCATGCACCGCAGACAGAATAAAAACGCCGTGTAATGTCAAACTAAGGGAAAACAGGTCTGAAAGGAAGTATCATCATGAAGCAGAAGATAACAGAGTTCATATATTCCCACCGAGAGGAAATGGCGGATACCATACGTCAGCTTGTCGAGATAC
The DNA here is from genome assembly GCA_934457235.1 of uncultured Oscillospiraceae bacterium. Lineage (GTDB taxonomy): Bacteria > Bacillota > Clostridia > Oscillospirales > Ruminococcaceae > CAG-115. The sequence goes on from CAKSHT010000134.1 coordinate 1,218, forward strand.
CCAGCGTAAAGGGCGAGCCTAAGCCCGGCGCTCCTTTCGGCACAGAACCGCGTAAGGCACTGGACAAGATGTTGGAGATATGCCGTAACATGGGCTTTGTGACGAGCTGCCATGACGATGTTATGGGCACCGCGGATTATTCCCCAGCGGGAAACGTGGAGCTTGGTATACTCGGACACCTTGACGTTGTTCCCGCCGAGCCGCTCAACTGGAGCTTTCCGCCCTATCAGCTGACGCGCAGCGACGGCAGGCTTTTCGGCAGGGGAGTTATCGATGATAAGGGACCCTGCGTGGCTGCTCTTTTCGCGCTCTGGAGCATAAAGGAGCTTGGAATCCCGCTGAAAAAGGGCGTAAGGCTGCTTTTCGGCACGGACGAGGAAAACGGCTCCGAGGACCTGGAGATATACTGCCGGGGCAACAAGCTCCCGCCGATGGTATTCACTCCGGACGCAAGCTTCCCGCTTATAAACATTGAAAAGGGAATGATACGCGCCGACGTATGCGGCACCTACACACCCGCGTCCGTTGTAAGCTTCAGCGGCGGAAGTATACCTAATGCGGTGCCGGACAAGGCTTCCGCTGTCGTAAGAGGAATATCTGATGACGAGGTGCGCGCGGCTATCCAGGCGAACTCCACCGGTGCGATAATCACGATGGAGCACGTGGCGGACGGAATAGCCATACACTGCTCCGGACGTTCCGCACACGCTTCTACTCCGCAGGGCGGCATAAATGCAGTAACCGCGCTTATTTCGCTGCTCAACAGGCTTCCGCTCCAGGACGGTCAGCAGCGCGATATATTAAGCGGACTGGAGAGAATGTTCCCGTTCGGCGAGACCGACGGTCGTTCCGCAACGCTGAAAATAAGCGACGAGAAATCCGGAGCGCTGACGCTCACGTTCAGTAAATTCGGCATGAACGATGGCAAGATAAGCGGCTGCATCGACATTCGCTATCCGGTATGCATCGAGCTTGAGGACGTTGTGGCGAGGCTCTCCGCAGCGCTGGAGCACGCCGGAGTCCATTACGGAAAGAACATGGAGGAGCGCCCGCACTGCGTTCCAGAGGACAGCGAGTTCGTGCAGAGGCTTCTGAAAGTTTATACGGAGGTCGAGGGAGAGCCAGGTCATTGCATAGCCATCGGCGGAGGAACGTACGTCCATACGGTGGAGGGCGGAGTTGCGTTCGGCGTGGAGCGTGGCGATACGGATTACCACATGCACGGCAACGACGAGTTTATCACTGAGGACGAGCTGCTGAAGGACGCAGTACTGTTTGCGTGCGCAATAGCCGATATCTGCGGGTAAAATGAAATTGGGAGCGGCGTACGCCGCTCCCTCAGGCTGTCGATAAAGGCGCATCTGCGTCGTCAGCTGCAGTTCGGCAGGCACTAAGCCTAGCCGAACTGCAACTTCCTAGCATCTGCACCTTCCTCGACAACCTGGGATAGTTATACTTTTTCAATAAGCAGGAGGGAGCGGCATAATCCGCTCCCATAATTCATTCTGCGGGCATTTTCTTTATCCCGAACATGGCCCTCAGTATCCCGGCAAACAGCTTCGGACTTTTCAGTACTACGATCTTCATATGTACGCTCCTTTCATGTCAGCATTTCAGCAGGAATATCCCGGAAACGATAAGCACGGCGGCAACGGTGAAAAGCAGCACCTTTATCGAAAAGAATGATATGCACATCAGCGCCGCAAGAAAAGCAGCCACCGCCAGTATTATCCCGAAGCTGCAGTTTTTTCTGCGTCTGCGCGGTCTTTTCATTACGTCACCTCCTCGTTTCTCTGCCTTATATTATTCCGCCGGATGGATTATGGTTACTGTTTTTGTTTATGTCAAAACAGTTACGATTTAATGACAGTTTTGTAACAATTATTGACAGCCAATCGCTTCTGGTTTATAATTATAATAACAAAAAGGAATTTACCCCGAAAGGAGTGTTTTAAATGAAAAAGTACATAAAGATATTACCCGTACTCATCGCGTCCGGCGTCCTGCTGACCGGCTGTACTGGCATTGTTATGCCAGCTATAAGCTCCGATGTATCTTCAGATACTGAGGTAAGCGGCGTATCGCCTGACGGTCAGAGAACCGATACTGTACAGGCAGCTCCCGACGAGCCGACGGAATCCTTTGAAACTGCGGGCGACCTGTCAGCAGAAGCTTCCGAGGGTACGTCGGTCGTACTGCTCGACCTTGACGGAACACCGATAGACATGGAGAACACGCCGTATACGACTGACGACGAAAATTATTATATTTTCGATGGCTTTGCATGGTTCGCCGAGCCTACAGGAAAGGCAATTGTAACAGTTGACGGCGTCGAGCCGGACCCGGTGGAATACACCCAGCCGGAATTCAAGCGCCGCAAGGTAGGCGAAACGTTCGGCGGACTAACGCTCCGCAGCGCGCAGACCGAGGTAGACATATACGACGGCGAGAGCTACTTTAACGGCTGTTGTGCGGAATTTGACGGAACCACTCAGATAACTGGATACGCGTTTATCCAGCAGGAGAACGACTTTCTGATGCCGAAGGACGAGATATTCTTCATGCCGGAGGAGGACGGCTGCACCCTGCCGGTGATCTATTATTCGAACTGCTGGTCGCTTCAGTCCCCGATGTTTTACAATGGAATCGGCTGGGGAAACGAGTACAGCAGACAGTTCGACCTTGGAAGCGTCAGCGATTATTCCGGAAAGGACTGGCTGGGACTTCTCCCGGCTGATGGAACTCCGGTGCGCATAACCGCGACCGTAAGCAATGTGTTCATGTCGCATTACGGCGACTCGCACATGAGCGGAGATGGAAAGCTAACCTGCACAATCGACGACCTTTCATTAGCTCAGTAAGCGCGTAAAAAACAATAACGACCCGGAAGTTAAGGCTTCCGGGTCATTTTATACAAAAAATTACTATAAATTTTGTTGAGTCTGTTAATTTACAAATTAGCTAAAATGACTTAAAATAGTATTATACATATTTACTAAGTTACCGAGATGAAAGGATAATATAATGACAAAAAAAGCCGTAACCATGAGCGATATCGCAAAGGCGATGAACGTCAGCACAGTTACAGTATCCAAGGCGCTTGGCGACCGTGACGGCGTTAGCGCCGAGCTTCGCGAGAGGATAAAGCAGAAGGCGACTGAAATGGGCTACCGCGTTCATGCCGGCTCCCACGGAGCGAAGGACGGTCTGACCTACAATATCGGCATAATCGTGGCGAAGCATTTCATCAGCGACGCCAGCTCGTTCTACTGGATAGTTTACCGCTATATCGTGGAGCTTCTCCAGAAGCAGAATTACTATGGTATGCTTGAGGTAGTGAACGACCACAACGGCATGGAGGAGATTCCGAACTCCGTGCTCGACCACAAGGTTGACGGACTTATAGTGCTCGGACAGCTTTCAGACGAGTATATCAGCAGACTGATGAGCCATCAGCTGCCCACGGTGTTCCTGGATTTCTACGGCAGCCGCGAGGACGTTGACGCGGTGCTGTCCGACAGCTTTTACGGCGCGTACATGCTCACCAGCCACCTTATTGAGAACGGACACCGCCGTATCGGTTTTCTCGGCAGCATAAGTTCCACAAGCTCCATACAGGACAGATACCTCGGTTATTACAAGGCGCTGCTTGAGAACCGCATTCCGCTGCGCCAGGACTGGGTGATAGGCGACCGCTCTAACGAAAGCGACATATTCCCGGAATTTCCGCTGCCTGCCGACATGCCAACAGCGTTCGTATGCAACTGCGACGAGACCGCGTATAAGCTCGTAAATCAGCTGAAGAACGCCGGATACAGTATTCCGGACGACATTTCGATAGTCGGTTATGATAATCACATCTACTCGACGATATGTAATCCGCGGCTCACGACTATCGACGTGAACAGCCGCGTCATGAGTACCGAGGCAGTGGATATAATCCTGCACAAGATACGTGACGGCAACTACCGCCGCGGCAGGACCCTTGTGACTGGCAAGCTTGTCCGCCGCGAGAGCGTTAAGAAAATTACAGAAGAATAAAACGAACCCCCGGATTTGATATCCGGGGGTTTTCTGTTAATCAAGGAATATGCGTAAATTCCTGCTTCGGGACTGCTGCCGGAGCTTACGGAGCGCCTTTGCCTCTATCTGGCGGATACGCTCGCGGGTCACGTTGAACTCCTTTCCGACCTCTTCCAGGGTGTGAGAGCGGTCGCTTCCTATTCCGTAGCGGAATTTCAGTACGTCGCGCTCGCGGGCGGGGAGTGTGTCAAGAGCCTTGTTCAGTTCGTCCTTGAAAACGGACTGCATTGCGCTGTCGATGGGCGCGGGAGCGTCCTCGTCCGGGATGAAATCCCCGAGGAAGCTGTCCTCCTCCTCGCCGACCGGGGCTTCGAGCGATACCGGGTCCTGAGAGATACGGATTATCTCGCGGACGCGCTCCGGAGTCATGTTAAGCTCCTGCGCGACTTCCTCGACGGTAGGCTCGTGGCCGTTCTTGTGGAGGAGCTGGGAGCTGACCTTCTTCACCTTGTTGATGGTCTCCACCATGTGGACGGGGATGCGGATGGTCCGGGCCTGGTCGGCGATGGCCCGGGT
>CAKSHT010000135.1 GCA_934457235.1 uncultured Oscillospiraceae bacterium
TGGATTTCACGTCGATATCCAACGATTCACTGGCGGTCACTATGAAGATAGCGTATGACGGCAACGGCAAACTTACCCCGCAGTACGACCTGGTAAAGACCATCACCGCAGACACCGCGAGCCTTATCAGTGGGTTAAATTAAACTGTTTCATAAAGTGTCTTTATTTATCGGTTATTTTGTGGTATAATTCATTCACCCGGAATATCGGGAGAATGGAGGAATTATCATGAAAAAAATCGGTCTTATCGGAGTAGTCCTGTCAATGGCGCTCATCATTTTCGGTATTGCTTTTCCGATGCCGGAGAAACACCTTTACGTATCGTCATATGCTTATAGAAGCGACTGGACGGGAAACGGGGAGGAATACGTCGGCGGCGACGCCTATAACTATCAGATGGAGGCTTCCCTCAAGGCGGGCTGGGTCAGCGGCGTTGTAACAATGAAAACAATATGTATCTGCTCCGGCGTGCTGATCCTGTTCCTTACATTTGCTGAAACGGAAAAGCTGCGGCTGATAAGCGAGAGGGCAGGCACTGCCGGTTCGGCAGCGGGCAGAACGCCAGATACGGCGTCCGGCGGCACGGAGGTTCCCGCAGAAATGGGAATGAACAGTACAGCCGATACTGTGGAACAGGGCAGACAGGTTTAGTATTTTTCCGGAGGGCAGCCGCTCTCCGGAATTTATTTGAGGTGAAACAATGGAGTGCAGATTATGTCCCAGGGAATGCGGCGCGGACCGTGAGAATACAGCCGGATTCTGCGGAATGAAGCGCGGCGTCCGTATCGCGCGGGCGGCTCTACACCAGTGGGAGGAGCCGTGTATCAGCGGCACTGACAGCGCCCGTGGCAGCGGTACGGTGTTCTTTTCGGGGTGCGTTATGCGGTGCATATTCTGCCAGAACCACGACATAAGCGCCGGGGGCTTCGGAAAGGATATCACAACGCAGCGCCTGGCGGATATCTTCCTTGAATTGCAGGAGCAGGGAGCCTGGAATATAAATCTTGTCAGCCCCACGCCGTTCGTGCCGGAGATAATCCGGGCGCTGGATATGGTAAAGGGGAGGCTGTCGATTCCGGTGGTATACAATACCGGCGGCTATGAGCGGATGGAAACGCTCCGGGCGCTGGAGGGCTATGTTGATATCTACCTGCCGGATGTAAAGTACTTTTCGGATGAGCTGGCGGTGGAGCTGTCATCGGCTCCGGGATATTTCGAAGCGGCTGTGAGCGCCGTCGGGGAGATGCTCCGGCAGACGGGAAAGCCGCAGTTCCGCCCGGACGGAATGCTGAGCCGCGGAGTTATTGTGCGTCACCTGGTTATTCCGGGGCATTACCACGATTCGGAGGAGGTCATAAGGCGCGTCGGGGAGCGCTTCGGGCAGGACGTTCTGTTCAGTCTGATGAGCCAGTACACTCCGTTCTGGAAAGCAAGGGACATAAAGTCGCTGAACCGCCGTATCACGACCTTTGAATACCGCAAGGCGCTGGACGCGGTTTACGCCGCAGGACTTGATGGCTACATGCAGGAGCGCAGCTCAGCCAAGGAGGAGTACACTCCGGATTTCGACCTGAGCGGCGTTGACGGGAAGAAATAACGCGGATTTCAAATTTCCCGAATTCTAAGGCAATACCGCACAAAGATTGTGCGTGTATTGCGCAGCTAGATTAGCCAATAACACGCTTTGTTGATTGGCTAATCTCGATTTTCGTCAGATTGTACAATGAGGAGTTGTTGACGGAAGCGATAGCGTTTTCAAGTCAACAACTAGCGACGCAAGGCTGGTCTGTCGTTAGTTTGGCACAAAATGTAACATCGCACTTATAGCAGGCGGTGATATGTTGTGCCAAACTAGAAAGATGCAAGCAAGACACGTGCAAAATCCAATAAATGGTCTTTGTGCGGTGTTGCCCTAATTACAAACAGCCCGATAATCAAGCAGGCGCCCCGCATTTTTCATGTTTTTGCAAAGCAAAATCGCGGACGGCTGTCCGCGAAATGAAAAATGCGAGCGTTCACGCCGTGAGCGGAGCGAATTAAAGGCGTGAATGCAGCGAAATGAAAAATGTGAGCGTTCACGCCGTGAGCGAAGCGAATTAAAGGCGAGAATGCAGCGAATTAAAGGCGTGAATGCAAACTTACTTCTCCTTGTAATAAAGCATGCAGTGGCAGTAGCCCTCGAAATCCGGGTCGGCTATCTGGCGGCGGAATTCCTCGCACATGCATTTGTTTTCGGGGGTGCGCTCTATCCTGCACGGGCAGTAGCCGCCGGTCTTTTTCAGCCCCTCGCGTACCATTTTTACGATTTCTTTGTTTTCGTTCTCTCTGACGTTCATTTCGTACCTCAATAAAAAAGCGGAACCTGTCGGCTCCGCTTTCGTTTTATCAGTCGATCTCCACGGAGATCTTCTCGTCCGCGCGTACCGCGCCTGCGCGCATTACGGTGCGGATAGCCTTTGCTATTCTGCCCTGCTTGCCGATGACCCTGCCCATATCGTCCTGGGCAACGTGGAGGTGGTAAACTACCACGCCCTCAGCGTCCGGCTCGTCAACAGTGACCTGAACTGCGCCCTTGTCCTCAACGAGGGCAGAGGCGATAGTTATCAGAAGCTCTTTCATATATATTCCCTCCTGTGGGATAAAGGGGACAATGCCCCGGTAGGTTCTTGACGGGCAGGAATGCCCGCGTTACTGCTGCCGGAAATTACTTCTTGAGAAGTCTCTTTACGGTATCAGTGGGCTGTGCGCCCTTCTTGATCCACTCGTCAGCCTTGGCTGTGTCGATGTTTACGAGAGCCGGCTCCTTGGTAGGATCATATGTGCCGATCTCCTCGATGAAACGACCATCTCTGGGATAACGGGAATCAGCTACAACTACACGGTAGAAGGGAGCCTTCTTTGCGCCCATTCTTCTGAGTCTGATCTTTACTGCCATTTTATTTTCTCCTTTCAGCATTGATATATTCATGTGTATTACACAGTGAAATCATATCAGCTCCGCCCCTTGGGGCTTTGTTTTATATTTCAACGGCGCTCCGCCGTTTACTTACGTTCGTCACATCGGGAATCCGCCGGGACCGCCCATGCCGCCCATATTTCCCATCTGCTTCATCATGTTCATGGGAATGCGCATCTTCTTGCCCTTTCCCTTGCCGCCGAAGCCCATCTGCTTCATCATCTTCTGCATCTGCTCGAACTGACGGAGAAGCTGGTTCACTTCCTCGACCTTGGTTCCGCTGCCCGCTGCTATGCGGCGCTTGCGCTTCGCGTCGATGATGGATGGCTTTTCGCGCTCCCTGGGAGTCATGGAGGAGATTATCGCCTTTGTTCGCGGCATCTTCCGCTCGTCGATGTCCTCTTCCTTTATCTTTCCGGAAACTCCGGGGATCATCTTTAACAGGGAGTGTATGCTTCCCATCTTCTCGATCTGCTCGAACTGCGCGTACAGGTCGTTCAGGTCGAATTTGTTCTCCTGCATTTTCTGCATGGTCTTGGCGGCGGCTTTCTCATCGATTGTGTTCTTGGCCTTGTCGATGAGGGTGAGCACATCGCCCATGCCGAGGATACGGCTTGCCATTCTGTCCGGGTGGAACGGCTCGATATCGTCGAGCTTCTCGCCTATGCCGGCGAACTTTATCGGCTTGCCGGTTATCGCGAGCACTGTCAGCGCCGCACCTCCGCGGGTGTCGCCGTCCAGCTTGGTGAGGATAACGCCGGTGATGTCCAGCGTTTCGTTGAAGCTCTGGGCTACGTTCACCGCGTCCTGACCAGTCATGGAATCGACAACCAGCAGTATTTCGTCCGGGTTGGTTTCGCGCTTGATGTTTTTCAGCTCGTCCATCAGCGTTTCGTCGATGTGCAGACGTCCGGCGGTATCCAGGAGCACTACGTCAAAGCCGTTGTCCCTGGCGTATTTTATGCCCTCCCTGGCGATCTTCACCGGGTCGGTCTGACCCATCTCAAAAACGTGAGCGCCCGCCTTTTCGCCGACGATCTTTAACTGATCTATCGCCGCAGGTCTGTAGATATCGCAGGCAACCAGCAGCGGACGGCGGTTCTGTGCGATAAGGTGCTTTGCGAGCTTCGCGCAGTGGGTCGTCTTACCGGCACCCTGCAGACCGCACATCATAATTACGCACGGCGGCTTGGAGGGGAAGTTTATCTTCGCGGTGGTGTTGCCCATCAGCTCGATAAGCTCACGGTGTACTATATCAATTACCTGCTGCGCGGGGGTAAGGCTCTCCATGACCTGTTCGCCTATCGCCTTTTCGCTGACCCTCGCCACGAAGTCCTTAGCGACCTTGTAGTTTACGTCCGCGTCCAGCAGCGCCATGCGAACCTCGCGCATAGCGTCCCTGATGTCCTTTTCGTTGAGCTTGCCGCGTCCCTTCAGTTTCCCGAAAACGCCGTTGAGCTTGCCAGAAAGTCCCTCGAAAGCCATGACCTCACCGCCTTTGTATCACACATATCAATGGTATCAGTTCTTCGCCTAAAGCCCGCTGCGTATCTCCGAAAGAAGCCCGCTGAGCCTGTTAAGGCGTTCGTCGCTGCTGTCGCTTTTCATATCCTCGACGAGCTGCCTTGCCTGGTCGATCTCGCCGGAAAGCTCCCGCAGACGCGCCAGAAATCCGAGCTTGCTTTCAAGCTCGCAGAGCTTCTGCTCGCCCTTCCTGATGGAGTAAACCACGCTCTGGCGGGTTATCTCGCCCATCTCCCCGGCTATCTCAGCGAGGGAAAGATCTTCGTTATACCGCATATCCAGTGCATCGCGCTGGGCGTTTGCCAGCAGCTCTCCGTAAATATCGAGAAGTATAACGATATCGGTGCGTTCCATGAGTTTCTCCGTTCGCGGGTGTGTTAAGTAAAAACACTTTACAGCAACGATACTATTATATCATGCCTGTTCTTCTTTGTCAAGGGGGGAAACGCGGTTTTTATTAGAAAAATCCGCAGTCCGCGCCATTACTTATGGCGAATCTGACAAAAGAAAACGGGAGAACTTCTGTTCTCCCGTTTTCAGGCTTGTTTTAAAATTACGCCGTAATGCCGAGCTCCTCCACGATACCCTCCGGGAAGCCCTCCGCAAGGTAATCCTCCGCGATGTCGAGCGCGTTTTCCGGGGACACCTTGTAATTGTTCAGCACCCGTACGAAACGCAGTATCTCGTCGCTGTCCGCGCACAGGTCGCCTATGCAGAAGCTGCTGCTGCGTACTCCGTATGCCGTGTATCTCACGTTGTCCTCTGTCATTCTTTCTTCAGATATAATTACCCACATACCATTTACCTCCATACAGTGGCTTGAACTTGTGTATGTATTATAACACATTTTTCGACAAAATGTCGTTAATTTTACGTTAAGACGCCGATTTTGTGCATTTTCTGGCAAATCAACAAAACGCACCAATTGATTTAGTGTGTTTTATGCCAGCAAATCTGCTTCAATTTGTGTAAACCCATATCATGCCAGGAAATTACACGGGAATTTCCAGAATAAGTTTTCCACGGATTCCACAGCCTTTTCAACAGAATAACTCGGCTTTTCAAGCCGTCTAAGGTCGTTTTTCCTCTAAACTGTTGAAAATCCGGGACGATTAATCAACCATTCAACAGTTTTAACCGTACTTTCAACAGTTTTCACCGTTGAAAATGTGGAAAACTTCTCTCCCATTTGCACAAAAATATCGGGGGCAGAACCCCCGATACATGATGTGCGATTATTGACGGATTTTTAACAATATGTTGTACGCGTTAAGGCAATACCGCACAAAGATTGTGCGTGTA
>CAKSHT010000136.1 GCA_934457235.1 uncultured Oscillospiraceae bacterium
GTCCTTTTCTTCGTGGTTGAATACCTTTACGACCTTCTGACCTTCCATCATCTCTTCAATGTAGCCGTTTACCTTGCCGAGATCCTTCTGCTGTGCGCCGAAGTACTTTGCAGATTTGCCGCCGATTTTTCCGGCGGCGAGCATCATTACAACGACCATCGCAACAGTGAGTATTGTAAGCGGAACGCTCAGCGCTATCATGCTGATGAACGTGATTATCAGAGTAACACCGGAGTTCACCATCTGCGGTATACTCTGGCTGATGAGCTGGCGGAGCGTATCAACGTCGTTCGTGTAGATTGACATGATATCGCCGTGGGCGTTCTGGTCAAAGTACTTTATCGGCAGGGACTCCATGTGCGTGAAGATATCATTTCTGATATCGCGCATGGTTCCCTGGGTAATGTAGATCATCAGTCTGTTGTAAGTGAACGAAGCCGCGATACCAACAACGTATATCGCCGCAATACGCGCCAGTGCGCCGAGCAGCGGTCCGAAATCCGCTTCACCGCCGGCGTTTACGGCATTGAGCATCGGCGTGATGTAGTCGTCAATAAGGCTCTGCATGAACAGCATTCCGATCAGCGTCGTTGCCGCCGTTATCAGAATGCATACGAGCACGAGTATGAAGCGGAACTTATAGCGCTTCATCATATAGCCGAGCACGCGCTTAAGCAGCTTGAAATCCATGTTCTTGCGATTCAGCTGAGCTGGCTGACGTCTGTTTCCCATTGTTCTTGCCATAGAATTCCACCTCCTTAGTCATTAGGCTTGTCGAAATCTCCGCCGGACTGGGTCTGGAGCGTATAGATCTCGTTGTATATCTTGTTGTTCTTTATCAGGTTTTCGTGAGTGTCAAAGCCGCAGATGCGTCCGTCATCCATCACGATTATGCGGTCAGCGTCCTGTACGCTGGAGATACGCTGTGCAATGATGATCTTTGTTGTGCCGGGTATCTTCTGGTTGAACGCCTGGCGTATCTTGGCGTCAGTCGCGGTATCAACGGCGCTTGTGGAGTCGTCCAGAATGAGTATCTTCGGGCTCTTCAGCAGTGCTCTTGCGATACACAGACGCTGCTTCTGACCGCCGGAAACGTTCGTGCCGCCCTGTTCGATCATAGTGTTGTAGCCGTCGGGCATCTTGTCGATGAACTCGTCAGCACATGCAAGCCTGCATGCTTCCGCACATTCATCCTCGGTGGCGTGTTCGTTGCCCCAGCGGAGGTTGTCGAGAATGGTTCCGGAGAACAGCACGTTCTTCTGGAGAACAACTGCGACCTTATCGCGGAGAAGCTCCAGGTCGTACTTGCGTACGTCGGTTCCGCCAACGCGTACTTCGCCGCCGTCAACATCGTAAAGACGGCTGATGAGGTTCGCAAATGTGGACTTACCGCAGCCCGTACCGCCGATGATACCAATGGTCTCGCCGGCGTGTATGTGCAGGTCGATGTCAGTGAGTACTTCCTCGCCGCCGTCCATGTCGGACTTCTTCTCCTTGAGCTGCTCGGTCTTGTGCTTGTATGCGAAGCTTACGTGATCGAAGTCGATAGAGCCGTCGGGGATCTCGGTAATCGGGTCAGCCGGGTTAGTGATGTCGGATTTCTCGTTAAGTACCTCGCAGATACGTCTTGTACTTGCAACGGACATCGTTATCATTACGAAGATCATGGACAGCATCATCAGGGACATCAGCGCGCTCATGACATAGCTGAACATGGAGGTCAGCTCGCCGGTGGTCATCGTGCCGCCGACGATGAACTGTGCGCCGAACCAGGATATCAGCAGAATGCAGGCGTAAATGACGAACATCATTACCGGGTTGTTCCAGGATATGATCTTTTCAGCCGTGATGAACATTTTGTAGAGGTTTCCGGAGGCGTTTACAAACTTCTTGTTCTCGTAATCCTCGCGTACAAAGCCCTTTACGACGCGGATACCGGAGATGTTCTCCTGTACGCTGGCGTTAAGGTCGTCGTATTTGGTGAAAACCTTGTCGAAAACCTTGGTCGCGTTCAGAACGATTATCGCCAGAACGGAGCCGAGAACAACCAGTGCGCCGAGGAATATCAGACTGATCTTGGGGTTGATGATAATGCACATCACCATGCTGCTTATCAGCATGATGGGAGCGCGTACCGCGATACGTATTATCATCTGGAATGCGTTCTGGAGGTTGGTAACATCGGTAGTCATACGGGTAACAAGTCCGGCGGTGCTGAACTTGTCGATGTTTGAGAACGAAAATGTCTGGATATTCGCGAACATTGCGTCACGCAGGTTGCATGCGAATCCGGCGGAAGCGTTTGCCGCGTATTTTCCGGCGAGAACGCCGAACGCAAGGCTCATGAATGCCATAACCAGCATCACGCCGCCGTAGATGAATACCTTCGGCAGGTCGCCGGCACCGTCGTTTCCGTTTATGCCCTTATCGATGATGGACGCTGTTACAAATGGTATCAGTACTTCCATCACGACTTCGAGAATGGTGAAGAGGGGAGTGAGCAGCGTCGATTTTTTGTATTGCTTTATCTGCGCTGCGAGTGTTTTTATCATGCTTTTTTCCTCCTTGTGTATTATTTCTGCATTGATTAGTTGCCTTATTATTATAGTACTTATTTTTTATAATGTAAATTCACTAATCTGACATAAATTCACACATCTGTGCCGTCACTTTCAGCAAAATTTACTAAGGTAATTTGTTTGCAAAACCTTGTCCGCATAATATCCCCGCAAATCGCGTTATTATGCGGTTTGGCAGGATTTGATATTTCATTTGATTTTCACAATCAAAGGAGTTGCAAAACTGAAAATTGTGTGATATAATTGCGTTGTGTTATCAGGACATGACTTTCATGTGGTCATAATGCCAGGTTAGACTTTCATAACTTATCTTGAGAGGGAGAAAACAATGAAAGTTTACGAATTTGGAAACGAAAACGCCCCGGCGTTATTCCTGCTGCCGGGTACATGCTGTTACTGGAAAACGAATTTCGGAGAGGTTGTCCCGCTGTTACAGGACAAATTCCGTGTATGTGTGGTGTCCTACGACGGATTTGACGAAACTGAAAATACTACGTTTCCGACTATGCTGGAGGAGTGCGCAAAAATCGAGGACTACATAAAAACGCGCCACGGCGGGCATGTCCGCGGAGTTTACGGCTGTTCGCTGGGCGGTTCGTTCGTGGGACTTCATATTCTATGCGCTGAAAATGGGTGAAAAGTACCGCGCGAGATACATGCAGCATTTCGCGCACCCAGTGATCCATGAGCATGACCTGCGCCAGAGGAGTTACTGGCTCTCTACCCGGAGAAGTGGGCGGAGGAAGTCACGAAGATCTGCGAAAACTGACAGCAAAAGGGCAGGAAATATCCTGCCCCTTGTTTATTTTCCGAAGTTGCGTTTCAACGCGGCTTCCGTAATACCAATACTGATTAATACCGGGACTATCTGCAAGGTCACGACTATCATGCAGGTGATAAACGCCGCGTTCTCGCCGAAGTTCTTTATGATCTGGAGAACGCCGGTAATGACCGATACAGCCATAACCGGAATGCTGCTGAAAGTAATAAGCCTGCCCCAGTATACCTGCGCGAAATCCCAAGCTTCTGCGCTGGAAAAGGAACGTTTAGTCCTGTAGCCGATAGAAGAACCATAAGGAGTTGGCGCGCGCCAGCTCAGAAGTCCTGCTATCAGGAAAATCAGAGGCGTCGGAATGTAGCATATCAGATAAACAATGTTGTCGTTCATTCATCGTCCTCCTTTTCAGAAGGGTGCTTTTTCCGGTATTTCACGCACTCTGTCAGCAGATACTCTATCTGCCCGTTCACCGAGCGGAAGTCGTCCTCTGCCCATTTCATGAGTTCGTTGTAAAGCGTTGCAGACAACCTCAGAGGTATCTGCTTCTTTTCTTTTTTCTCGCTGTCTGCCATGAAGCTTACCTCCCGGGAGTTACTGTGCTTTAAGGAATTTGTAGCGTTTGTACGCAATGACCGCCCACACCGCCGTGAATGCCGTCATTACGACTTCGCATACGGTTATCGGAATAGTGCCGCATTGGTACAGCACCGCCGGAACGTCCATCAGCGCGTGAATTATTATCGCGGCGGGGTAGAGCCACGCTCTGCCCTTAATCATGACGGACTCCATTACCAGTACCGACAGCGAAACATGCAGCACCATAGCAACTATACGTTCAAAAATTCCGACGAGCGCGCCGGACATCGTGAGCTTGGCGTAGCTGCTGAGCTGGGATATGATCAGATTGTAGTCAATGGCGTCCGATATATCCGAAGGCATGCCAGCTAACCCGCTATCCGCTGAATTTACAACAGCTATCAGCGCCAACGCATTCACTGCCGTCAGACCCATCAGCAATAGCATTTCGCAGCCGCCGTGTCCCAGTCCGTAAGAAACGGCGCTTTCGGCGCTGCGGCTTTTCTTCATGAAGAACCGGAAACTCAGGTATCGTGCGGTCTCCTCGAATACTCCCGCAGCAAGCGCGCCGTAAATGACATACAGCACTGGCTCGTATATGACGAGCGGTATCACCAACATATGGAGAAGCCTTTCAAGCACCATCGCAAAAAGGAAGAACATTCCCGCGCCGATAAACGTAGCTTTCAGAGTGCCTTTGTTTGCTCCGAGCCTCCAGACCAGTGCTGCTGCGACTGGGACGGCGATACCGAGCACAGCCATCACAACAAGCGAAATTATGGATTCCTGCGAAAAAACTATGTCAGTCATAGTCACCTCAATATATGGAGCCGCTGTTTACGATGGGCTGCGCGTCCTTATTGCCGCAGAGAACCACAAGCAGATTGGAGACCATCTGTGCCTTGCGCTCCTCGTCAAGCTCACAAACATTGCTTTCGCTGAGCTTGTTGAGAGCCATTTCTACCATTCCGACCGCGCCGTCTACGATCTTCTGACGCGCTTCGATTATTGCGGTAGCCTGCTGGCGCTGGAGCATTGCGGCTGCGATCTCCGGAGCGTATGCGAGGTGAGTTATACGGGCTTCAATGATCTCAAGACCAGCGTTCTCAACGCGCTGCTGGAGCGTTTCCTTTAGCTTCTCGCAGACCTCCTGGGAAGAGCCGCGCAGTGACATCTCGTCGGAATCCGTGGAGTCATATGGGTAGCAGCGTACCACGTCGCGCAGCGTGGAATCCGCCTGAATGGACATGAAGTCCTCGTAATCATCAACGTTGAACAAAGCCTTAGCAGTGTTTACGACGCGCCATACGACAACTATACCGACTTCAATAGGATTGCCCATCTGGTCGTTTATCTTCTGCTTGCGGTTGTCGTGGGTCATCGTCTTGAGGGATATCTTGGTGTGTGGAATTCCGGACTTGGAGCCGCCTGTGGATTTTGGCGTTACTGGAACGCTGAACACGTTCACGAAGTAGAATCCTTCATGTTTCAGCGTGCCGATGTATTTTCCGAACAGCGTCAGTACAAGCGCCTCGTTAGGCTTTATAACTCGCAGACCGATAAATGGAAACCACCCGATGCAAAGCCAGACGATTCCGATGATAAGTCCGATATCATACGCGCCGAACGAGTATTCGTCGGTATTTCCGGCGCAGAATATCACAATCCCTATTGCCGCGATATAAAGGATAATGGTGATGAAGAGCACTGCCCAGCCGCTGGGGGCGTGAAGTTCCTTTTCCTCGTAGTTGATTTTTTCGCTCTCTTTCATGGTGTGACCTACCTTTCTCAATTACCATATGTGATATCAAAATGATATCTTAATGAGATTATAGC
>CAKSHT010000137.1 GCA_934457235.1 uncultured Oscillospiraceae bacterium
AATGAGCGCGCAGGGCAGCTTGCGGGTGAAAGCAAGGTGCATAGCGAGCCGGCAGTTACCGACTCAGAAAAACAAACTGCCGCATCAGCCGACGCTCTCCGCAGGAAGCACGATTCTCCGGAATACGTTCATTCAACGGGTGAACTTCAGAATATGGAATTCGCAGACAGGTTTGCTGCATATGCTTTCCGTGGTGGAAAGCTTGCGGCGTCAATCATGGCGGGACAGGGAAAGCAGATGTTCACGCTGTGTCTTGCAAGAGCCATAGGCAGACCGATGCCGCAGGGTGAGCGCCAGAAAAAGCTCCTGGGTCAGTCCGACACTGAGATTCCGGTGCCTGAGCGGGATACGAAAGTGCGCTTCAACAGGGACGCGCATTCTGCGGTGGGTATCGTCACAGACGCGCTTAAAAGTTCCGGCAGGCTGCTGGAGATATTCCGTGAACTAGCCGCCGAAAATAATCATTCTGCCAGAAATCCGCTTGAATTCCGTAACATTGATACGATAAAGCAGACGCTTCCTTTTTTCGATACCGAAAGCGACAAACGGCTGATCAAACAGTATAAATCAAGACTGGTTCAGCTGGAGGGCGACAGCTCTCCGCAGGCGCGCGGCTCCGCAAGGCTTCTGAGTTCAGCGCTTATCAAGCAGAATGCGGTGCTGAAAAAGAAGCAGCAGGAGCAGCGGGATTTCCTTACCATGCTGGACAGGATAACTGGTAATGTCCGGGAAGCTGAAAAGCTATTCCGCTCCGACGGATTTGCTGAAACCGCTGCGCAGGAAGCCGAGGAGCTTTCAGCCGATGTTCCGCCGGACGATGACAGTAATATACGCCGCTTTGCCGAAAATATCGCCGGCGCGGTGGGAGATTTCTTCACAGAAGCAAGGGGTGTTGACGATTCCGGAACAGACAAGCAGGCAGACGCGTTCAGCGGCGAAAAGCCCGCAGAAGGAGAAGAAGCCGACCGGGATACCCGGTGAGCGGTATGCTCCGGAGTGCGCTTCCGCCGCGGCCGCGGAAATAGGAAAAGCGCTTGGCGCAGGACTTGACGTACATGCTGGCGCTGCGCTGCTTTCGGGTGGAAATCAGCTCCTGCTGGGATTGATGGCGCGTTCGCAGGAAAGTGCGCCGGAGCAGGCGCTAAGGATTTCGTTTGCCGGAAGCTCTCCGGAAAACGCATTTGAGCCGGATATGACGGCAGGATCCTCGGTGATCCCTGTGCATACCGGACAGGTGGTCGGAGTTACCGGACTTTCCGACGTCAAATAACAGGAGGTCGCTGTGGATCTGAATGTCCTGGTGCGGAGCGCACTTATACGTCATGGAATTGTGAATATCGAGGAAAATGGCGCGTTCCACATGACGATGTGCAGCGGTTCAAAGAAATGGAGAGTCCTCATAGCCGCCAGTGGAGATGACATTATCTGCTGCGCGCAGTTTCCGTGGAGGACTGGAAACGCATCACTGAGGGTGCTGAACGAGCTGAACCTTAACCAGAATGTCGGCTGCTTCATGCTGAGCGGCGGATATATTATCCTGAGGTGCGGCAGTGGTCCGGCGGATCCGATGGAAGCCGGCGAGCTTGCCATATCGCTAATCCGGCGGTGCGGCAGTGAAGTCTGCCGATTCTGGGACAAGGTATACTCGGCGGCGGAGGTTGGTAATGAGCTTTGATTATTCCGATACAGGAAAACGATTTGCGACCCAGAACGAGCTTCTGGACTGCTTTTCGGAGATCCTGGATCTTCATATTTACTATTACTACAAGTATCATCTCTGGGTCAGTCCGGACAGCAGCATTCAAGGAATGCTCGGCGTTGTGGTGACCAGGGAGGAGTTTGAAAAGACGCTTCTGCGAGCTTCGGATTCAGAAGCCTACTCTCAGACCGAGCCGGACGAATCCGATGAGATAGAGATGCTGCGTGACTACTTTTTCAGCCGCGTCATGGCAACTCCGGATAACTGCGGATTTCCGCTGTTCGGCGTGGAACTGGGTTTCAGGACCGACAGATTTCAGTTTCTGACCATGCTTACCCTGCTGTGCTGTGAGATAAACCGCAGGTACGAAAAGTTATTCGCTTATCTCCAGGACGATATATCAAAGAAGTATCCAACTGCGGATACGATGATACGTCTTTGGGCGGAGCCGGGCGGCAGGATTTCGGATTACTACGGTTATTTCTCGGCGCAGGGAGTGCTGATGAAATATATTTGCAGCCAGTCCGACGGAAGCCTGTGCACACGTCAGCTGAAACTGTCTGAGCCGATATTGCGGTTCATTACGCGCGGCGAAACGCATTATGAGATATTCCGCTGCGACGATGTGCTGAGTCCGCCGTGTATAATGGAAGATATTATCGACCGTGCAGCAGACGTGGTGAAGCGTTCACGGAAGGGTGCCGCAGCGATAATCTGCATGTGCGGGAAACGCGGCAGCGGCAGACGCTTTATGGTTAGGCACACCGCGGCACGCTGCGGAGAACATGTGCTTTTCCTGCCCGCAGCGGAGCTTGCGTCGGCGGACGATGCCAGCGCTGCGTTTCGCAGGGCGGTATGCGAAGCGGTGCCGGGCGGCGCTGCGATTTGTATAACTGATTTCGAGCAGCTTCTTGAAGATGACTGCCGTGCAAAGCTGACTGATCTGTCAGCGGAGCTTTCAGACAGCGGCAGGTTCTTCGGGTCACATATATACGTCACAACGGAAAAGCGCTGGCAGACGGACGTTCCCGGCGCGGGGACGCTCATGCACACGCTGGAGCTTCCCGAAACCAGCGAGGATCAGCGCATGCTGCTCTGGGAGCGGGCGCTGTCGGGGCTTTCGTTATCCGAGGAGATCGACCCGGCTGAAATGGCGGCGAAATTCCGCTTTACGGCAGGGCAGGTATTCGGAGCGGCTTCACGGGCGTCGGAACTTGCCGCGATAACAGGCGGCGGGGTGACCCCTGAGCTGCTGCACGAAAGCTGCTACGACCAGGTTGTCGTGGGACTTAACACCCTCGCTTCTCCGATTAAGCCGGCGTACAGCTGGGAGGATCTTGTCCTCCCGGAGTCCGAAATAAAGCTGCTGAAAAGTGCGTGCATGCATGTGAAGTATCGTCACAGGGTGTATACCGAGTGGGGATTTTCGAAGCGCGCTGCCTATGGCAGGGGGCTTTCGGTGCTTTTTTCCGGTCCTCCGGGTACGGGAAAGACGATGGCGGCGCAGGTCATCACAAATCAGCTTCATATGCAGCTGTTTAAAGTCCAGCTGTCGCAGGTGGTCAGCAAATACATAGGCGAAACCGAAAAGAATCTGCGCAGGGTGTTCAACGAAGCCAGAAACGCCAATTGCGTGCTTTTCTTTGATGAAACAGACGCCCTGTTCGGTAAGCGCTCCGAGGTCAAGGATTCCCATGACCGTCACGCCAACATTGAAACTGCGTACCTTTTGCAGCAGATGGAGGAATACGACGGCGTTGTGCTGATGGCAACGAACCTGCTACAGAACATCGACGAGGCGTTCATGCGGCGTATCAGCTTTGTGATCAGCTTTCCGTTTCCAGACGCTCCGACCAGGAAGCTTCTGTGGCAGAAAATGCTTGACGTCAGCGCCCCCGTTGATGATATCGACTGGGACTTCCTTGCCGATAACTTCAAAATGGCGGGCGGAAACATCAAGAACTGCATCATACACGCTGCATTTCTTGCCGCGTCAGAGAACAAACCGATAGGAATGCGGCATCTGCTGACGGGCATTGTGAACGAGCAGCGCAAGAACAACACGGTCGTCCTGCGCGACGATCTGAAACAGTACGCCGATCTGATATTCGGCGGCGAGTAAGGTAGTAGATCCGACAGGATTGCTATAAATGAAGCACTGCTGAGCAGGACTTCAAATAATTTTTATTGAGAGGAGGCACTGATCTTCATGCAGCCTGAATGCGCTGGGAAGAAGATCAGAAACAAGTTATGCCAGAGTATTTATCCCCGGGTGTTTACGTTGAGGAGTATGAGTCGGGCGCAGTTCCGATGGAAGGCGTCGGAACAAGTACAGCAGGCTTCATAGGTCTTGCGGAGAAAGGCGACGTCATCGGCAGGCCGCAGCTGGTTACAAGCTTCAGCGACTATGTACGCATTTTCGGCGGCTATCTTTCCGAGACCAGGTATGGTGATAAGCGCTTCCTGCCCTATGCAGTAGAGCACTTTTTCATCAATGGAGGTTCCAGGGCGTTTGTAATGAGAGTTTGCCCGGCTGACGCAAAGTGCGCTTCCACAAAGAGCGACTCCGTTCTCAGCTTCACCGCGAAGAATCCCGGCGAATGGGGCAACCGCGTTAAGGTCACGATATCTCCGGTTTCCCGCGTCAAGACCCAGGTTTATGATGTGAACGGAAACACCGCAGCAGTAAGAAGCATAGACGGCTTCAACATCGGCGACGTGGTTGAATTCGCGGACGGCAAGTCCTCGGTTTACAACAGGATCACAGCTATTGAGGAAAAGACCATTTCCTTTGAGAACCCCGTAAATCCCTCCATAATTGACAAGAACCTTGTTCCCACAAAGTTCATCAAGTCCAGCGAGATCGACGTTTCCGTAAAGTACGGCGACGTTAAGGAGGATTACCTCTTTGTTTCCCTGAACACCGAGTCCGCTGACTACATCGGCTCCAGAATGTCCAGAAGCGAGCTGGTTACGGTCGAAGTAAGTTCCAAGCCTGCTGCCAAGCCCGCTCCCGAAGCAAAGGACAAGGAAAAGAAGGACGCACCTGCACCCGCAGCTTCCGGTATCATGGCTCCGTTCGAGACCGTAGGCGGCAAGGGTGACGCAATGATACTTCAGCTCTCCGGAGGTACTGACGGCAATGCAGAGTCCGTAGCGGCTTCCGATTATATCGGAAAGGACGGCGGTCCCGGCAGGCGCACCGGTATCCAGGCGTTTATCGAGAACTCAGACGTCAGCATAATGTCCGTTCCGGGCGTGACTATCCCCGAAGTACAGATGTCCCTCATCGCACACTGTGAGAACATGAAGAACCGCTTTGCTGTCCTGGATATGCCCAGGGACAGAAAAAAGACCGACGAGCTTCTGGAATACCGCGACATGTTCGATTCCAGCTACGCGGCGTTCTATCACCCCTGGATACAGATTTTCGATCCGCTTTCCAAGAAGAACATCATCGCACCTCCCTCCGGCTCCGTACTGGGAATTTACGCACGTACCGACAATACAGTCGGAGTACATAAGGCTCCCGCAAACGAGGTTGTACGTTCCTGCACTGGTCTTGCGAGCAGCTATAACACCGCCGAGCAGGATCTTCTGAACCCGAAGGGGATCAATCTTATCCGCTCATTCCCTGGCAGAGGTATCAGAGTATGGGGCGCAAGGACAGCTTCCTCCAACGCGACATGGAAGTACGTCAATGTACGCCGTCTGTTCATTTACCTTGAGGAGTCTATCCGTGCCAATACCAACTGGGTAGTATTCGAGCCGAATACCGAAGCTCTCTGGGGCAGGGTAAAGAGAACTGTTGAGATGTTCCTTGCAAGCACCTGGAGAAGCGGCGCGCTTGCCGGCACATCACCCTCCGAGGCATTCTTCGTTGATATCGGCAGAAACACCATGACCCAGGACGATATTGACAACGGCCGTCTTATCTGCGTTATCGGCGTGGCTCCCGTAAAGCCTGCGGAATTCGTGGTATTCAGAATAGGCCAGTACACCAG
>CAKSHT010000138.1 GCA_934457235.1 uncultured Oscillospiraceae bacterium
GTACAACACCGAAATGGCAAAGCGCGCTGAATAAACAAAAGAAAGCTCCGGACGTCGCCGCCCGGAGCTCATTTCTATTTTGGGGAAATTACTTGAAGTATCTGTTCAGCAGACCCTCGAAAGCCTTTCCGTGTCTTGCCTCGTCCTTTGCCATCTCGTGAACTGTGTCGTGGATAGCGTCGAGGTTGAGAGCCTTTGCCTTCTTCGCAAGATCAAGCTTGCCTGCTGTAGCGCCGTGCTCAGCCTCTACACGCTTGGTAAGGTTCTCCTTTGTAGACGCAGAAACTACCTCGCCGAGAAGCTCAGCGAACTTTGCAGCATGCTCTGCCTCTTCCCATGCAGCCTTCTCATAGTAAAGGCCTACCTCAGGATAGCCCTCGCGGTGAGCGGCTCTTGCCATCGCAAGGTACATGCCGACCTCTGTGCACTCGCCAGTGAAGTTAGCGCGCAGACCCTCGATGATCTCATCGGGAACACCATCAAGCTTGCCTACGCCGATCTTGTGCTCGTCAGCGAATACAAGCTTGCCGTCTTTGTCGTCGATGACTGTGAACTTGGAACCGGGAACACCGCACTGCGGGCACTTCTCAGGAGCTGCGTCGCCTTCGTAAACATAACCACATACAGGACATACAAATTTCATAATTTAAAACCTCCGAAATTGATTTTTAGAAACTAGGAATTATTCTTGATTTCCTTGATATGATTATAGCACACCCAAATAATTTTGTCAAGCGTTTTTTTTAAATTTTTTTGAAATATATGGTTATTCATAACTAACTTCATTATTTCCTTGTAAAATTGTTGACGAACCGACGAAAAAGTGCTACAATGAAATTACTCTTAATCAGACATTCATAAGACCTGCCAAGAAAAGTCAAGCCATAAAAAGGAATTTTTGATAAGAAGAAAATAATGGAAGCAAGCAGCGTGATTCTCCAGTGATTTGCGAAAATACCTTGTTGTGGCAGCTCACCGAACGCTGTAATGGAAGCGTGGATGACGGTCTTAAAAACGGGCGTTTCTCCCAGGGAGGATTACGTCAGTCCAACCACTGCTTCCATTATAGCTTATACTTTGAGCCGGTCTATCCCTGCATGGCTTGTAGGGTTTTGCCGGTAATTATATTATAACAGGAGGACACCATGAACGAACCCAACGAGAATTTAGAATCCCCGGTAAACATCGCGCGCATAATGATCCCGAAAGTATCTGTTGCAGCCGTACATGCTGATGACACGGTACGCCAGGGACTTGAAATAATGAAATACCACCGCTACACCTCTATCCCGGTACTGGACAACCAGGACGTATACCTTGGCAGCGTGACCGAGGGCGACTTCCTGCGGCATATTCTGGCCGTAGGCACAACCGAGATGAAAGCACATGAAAAGTACCACATATCCGAAATATTCCGTCCGAATTTCTGCTCACCATTGCCAATCTACGCGTCATTGCAGGAACTTATCTCCAGGTCGCTGGAACAGAACTACGTCCCTATAGTTGACGGACGCGGCTGCATGTGCGGAATAGTCACACGACGCGCCCTTATACTCCATCTGGACAGAACGATAACGGGCGAAAACGCTGAGTAAAACAAAAGGCGCTGTGAAATTCACAGCGCCTTTACTATTATAAGTTACTTTTTCTTTTTCCTGCTGACTGCAACACCTATGCCGATTCCGGCAGCAGCGGCCACGGCCGCGCCTATTCCGACTGCCGCGCCGACCGGGAATCCGCCGCTCTTGTCAGTGGAATTCCCGTCGGAGAAATCACCAGTACCGTTCTGCGCCTGGGAGGTCTGAGCTTCACCAGTCTGTGTGGATTCACCGGAAGTTGTTGGCTGTTCCTCTGCGGTATGAGAGCGCTGCTTTGCAGTGTAGACCGTTCCGCCGGTCACCTCGGCGCCGTCTACATTATAGCTTCCATCAACTACAGTAACGGAGAGAGTGTGTGCACCGTCCTCCAGGCCATTCACGAAGAAGTTTGCCTTGCGGACGCTGTTCTTACCGAATGTGTGCTCATGTGCTTCACCGCCGTCGATTGACCAGCTGAGAGTCGCACCGTTTCCGCCGCCGGTGAGCGCAATACCCGTTCCGGTGAAGTCAACTGTAAACGAAGCCCCTGCCTTGCCGCTTGAAAGAGTACGCTTGTAGTTCTTGAAGCTGGACATGGTTTCGTGATTCCACTCGCCGGAGTAGTTGAACGCCAGGTCGGTGTTGTCCATACGTGTGATGTAGGTGTTTCCGCCTTCTGCAGGAGCTATCACAAGGTCGTCAAAGGAATTCTTATTGAATGAAGAATAGAACGCAGCTCTACCCGCGCCAAGTACTGTGCCATCTGCGGTGTACTCGCAGAGAAGATCATCGTTTGCCCAGCAGCGGATAACATTTCCGACTGCCTCAATCTTGAGTGAAACCGGTGCGGAAGTGTCAACGGAAGTGACGCCGCTCTGGATAACGCTGCTGTTTTCCCACAGGCTCCAGCTGCCGCTTTCAGTCAGCTTTACCCAATAGCCGCTTGCTCCGGCGTTACCCTGGGTATAGCGGAGTCCCACGCCAGCGTAGTTGTTCGCCTTGTCGTCCGATGGAGCATACTCAATATTGGCTGAAACGCTGTAATCATACCAGCGGTCATCGCCGAAATTCGTTGTCGGATCGGGAGTCCAGCCCCATTCCTTTGCCTTAAGTTCGGGAGTTATCTGCTGAACAAGCTTTCCGTTCTCGACTTCAAATGCGCCGCCCTCGTCTGTAGTGTATCTCGGAGCGTTACCTCTAGAGGAAAGGTAGTCTGCGGGATAATCTGCGTACTCATAATTGTCGGTGTACGGAAGTTCCAGGATAGTACGCTGCTCCGGAGTGCTCTGGTGATACTCCGCGGGAGTGAGGTCGATCGTGGAAGCCGTGATGATGGAATAAGGCTTTACGGTCACGGAATAAGTATAGTTTCCGCCGTTCTCTGTAGGAGTAACATCGCCGATATTCTTGAAGTAATTCTCGTCATATGCGCCGCCGTTCGGACCGCGAGTTTCCCAGAGGTACACGGGCTTGCCTGCCGCATCAAGGTCAGACACCGTGAACTCATAGGTTATCGGCTCGGCAGTGGTATTGGTGATAACGGTTGTGTAGTCGGATTTATCCGGGCTGCACAGGGTGATATAGCTGTATGTGGAATCAACGATCGCATGACCGTCTCCGCCGGGAACGCCGTCCGCATAGCATGCGTCGTCAATGAAGTTCCAGCCCTTGTCTATGAACTGAGTGAACTGAAGCATAACGTAAAATCCGCTGTCGAGCGTGTAATAACCGCTCCAGGGGTCGCAGGCATTTATGAACTGCTTCTGACAATAGCATACGCCGTCGTAGTACGCAGCGATCACCGGCTGGAACTGACACAGAGTCATTCCTCCCTGGGGATACATCGCAATGTATCTGTTAGCGATATCCAGAGCGCCGTTGATCCCGGTAAGTCCGGAATTACCCTCATCGAAGCGCCACGCTCCCTCGGAATAAGCCATAGGAGAGCTTCCCTCACTGAACCACAGCTCCTTGCCGTATTCACGGGCAAGGGTCTGCGCAGACTCGTTGGAGCTGCTCGTATAATGGCTTCCCAGTACGTCGATGTTATCGGAAAGGCTGGTATCGCCACTCTTGAGTTCCTTTAATACCTCGGAGGCTGCCTGCCAGGTGGTAACTTCATCCCCGGCTACTATCTTTATCTGGGAGTAGTCATAGGGGCAGTCTGTCTCGGACTTCAGATGCTGGGAGAGGTACTTTATCCAGTCGTTGTCCCTGCCGCGCTCGTTCTGCGTAGCCGATACATAGTCGAACTTGATGCCGTATGTATTGTATGCCGCATCAAGGGTATTCTTATACCACTTGTAGCGCGCCGCATACACGTCATCGGAGTTGTTGATCCACAGCGGCTCGCTCCACCAGAGCATGTCAAGCGTGAGATCAGGGTTTATGGACTTTGCATCTGCGGCGAGCTGATATCCGGCGCCGCGGGTGACGTCCGCTTTCTCGTCCTCGGTGCGCATTACGGACGGCTCAGTACCGGAGGAGGAATTTACATCGGATCCCATTTCAAGCTTGAGATGAGCTATCTCAAGACCATCCTTGCCGAACATGTAGTTCATGATCTCCCAGTACGCGTCTGGATTTTCCGCCTTGTAATCCAGCAGAAGTCTGGAGGAATTGTTGCCGCTTACCATGCCGACGCCGCGGTACAGCATGTTTTCAAGCGTGTTGGCGTTGTTGCCGTTTATCGTGATGTTCATGGGCTGAACCTCCTGTTCCGCCGCTGCGGGAAGAATTATGGAATTTGCCGCAGCAGCCACACAAACCGCAGCAGCCGCGATACTTTTCAGCTTCATAAAGAAACGCTCCTTTCAGGTACGCTGTGTTATGTTTCCAGTATACCGCATTAAGGAGCGTTTTTCAATCTCAAATATTTGCCGGGCTATCAAAATATGAACATCACAGCCTGGGAGATATTCTCCGCCACTCGGAGGGTGAAACTCCCTCGTATCTTCGGAACACCGTTCCGAAATAGGTCGGCGTGCTGTAGCCGGTCATTCGCGCAATGTCGCTCACACTGTATTCCGTGGAGCTGAGCAGGCGCTTCGCCTCCGACACTCGGCGCAAAGCAAGATACTCCATCGGACGCATTCCGTGGAGCCGTCGGAACACGCGGCAGAAGTGCTGGAGCGACACGCCGCATAATCCCGCAAGCTCCTCCAGCGTGATGTCCCGGCTGATGTTCTCGTCCATGTAGCGCAGAGCAGGGTCGGTAAGTCCGCCGCGGGTCTTTCCGGAGAACACCGACATAAGCTCCAGAATATATTCGTACACCAGCAGCGAACAGCGCTCTCCGCCGGAAAGCGGGTCCGCCGCCGCAGACATTATCCTGCTGAAAATTTGCTCACAGCCGGAGAGGTCAGCGCCGCTGCATTCCTGCCAGGCACCAAAGCCCATTTCAGCCATCATTTCGCGCATATGCGCACCTCTGAACACGACCCACGCAGTCTGCCAGTCAGCCGACATCGGGTAATACTCATGCGGAACGCCGGGGGTCAGAAAGAATATGCTTCCGGGATTCTGCGCGATCTCCCTGCCGTCCACTTTAAGCACGCCGCTTCCGCTGCGGGTGAAAAGTATCTGGCAGGAAACCAGCCCGCTCGGACGGGAAACGCGGTACTCCGGGTCTGAGATCCCGGCACCGGACAGGTAAAACGGAAGCCTTGTCTGTGCCGCAAGCACCGGATATATACTGTTCTGCATACAATCACCTCTGTCAATATTTTAGCATAAACCGTACAGCACGTCAACCCCGGCGGTAAACAAAAATACCCGGCAGCCAGTAAGCCGCCGGGTATCCATATTATTTATTCAGCCTCTATAAGATCACCGTAAACTACGCCAAGTCCGAGAGTGCTCATGTAAACTCTGCCGTACTTATTCATATCTCCGGCAACGAACTTTCCGTTTCCGGTGCCGCCGAACTGGTGGTTATCGTCGTTTATACGCTTCCAGGTCGCGCCCTCGTCCTCGGACCAGTACAATCCGACAGGATCGTCGGAGGTCGGCTGACCCC
>CAKSHT010000139.1 GCA_934457235.1 uncultured Oscillospiraceae bacterium
GCCAAGTCCCATTGAAGCTATAATGCCGGAAAGCACTCCGACTACCGCCTGTATCATGAAAAAAGCCCCCTTACCGCCGCGGCACATATCAGAGCCCCGAATAATCGCTGGAGCCATGCTGCGCTTATCTTACGCAGAAAAAGCGCACCGATAATCGCGCCCGCCGCACCGTATGGCATGTAGCTCCACGCTGACGCCATGTCTATCCCTCCGACAAAAAGATACGAAACGGCGGCGGTAATGCTGAGCACGAATATTACCGCCACGGAATTTGCATGAGCGCGTCTGACTTTCTCAGTCTGTGGTACATCGTTGCCTAACTCATGTTCAATTATCGGTACCGCAGCAACTCCACCGCCGCTGCCAAAAAAACCGTTTAGGATACCGCAGACAAATCCCTCAAAAAATCTTTTCATCACATCACCCCGGATTATTCTTTGCAGAAATTCCCGGAATTATCGCTGCAGGCACATGGCAAGTAACGGAAAACAGCCCGGCGTAAACCAGGCTGTTCTAAATCAATAATTTTTTATTTCAAATGCCGCCGGATATTCGCGCGCAAGCGACGGGTATTTTCCGACGATCTCGCTATCGTCAGTGAATCCTATCATCGCAAGCGTTATATCGCTGAGAAACTGCGGAATATTATCGTAATCGTAGCTTCCGTCCTCGTTGTATGTGTTATACATCAGCGCCATATCATAATACGGATCATTGCGTACATCGTCGTATATCTCCTGGGTAACTCCGTCTATTCCTGCCACTCTGTACAGGTCTACCGCGCCGAACAGGTGGAGTATCTCATGCGCCACGCACGCGAGATTTTCATAGCGAGTGCCGTACATATCGTACTGGAAAAGCGCCGTCCACTCATAATACGTATCGTCATAGCCCGGATAATACACCTGCGAGTAGGAGCTTGCCGCCGCGTCATAGACTACCATGAATCCAACGCTGTCCGTGCCGTACTTTTCGTAGATGATGTCAAGCGGTATCTGCTCGCTTAGAAGCGTCTGAATGCGCTTGATATAGCCATTTGAATAAGCCAGCTTGCTGTCTGCGGCAATCGAAGCGTCCTCGTCATATGGAATACGGTACATCAAATCGGGATATTCATCGGAATAGTTATACAGCGTCACGCTCTTTCCGTACAGCTTGCCCTGCTCTTCAAGATACCTGCACGACTTTTCGATGGAG
The DNA here is from genome assembly GCA_934457235.1 of uncultured Oscillospiraceae bacterium. Taxonomy (GTDB): domain Bacteria; phylum Bacillota; class Clostridia; order Oscillospirales; family Ruminococcaceae; genus CAG-115. The sequence continues at coordinate 1,198 of CAKSHT010000139.1, forward strand.
CTGTGTGTGAATTCCAGCTCATCGTCTGTGAACGTTGCGTCCGGAGTATCAAGGACAACCGTCAGAATAACCGACTTGCCCTCCAGGGATTTCGCGCTTCCCTGCGGTCGGAGCGTCTGCTGCTCATCGGTTTCGTATGTGCTAACGGAGATTTCCTCGGTGTCCGGCGAACTTACGTCCGACCAGTCGTACGCAGCGTCACTGGTCGTTATATCCCAGAAATCATCATCGTCAGAGCATGCGGTCAGAACAAGCGCCGCTGCGAACATCACCGCAACAGACGCTATATGTTTATAATTCATATATAATTTCTCCTTTATTTGTAAGAATTATAACATATTTATCGACTGCTGTCAAGCAGTAAGGTATAGATTTTCATGGCACTCCGCTTCTTGACTAATCCCGCGCAAAGTAGTATAATAGAAATTATCCGGACATCAACAAACTGAAAAGGAAACATTATAAATATGGAAAGAATTTACCCGAAAGCCACAGTGACCGAAAAGGGCGAAAAAGCTCTGCGCAGCGGTCACCCGTGGGTCTATGCCGAAGAGATCACCGCACTTGACGGCGGATATGAAAACGGCGGGCTTGCCGACGTTTTCAGCCGCAAGGGACGTTACCTCGGCACAGGATACATCAATGACAACTCCAAGATACGCATTCGTATAATTTCGCGCAACGCAAACGACAAGTTCGACCGGGATTTCTACGCGCGCCGTATACGCTATGCTCTGGACTACCGCCGCACCGTAATGGGAGCGGAGGATTTCCGCTGCTGCCGTCTGATATTCGGTGAAGCGGACAGCTTTCCGGGATTCACCGTTGACCGCTTCGCCGGCGTTCTGGTGACCCAGGTGCTATCCCTCGGAACCGAGCGCGTCAAGGAAACTCTGTATGAGCTGCTAGTCCAGACTCTCGCGGAGATGGGCGAAAAAATTACCGCGCTCTATGAACGCAACGACGTGAAGATTCGCGAGCTTGAAGGAATGGAGGAATACAAGGGCTTCTGGCACGGCGCAGGACTGCGCACAGATCTCTCCGGAATCACTGAAATCGTTGAAAATGGCATAAAATACACCGTGGACTACATCAACGGTCAGAAAACCGGGTTCTTCCTAGACCAGAAATATAACCGCCAGGCTATCCGCCGTATAGCCGAGGGACGTACGGTACTTGACTGCTTCACGCACACCGGAGCCTTCGCTCTCAATGCTGCAGCAGCAGGAGCAAAGCTCGTCAACGCTGTGGATATCTCTGCGGACGCTGTTGAAATGACCCGCCGTAACGCTGAACTCAACGAACTTTCCGGAAACATGGAATTCACAAAGGCGGACGTATTCGACCTGCTCACCGAGCTTTACCGCAAGGGCGGCCACCCTTATGATTTCATAATCCTCGATCCTCCGGCGTTCACAAAGAGCAGCAGCACCGTGAGATCCGCAGAACGCGGCTACAAGGAAATCAACCTCAAGGCAATGCGGCTTCTGCCCCGCGGCGGATACCTCGCAACCTGCTCCTGCTCGCACTTCATGACCGAAACACTGTTCCGCCATATGCTCCACGATGCGGCGGCAGACGCCGGCGTTTCCCTGCGGCAGATAGAAGCCCGCAGGCAGTCCCCTGATCACCCGATACTCTGGAACGTTCCGGAAACGGATTACCTGAAGTTCTACATATTCCAGGTGGTGTGACATGACCGAAAAAGAACTGATACCCGGTACTGTCGTACAGCACTTCAAGCGCAGAATGCTCAACGAAGCGGAGCGCGCGGATTCCACGCAGTATCTGTATGAGATACTCGGAGTTGCACACCATACAGAAACCGGCGAAAGACTGGTGGTATACCGCGCCCTCTACGGCGAGGGAAAGATATGCGCCCGGCCGCTGGAGATGTTCCTGTCCGAAACAGACCGTGAAAAATACCCGCAGGCGGAGCAGAAATTCCGCTTTGAACCCGTGAAATAGTTTCAACATTTAACCCCAGAAAGAAGCGACCCATGAAACCAGCAAAATATGTCGACATGTGCAGCGGCCCGATACTGCGCAAAATGATAGTCTTTACCCTGCCGATAATGTTTTCGGGACTTTTCCAGCTGCTGTTCAACGCAACTGATATAATCGTCGTCGGCAGATTCGCCGGAGATAACGCGCTCGCGGCGGTAGGCTCCAACACGGCGCTGATAAACCTGATGACTAACCTGTTCATCGGGCTTTCCATCGGTGCAAATGTAGTTGCTGCGCGCTACTGCGGCGCCAAGAACATCACCGAACTGAAAAAGACAGTACACACCGCCATGACCCTCAGCGTAATCAGCGGAGTGATACTCATGGCGGCGGGTCTGCTCTTCGCCGAGCAGATACTGCGGCTTATGTCCACACCGGAAAGCATTATTACGCTGGCGGCAAGCTACCTGCGAATTTACTTCTGCGGCATGCCGTTCATGATGATATATAACTTCGGAAACGCGCTTCTCCGCGCCGCCGGTGATACCCGCAGACCGCTTATATACCTCATCTGCGCCGGAGTTATCAACGTTATCCTTGACCTTATCTTCGTCATTCTGTTCAACATGAGCGCCGCAGGCGTAGGACTTGCGACCGCGCTCTCCCAGGGCGTATCCGCATTCCTTATGGTGCGCTGCCTTATGCGCGAGAAAGAAGAAAACGGACTGAAGCTTGAACTGCGTCAGCTCCGTATCCACCGCGACAAGCTCGGCATGATAATGAAGATTGGTCTTCCCGCCGGATTCCAGGGAACTGTATTCTCGCTGTCCAATGTTGTCATACAGTCCTCAATAAACCTGTTCGGCGAGGCGGTCATCGCGGGAAACTCTGCGGCGGCAAGCATCGAGGGATTCGTCTATATGGCGATGAACTCATGTTATCAGTCCACGCTTTCATTCACCAGCCAGAACCTCGGCGCCGGGAAATATGAGCGTATCAACAAAATACTTGTCTGCGGACTGACCTGCGTTGTGGCAGTCTGGGCGATACTCGGACTTGGCGTAACGATGACCTTCGGCCGTCAGCTGCTCGGCATCTACACCTCCGGCGATGAAGCGATAAACGCCGGTCTGCGCCGTATGATGTACGTCTGCGGTACCTACTTCCTTTGTGGTATCATGGACGTTATGGTCGGCTCCCTGCGCGGCATGGGATATTCCGTAACTCCGATGATCGTATCGCTGCTCGGCGCCTGCGGTCTCCGTCTTGTATGGCTCGGCACGGTGTTCCAGATTGAGCAGTTCCACACGCCGGATACGGTATATCTGTCATATCCGGTGTCCTGGGTGATAACCGTAGCGGCTCATGTTATATGCTTCTTTATCTGCCGCCGCAGGCTGAACAAAAAAGTTAAACTCCAGAAAGAAAAAACTGCATGACAGGAGGCATTCCCGATGAAAAACGCCGAACAGAACGCCGACAGATTTATCGGATTCGCTGATGTATACGACAGCGCACGCCCCTCGCTTCCGCCGCATTTTTTGGATCTGATCCGGCTGTACATCGGACACGATATCGGAAACGTCGTTGACCTCGGCTGTGGCACCGGGCTTTCTACCGCCGCATGGGAAGGGCGCTGCACACACGTAACCGGAATAGAACCGAGCGCCGATATGCTCGCCGTTGCGCAGAAAAAAGCAAGCGTCGCTGTGTCGTTCAGGCAGGGGTACTCACATGACACCGGACTGCCGGACGGCTCAGCGGACGCAGTTGTGTGCTCGCAGTCTTTTCACTGGATGGAGCCGGTTTCCACGCTCAAAGAAGCCGCCAGGCTCCTGGCGCCCGGCGGAGTTTTCGCTGCTGTGGACTGCGACTGGCCTGCGGTATGCGGCACAGAGCCGGAAATAGCATACGCCGAGCTTTTCAGCAAGGTAAACCGCATGGAAGTGGAGCTTCCCGACGTAAGCAGCACGTTCAGCCGCTGGGAAAAATCCGGGCATCTGGCTAACATAAAAAACAGCGGTCATTTCCGGTATGTTCGGGAACTTGTATTCGCAAATACCGAGCCGTGTACTGCGAAGCGCTTCATCGGGCTTGCCCAGAGCCAGGGCGGATTGCAGACTCTCATGAAGCTCCACCCGGAACTTATCGAAAGCGACTGGCAGAAATTCCGCAGCCGCATTGAGGAATGCTTCGGCGAACCGCGTATGGTGGAATTCTGCTACAGGGTGCGCATCGGAGTAAAATAACATATTTCGGGAGATTATATCTCCCGATTTTTATTTTCCTGTTTGCTCAAAAATCGGTCAAAAGGGCTTGCAATGCCGTGCGAGTTATGCTATAATAATATTGTATGTGTTACGCTATAAACGAACGATAAAGGAGAACACGAATTGATTAC
>CAKSHT010000140.1 GCA_934457235.1 uncultured Oscillospiraceae bacterium
TTACCTTTTCAGCACGGTCAAAGGCTTCAAGGATCTTCTTGTGCATTTCTCTGCCCTTGTCGGTGATGTAAACATGGGTCTCGCGGCGGTCAATGTCGTTCTTCTCACGGCGTACGATACCCTCGCGCTCCATATTGCGAAGCGTGATACTGATGGTCGGCGCCTTGAGCTGAGTAAGGTTCACAAGCTCAAGCTGTGTCATGCCGTCCTGCTCCATAAGTGGCTTCATTACATGGCGGTAGGATGAACGCATGCCGATTGCTTCAAGCTCTCTGCATACATACTTACCAAACATGAAGGAAGCGTCATTTACGCTCTTGATGGTCTCGTTTCCCTTGAACATATAGGTGTTGTTGTTGCTGTTCTTCATTATAAATTCCTTTCTCCGTTGTAAGCGTGTATTTTACTTATCCAACTATTTATATTATAACTGATTTTTCGTTAAAGTCAATAAACATTAGGTGAAAAATAGATGAAAATTGCCTTTCGAAATTATGATATTTCACAATAAAGGTAATAACATTTGTTATATTTATTCTATTTAGATGTAGATATGGTTATTAAAGGCAGTTTTTAAAACTGTTTCTTTTCATAAGTCCTGTAACCGATTTGTAATCAATTTGTAACCGGCTTGACATTTTTCAGCAAATAGTATATAATAGAATATGGATTGTTAAAATTTGATGGCATTTTCAATAAAAGAACGGAGTTTAAACATGTTTCAGAAAACCGCAGCGGCAGCGCTGATGGCAGCATCAATTCTCGGCACATCTTTATGCACAACGATAAATACGTCAGCAGAAGAAACTGACGCGTATATTTCGCACGAAAGCGGATATTATGAGACTGTACAGTTCGTCACAATTATCAACAGCGGTGACAACGATATCTACTACACTACCGACGGCTCAAAGCCGGATACCGGCGCAACGCTATACAACGGAAACGCAATAGTCGTCGAAGAAAATACAGTTATCCGCATGGCTGAGTATTCCGGTGAGGAATTTGTGAACAGCGACAAGGCTTCAATAAAAATAAGGAGTGCTGCTCCGTCAGCATCATCTGATGGCGGTACTTACCCGGAAAAATTCAAGGTGAAGTTGACCTGCCAGGACCCCACTGCCGAAATATACTACACTACGGACGGCAGCACGCCGACCCAGGACTCAAAAAAATACAAGAAAGCGATTACAATAAGCAAGGATACCACGCTTAAATTCGCGGCATTTTCCCCGAATATGGCACGCAGCAAGGTCATTACCGAAAAATATGTGATCAGCACAGATGAATTCAATAATCCACTCTGCCAGGCGCTTTTCGAGCTTGTAAACGAAACGCGCGCCGAATATGGACTCAAGCCCCTCAAAACATTGTCCGGACTTACCGAAGCGGCGGAGATACGCGCCAATGAGTACTCTACATACCAGTCGCACTATCGTCCGAACGACACGAAATGGGACTCCATACTGTCAAACTATGGACTGCGGAGAAACAAGCGTGCAGAGAACCTTGCATACTATTACGACACTGCAAAGGGAGTAATGCGCTGCTGGATGAACGACCCGTGGCATCGCGGAAATATCCTTGACCCCGACGCCGAATATATCGGCATCGGCTGCTACAACAACGGCTGGACCAACTATTGGTGTCAGCTGTTCATTGGTGGTGAATAAAAAATGCTAAAAGCACTGCTTTCCAACGAGGAATGCGCGAAATGCAGGATCTGCTGCGGATTTGTTGAGAGCGACAAGTGGGAAATACCGCTGTTTGCCGGCGATACAGAATGCAGTACAGCCGAGAAATTCGCTCCGGTTCGTAAGCTGCCGGAAACTAATAGCTGCGTTTTTGATATGAAATTCAATGGAAACGAGATAATCTTGTGCCCCGCCGCCAGCGACAAGGGTTGCGTGCTTGGTGATAAGCGTCCGTTCGACTGTCATATCTGGCCGTTCCGCGTAAACGAACTGAATGAAATTCATGTAATTACGCTGTCCCCCGTCTGTCCGGCGGTCATTAAGCGTCCGCTTTCCGAGATAATGGATTTTGTGAACACCGACGGATTTGCCGACAAACTCTTTAAGCATGCTGCTGATTATCCCGAAACTGTAAAACCGTACGAGAATGGTTATCCCATACTTGCGGTCGAAACCAAATAACAAAATTGCTGCGTTATGCAGCTTTTTTTGTATCCATAGAATCACTTTATCCGAAAATGTAAACTAAACATAACATTGGCGTAATGCTTGGTTGGTGGATTTTCCCTTAACTTAGAACTATAATTATATCAAGAGGTGACACGATGAGCATTGAATTCAACAATCTGAAAATATATCGCAGAGAACAGGGTCTGACCCAGGAAGAAGTCGCTGAGAAACTCGGTGTTTCCCGACAGGCGGTCGCTAAATGGGAGAACGGCGACACCCTGCCGGATATCGAAAATTGCATTGCACTCGCTGATCTTTACGGAACAACAGTTGATATCCTAGTCCGTAATATCGCGACCTATAGCGGTAGCAGCGAAGGCAGGAAGCACATGTTCGGCTTCTCAAAGCTCAACGACAAGGGACAGATTACTCTCCCGAAACGCTGCCGCGATGTATTCAGACTGAATGCCGGTGATGCCATCCTCATTCTGGGCGACGAGGATAAGGGAATAGCACTGGTCAAGCTCGGCGATCCTCTTGATATTCTCAAACCTAAGGGAGGAAGCAGCCATGACAGCAGTTCTGACAAAGGGACTGACAAAAAGGTACAAAGAAAAAAGCGCGGTGAACAGTCTTGATCTATCCGTGGAGGAGGGCGAACTGTTTTCACTTCTGGGAGTAAACGGTGCTGGTAAGACAACAACTATACGTATGCTGACGTGTCTTTCATCGCCGACCGCCGGAGAAGCATTCATATGCGGTCATAGCACAAACAAGGAATCGTCGGAGGTCAAGAAGATCGTCGGGATATCCCCGCAGGACACCGCAGTCGCTGGAAATCTGACCGTCCGCGAAAATCTGGAGCTTATGGCAGGAATATACGGATTTGATAAGGCGGGAACTGCACGGCGCATTGCTGATATGACAAAGCTTTTCCGCCTGGACGAGGTACTTGACTCCCGGGCTAAAACTCTTTCCGGCGGCTGGAAGCGCAAACTTTCAATTGCTATGGCGCTTATCTCAGAGCCGAAAGTTCTGTTCCTGGACGAACCTACCCTCGGACTTGACGTACTGGCGCGCCGTGAGCTGTGGAGCGCAGTGAATTTTCTCAAAGGGAAAATCACTATCATACTGACAACACATTACATGGAAGAGGCTGAACAGCTTTCGGACCGCATTGCGATAATGGTCGGCGGGAGAATATGCGCTTCCGGTACGCTTGAAGAACTAGAGCGGCAGTCTGGCGAAACAGGACTTGAAAACGCTTTCGTGAAAATCGCAGAACAGGCTGGAGGTGCTGAATCATGAAGCGTGTATTTGCATTCTCGCTCCGAAATTTAAAGGAACTTCTGCGCGATCCTCTCAGCTACATATTCTGTCTGGGATTTCCGCTTGTTATGCTGTGCATCATGACCATCGTAAACAGTTCCATTCCGGAGGAAGCGCATATGACGCTGTTCAATATTGAAAATCTGTCCTGTGGAATTGCTGTTTTCGGTCTTTCATTCGTTATGCTGTTTACCTGTCTGAATATTTCAAAGGATCGTTCGGGCGCGTTTCTGGTACGGCTTTACGCTTCACCGATGAGAAGTGCGGATTTCATTGCAGGTTACATGCTTCCCGGTCTTGTGATTTCGGTTCTGCAAATGCTGATAACGTTCATCGCTTCGATGATAACGGCGGCGATTGTTGGAAGCAGTGCTGTCAGCGTCGCCGGCTCACTGCTGGCAATTCTGACGCTTATCCCGTGTGCTGTGTTCTTCATTGCGGCTGGACTTCTTTTCGGCTCACTGTTTAACGAGAAAGCTGCGCCGGGCTTGTGTTCAATAATCATCTCGCTTGCCGCGCTCCTGGGCGGAGTGTGGTTTGACTGCGAGAGCGCGGGCGGTGTTATGTTTGACATATGCCGTGTGCTTCCGTTCTATCACTGTGTTAAGACAGCGCGAATGGCTATGGCGCTTGAATTCAACGGGCTTGGAGTACATCTGATGATATCCTCTGGCTACGCAATCGTATTTGTGATCCTTGCTACGGCGGTATTCCGCTCCAAAATGCGTGCTGATCTTGCATGAAAATATTTTTAAGGGACTGAAATCAATTCAGTCCCTTTTCGGTTTTCCTTTTTCGGAAACACAATGAGATTCCCATGAACACAGTCGCTCCGGCAAATATCTCTGCCGGGTATATCAGCAGAGCAGACGCCGGAATTATCATTGGAAGCACCGCAAGCGCCCCAGCTGGTGGAATATACTGCCCGGCAAGCTTCATTATAATAAGCGCGGAAATCACAGACAGCACTGCCGCCAAAGTCAGCGGAAGATTCAGAAGCACACAGAATAACAGCCGAAAGGACGCTCCGCAGAGAGCACAGGCAGTGATTATAAATACCGTTTTCAGAGGCTTTTTTCTTGCCTTGCTTGCTGGATTTGAGAACTCAGTGAAAGCCACGAGCAGCGGCGGAGCGATACAGAAATTATACCCGAAATGGATCGGAGGGAAAGCGAGTACAGCTGCCGCTACAGTTCTGAAAATTGCGGAGAGCCACGCGAATCTGTCCGGTGGCGGAAGCGGGGTGAATTTCTCAGCTTCGTATTCTCCCAGGCGCTCCAGAAGCAACTGGGCAAGTACCGTGAGTATCGTCATAGACACTGCGGAAATCGGGTAGATGATGGACTCAGTATCCATAAGAACCGGAAGTGCGGCGGCGGATATCATCGGAGCAAAGTTTGTCCGCGAAAGCAGGTAAATCACCTGGCATATCAGAAACGCTCCCACAAGGTTCACCAGCTTTGGCAGAGGGCTGAACCTCACGATAAGTATTCCAATGACCGAACACAGCGCGATAAGAATAATCATTCTGATACGACTGACGCGCCATGACTGTTTCGGAGCGGCAAGCGCCCCCACAGTCAGCGCGGTTATCTCCGGGAAAATGATCTCCTTTTCACCGATAAACTCAGAAGCCCCGACCATTGCTGCCGCCAGCGCAACGCACATTCCAAAACGCAGAAGCGTGTTTCTAGTTTCTTTCGTCACTTGCCGTATACTCCGTATTCACAGCCGACTTTTTCGGCGCGGATATCGTCAACAAGGTACAAGCGCCCATCGTCGTCCCTGCCGTAAAGCTTTATCCTGCCCTTTCCGGTACCGCCGTTCCAGAGGCGGTTGTGACGTTTTCTTCCGTCCGGAGACTCATAGTTCACAAGAATCATCTCTGATTTGTCACAGCGGATACGGCATTCAATTTTTCCGTATGCGGAGGTTTGGGCAATATGCCACAGCACCTCGGTTTCAGTTTCCTTGCAGTCAAATCGCGTCTGAGTAAACAGCGCAGGCTTGGAAAAGTTGAATTCATACGCCTGACCCTCATACC
>CAKSHT010000141.1 GCA_934457235.1 uncultured Oscillospiraceae bacterium
ATAAGGTCGCCGATTAGCAGGTTGGAGCCGCCGCCGAGCATTCTTGAAATGATGAACGTACTTATCGCCGGAACGAATACCATCGTAACTCCGGACATGATGCCCGGAACTGACAGCGGCACGATAACGCGGAACAGTACGGACACCGGGTTGCACCCCAGGTCGGACGCGGCCTCGATAAGGCTCTTGTCTATCTTCACCATGACGGAATACAGCGGCAGTATCATGAACGGAAGGTAATTGTAGACCATGCCGAGCACGACGGCGCCCTCGGTGTTTATAAGCTTGAACGGACCAAGTCCCACCAGGCTGAACAGGTAATTAATAATACCATTGTTTCCAAGCAGCGTCATCCAGGCATATGTGCGCAGCAGGAAGTTCATCCACATCGGCAGCATGACTATCATCAGCATGGTGCCCTGGTGGTGCTTCTTCATTCGGGATAGCATGAAGGACACGGGATACGCCAGGATAAGGCATATCACGGTAGCTATGACCGCAAGCCAGATGGAGCGTACAAATATGTTGGTGTACTGTCCGACGTTCGCGATGTAGTCCAGCGTGAAATTGCCCTCTTCGTCGGTGAACGCAAAGTAGGCCACCATCAGCAGCGGCACGACGATGAACACCGCCATCCATATCAGATAGGGCGTTGCAAAGACTTTAAGCTTCTTCATTCTGCTGCACCCCCATGAGCGCGGGATATGCGCCCTCCTCCTTTGACTTCTTCATGATGTGGATATCAAAGGGGTCTACCGTCATGCCGATGGTAGTTCCCACCGGCTCCGCTTTTGTGGAGTGTATCAGCCATTTGTGGTCTATGCAGTCCACGGTCATTTCGTAATGAACGCCCTTGAACACCACGGATTCCACAATTCCGGTAAGCTTTGCGTTCTCCGCAGGTATCACCTTTACGTCCTCCGGACGGATAACGACGTCTACGATCTCGTTCTTGCCGAAACCCTTGTCCACGCAGTCAAAGCGGTTTCCGGCGAATTCAACCAGGCAGTCCTGGAGCATGCAGCCGTTGACAATGTTGCTTTCGCCGATGAAGTCAGCGACAAATGCGTTTCTCGGCTCGTTGTAGATATCCGTTGGGGAGCCTATCTGCTGGATGTGCCCGGCGTTCATTACAACGACGGTATCGCTCATGGTGAGAGCTTCCTCCTGGTCGTGGGTGACATATACGAAAGTAAGTTCAAGCGCCTGCTGGATCTTGCGCAGCTCGGTCTGCATGTCCTTTCGGAGCTTTAAGTCCAGGGCGCCGAGCGGCTCGTCCAGCAGAAGTATCTTCGGGAGGTTTACTAGCGCCCTGGCTATTGCAACTCGCTGCTGCTGGCCGCCGGAAAGGCGCTGTACGGAGCGTTTTTCAAATCCGGTGAGGTTCACAAGCTCCAGCATTTCTCCAACGCGGCGTACTATCTCCTTTTCGCTGTACTTCTTTATGCGCAGACCGAACGCGATGTTCTCGTATACGTTCAGGTGCGGGAACAGCGCGTATTTCTGGAATACGGTGTTTACGTCGCGCTTGTGGGGCGGAAGGTCATTGATACGCTTCCCGTCCAGCAGTACGTCGCCGGAGGTTGGGGTAAGAAATCCGCCGATGATACGCAGAGTAGTCGTCTTTCCGCAGCCGGAGGGACCCAGCAGCGTCACGAATTCCTTGTCCTTGATATCCAGATTGATGTTCTTCAAAATCTGATCGCCGTCGAATTCAACGACGATGTTCCGCAGGCTTATGATATTTTCCATTGCAGACCTTCCTTTGTTTTAAAAGATGTACCGGTACAGTACACATACCAAATAACAGTTTATAATAAAATGCCCGTATTGTCAATGTTTTTTTGAAAATCCGTTATTTTTTTAATGTATTTCGGAAATATGCCGGAACGCATAGACATAATATGTAAATCAGCTGCCTGCGCAGCGTGTATGAACGGCTTTTTTGCTGATAATGATTGACAACCGCACGGAATTATAGTATAATATAGTATTGTAAAAATAACAAAAATCCTATTGAAAGGACATCAAAAAAATGGGTTATGATTTTACCGCCATTGAAAGCAAGTGGCAGAAATACTGGGACGAGCACAAGACGTTCCACGCTGAAAACGACTATTCCAAGCCGAAGTTCTACGCGCTTGTAGAGTTCCCGTATCCCTCTGGTCAGGGACTTCACATCGGTCACCCACGTCCCTACACCGCGATGGATATCGTATCCAGAAAGCGCAGACTCCAGGGTTATAACGTGCTGTTCCCGATGGGCTGGGACGCATTCGGTCTGCCGACTGAGAACTTCGCTATCAAGAACAAGATCCACCCGGCTATCGTAACAAAGAACAATGTTGCACGCTTCAAGGCACAGTTGAAGTCCCTTGGTCTGTCCTTTGACTGGGACAGGGAGATAAACACCACCGACCCTGATTACTTCAAGTGGACGCAGTGGATATTCCTCAAGCTGTTCAAGGCCGGTCTGGCTTACAAGAAGGAAATGAACGTAAACTGGTGCACATCCTGCAAGGTCGTACTGGCTAACGAGGAAGTCGTAAACGGCGTCTGCGAGCGCTGTGGCGGCGAGGTAGTCCACAAGGTGAAGAGCCAGTGGATGCTCAAGATCACCGAGTACGCGCAGAAGCTCATCGACGACCTCGACAGCGTTGACTACTTTGAAAAGATAAAGACCGCGCAGAAGAACTGGATAGGCCGTTCCACCGGTGCAGAGGTGGATTTCACCACCACCGCCGGCGATATGCTGACTGTTTATACCACCCGTCCCGACACTCTGTTCGGCGCGACTTATATGGTAATCTCTCCGGAGCATCCCATTATTGAGAAGTGGGCTGACAAGCTCCAGAACATGGATGATATCCGCGAATACCAGGCAGCCGCAGCGCGCAAGTCCGATTTCGACCGCACCGAGATGAACAAGGACAAGACCGGCGTTAAGCTGGAGGGCGTCCGTGCGATAAATCCCGTAAACGGTAAGGAGATTCCGATCTTCATTTCCGACTATGTTCTGATGACCTATGGCACCGGCGCCATCATGGCTGTCCCGGCGCACGATACCCGTGACTGGGAGTTCGCGAAGGTGTTCGACCTGCCGATAATCGAGGTAGTAAAGGGTGGCGAGGATGTTCAGAAAGAAGCGTTTACCGACTGCGCCACCGGAGTTATGGTGAACTCCGAGTTCCTGGACGGACTTTCCGTTGAGGACGCAAAGGTGAAGATAAAGGAGTGGCTCACCGCAAACGGCAAGGGCCGCGAGAAGGTAAACTACAAGCTGCGTGACTGGGTATTCTCCCGTCAGAGATACTGGGGCGAGCCTATCCCGGTTGTCAACTGCGAGAAGTGCGGCTGGGTAGCTCTTCCCGAAAGCGAGCTTCCTCTGAAGCTCCCGGACGTTGAAAGCTACATGCCTACAGACACCGGCGAAAGCCCGCTGTCCACACTTGAAAGCTTCATCAACACAACCTGTCCGTGCTGCGGAGGCCCTGCAAAGCGCGAGACCGACACCATGCCCCAGTGGGCTGGTTCCAGCTGGTATTTCCTGCGCTACTGCGACCCGCACAACGACAAGGAACTTGCTTCCAGGGAAGCGCTCAAGTACTGGATGCCCGTTGACTGGTACAACGGCGGTATGGAGCACACAACTCTTCACCTGCTGTACAGCCGTTTCTGGCATAAGTTCCTGTACGACCAGGGCGTAGTTCCCTGCAAGGAGCCGTATATGAAGCGTACCTCCCACGGAATGATACTCGGCAAGGATCCAGAACGTCCCGGCGAGTTCACAAAGATGTCCAAGTCCAAGGGCAACGTTGTAAATCCTGACGATGTAGTCAGGGAGTTCGGTGCGGATACGCTCCGCCTGTACGAGATGTTCGTCGGCGACTTCGAGAAAGCTGCTCCCTGGCAGGAGAACGGCATAAAGGGCTGCAAGCGCTTCCTCGACAGAGTATGGGCTATGCAGGATAAGGTAGTGCCCGGCGACGAGTACAGCGACAAGCTCCGTGCTTCCATGCACAAGACCATCAAGAAGGTAAGCGAGGACATCGAAACGCTGAAGTTCAACACCGCCATCGCTACCATGATGGGACTGCTCAACGAGATAGACGCAGCAGGCTCCCTGACCCGCGCAGACTATAGAACTCTGCTGATACTGCTGAACCCGTTCGCACCGCACATCACCGAGGAGCTGTACCAGGTAATGGGCTACGAGGGCGTGCTCAACGAGCAGAAGTGGGTAGAGTATGACGAGAAGCTCTGCGTTGAGGACAGCGTTGAGATCGTTGTACAGGTAAACGGCAAGGTAAAGGCACGCTTCAACGCGCCCGTAAACTGCGACAAGGACGAGCTGGAGAAGCTGGCGCTCGACCTGCCGGAGGTAAAGGCGCTGACAGATGGCAAGACCATCGTAAAGAAGATCGCCGTTCCGAACAAGCTTGTCAACATCGTTGTAAAGTGACGGCATGAAGAATATGATAAAAGGCATTGCGCTGGCTCTGGCTGCTGCGCTTTCCCTTACAGCGTGCGCCGGGAATAATTCCGGCAGCGCTGATGAAAGCCAGAATTCCGGGAGCACCGCCGCTGTGACCGCGGAAGCCCTGCCGACTGACGATAACCCGGCGGGAACCGCAGACGGCGTACAGCCGGAGGATCCCGGGACTGAGACCGGCTCTCATGAAAGCGGAGCGACCGCAGAAGCCGTAATTACGCCGATGGAGGATACAGGGATGAGCGAGGAAGTCAAGTACATCGCGCTGACATTTGACGACGGACCGAATGCCACCACGACTAACGAAGTTATCGACAAGCTGGAGAAGTACGGCATAGTGGCTTCGTTCTTCCTGGTGGGAAATAATATCAACGACGAGAGCGCAAAGGCAGTGAAGCGCGCGTATGACCTGGGCTGCGAGATAGACAATCACAGCCGCACGCACAGCAACATGACGGAGCTTTCCGCTGAGGATATAAAGGCAGAATACGACTACACCGACGGAAAGGTGTATGAGATAACCGGAGAGCACACGAAGTTCTTCCGTCCGCCGTATATCGCGGTTCATCAGATAGTGTTCGACAACATTGACGTCCCGTTTATCGCCGGAATAGGCGCGAACGACTGGGAGGACAGAGTTACCGCTGAAATGCGTGCACGAATGATCCTCAAACAGGCAAAGGACGGTGATATAATCCTGCTGCACGACGCCGAGGGCAATTCCATGACAGTCGAGGCGCTGGACACCATTATCCCTGAGCTTCAGAAGCAGGGATACAAGTTCGTGACAGTCACCGAGCTTTTCAAGGCAAAGGGCATCACACCAGACATGGAAAAGGTGTACACCAACGTAATGCAGAAGTATCAGTACAACTGATACTACATTTAAATAGCAAGAAACCCCGGCAGAATAACCTGCCGGGGTGAGACCGTCGAAAAAGTCACTAAAGTGACTTTTCCGCCGAAACAATCCGAGGACATTGGGCGTTGCCCAAGTCCAC
>CAKSHT010000142.1 GCA_934457235.1 uncultured Oscillospiraceae bacterium
CCTTTGGAGCGGCCTTAACAAAATCTGCAACGTTTCCTGCAATTGGTACAAAGTCAATCGGAAACCCACCGAGATTCATTAATGCTGCACCAGTATCAAGATTTTTGAATATATTAGCAAAATAATCTCGTACGTCCGCAGTAAAGGGGACAAATATATCTGAAGGACATCAAACTATTTACAAATAATGATAATTAAGGGAAATCTTTAGGTATACCATATTTTAAGATATCAATAGCTGTAGCCACCACAATAATATAACATTTCTGTAGACCTGTTGCCACTGTCATTTCTGAAATTTCGCGAAATATGCTTTTACACAATTCCGGATAAGAATTAAACAAAAGTCCCGCAATATCTCGTCTGATTGACACACTTTCACTACACAAATAAGGAAGTAATTCGTCTTGCTTGCCTTCGGAAACCAATATATGTGCACTCTTTCTCATTTTATCGAAATATTTATTATATATTGTCATTGATAGCCCATTTTTCAACACATCTTCTCGTTTGTAGCAGCACTTTAAAATTTCGGATGTTAAGTTCATGTTTTGCTTTTCTTTCTCTAAATATTCTGTGAGAAGAGAAATATCGCTTTTGCTGCCGGTGAATGCTGCCTTAAATGAACCTTGCATGATTTTGTTTCTCCGAATAAAAAGTAGATTTCAGGGCGTTTGCCCTAGGTCACATTTTACACATTCCCATAGACAGGATCTGTCACTCTCTGAATAATTCTGATAATTCTTTCAGAGTTTTTTCGTAAAATTCAGAATAATCATTATTCGGACAGTGTATTTCACGGATAACTATTCCGTAAGCGTTCATAAGTATGCGTTTCGGATCATCAGCCGACATCTCCCACGCAGGCACATAATAATATATCTTTCTGTCCGGGAAGTGACGCTTCTTGCAGCAGGCGAGCCACCATATGTCTGCCTCGCACAGATCCATTCCGAAGCCGACCATATAGACATCACACGTCATGAAGCAATCGACCCAGCTGCGTATTTCAAAATCGCCGCCGTACTTTTCGGCCGCGCGCCAGCCTTTCAGCATCTGATGTATGTACGACTGTATTCTTGAAATCAGCTTACCATAAAAATAGTGCCCCATTATTACAGAGTTAGGGGCGCATGCGTGTCCATGGATATGCCAGATCTTCTTTTCAGCTCCATCAACGCTTATGGGGATATGCCCAAACAGTGTCATGTCCTTTGCCCTGTGTTTATGGTCAGCCTGGTAACGGCAGCGGAATGTATTGTTATCGCTCACCGAACGCTCAAGCTCATAGGTATAGTTAGTTGTAAGAATGTCAGTAAACGGGAGCTCAAGGACTCTTTTAGTAAAGGCTTTCTGTTCATCATTCAGAGTGATCGACTTCAGCCTTTCAGACAGCCCGATCATCGCCTTGTCAACATTATCATCAGACGCAGCTACGATCTGCATATTATAAGGGAGCTTTTTCAGAATATCCGGAGATATATTTACGCCGTATCTTTTGGCAGTATCGTTGATTATTCTATCCCACTTTTCAGCGATCTGAATACGCTGTGCTATTCCATTTCCAACAAACAGAACCGGTCTTTTCTTTTCCATATCATTTTCCATTCAGTAAAGATTTGCGTTCGGGAAACATATCACATATTCCCCTGTATTCTTGGGCACTTTCAATAAATTTTATCAATTTTTGGTTTGGATTTTCATTCATATTATATCACAAACTTTAATAATTGTCAATACAAAATATGATATGGTCAATGTAGTTTTACACCTTTCACTCAAAAATATATTTCATTGCGGCATCTGCCAATATGCCTCTCAGAGCGACAGACGCATTGTCCTTGCTCACAATTACCTGTTCGCTGATTTTTGCACGCATTCTCCTTTGCACCAGCTTCCTGTTCGGCGTATTCTATGTGCTCTTTGATATTCGCTCATCGGGATCACCCATGACAGGTGTGAAAACAGCGCCTCGCAGGAGGGGAAGGCGGCGTCCCGGAAGCCGTTTCCGCACAGGCAGCCGGGCATTTCGCAGATGAATGAAATCATAAGAGCGCGTTTACCGTTTTCCTTGTTCATGGGTGAGTTCCCCTGTCGGTTAGTCGGAACTAATATCGTATTGCGATAATGGCGTACTGTCAATAGGCAGAGGTCAGCCGAGGGCGGTGTCAAGGCTCATCATGACGACGAACCCGACGGCGAAGGCGATGGTGCCGATGTTGGAGTGCGGCTCGCCGGACATTTCGGGGATAAGCTCCTCAACAACGACGTAGACCATGGCGCCGGCGGCGAAGCTCAGCAGGTACGGCAGCACCGGGACGACCAGCCCGGAAAGCAGCACGGTCAGGATGGCGGCGAGGGGCTCCACGGCACCGGAGAGGGTACCCAGCAGAAACGCCCTGCCCTTGCCCATTCCGGAGGAGCGCAGCGGCAGGGAGATTATAGCGCCCTCAGGGAAGTTCTGGATAGCAATGCCGAGGGAGAGCGCCAGCGCGGAAGCGACAGCGATGTTAGCTCCGCCGCTCGCAAGCCCGGCGTATACCACTCCGACCGCCATGCCCTCAGGGATATTGTGGATGGTCACGGCCAGGAGGAGCATGGTGTTTTTGCTGAGGGAGCTCCGGCTGCCCTCCGGGGCGTCGGAGTTCATGTGCTGGTGCGGGATAACGCGGTCGAGGAACAGCAGGAACAGTATTCCGAGCAGGAATCCCGCCGCCGCTGGAACAAATCCGAGCCGCCCCAGCCCCGCGGACTGCTCCATCGCAGGGATCAGCAGGCTCCACACCGAGGCCGCCGTCATGACCCCCGCCGCGAATCCGGTAAGGCTCCGCTGAACCAGGAAGTGCGGCTGTCTGCGCAGGAAGAATACGCAGGCGGCTCCGGCGGTGGTGCCGATGAAGGGAATAAGTATGCCGTAGATTATCTGAGTCTGCATTCATGCCTTCTTTCTGATTAATTCGAAATTCTGGTGCCGCCTCCGGCGGCGGATTCAAATTACGGGCAGGCTCAGCACCTGCCCTTTTTTCACTTCAGGATTTGGTAGTTCCCAGACCCATGCTCCTGGTTACTTATTGTGATTTCTGGAAAGGACCAGCGCCGCGCATGCTCAGAGTGCAACAGCAATGAATGCTGCCACGCCCTGTGCGCCGATCTCCGGGTTGCACTTGCCGCTGGAAGGGCTTTCGCCGTGTTATAGTATAGCCACGAATTAGTTATGACTAACCAATACATGTAAGCTCCGGTTAGCTATAACTACCTTAGTATTTTACCACTAACTATGGGATTTGTCAAGCGGTTTGTGATATCCGGGAAGATATTGACAAATGGCTGTGCAGTAAATTGCAGTCCGGGAAGCTCTACAATGGAGGTAAAACAAAGGAGGAAACGCCATGAAAACAGTATTTGAGCTTCTCAACCACAACAACACAATATCGGTGAATCGCCGGCTGGCGCATGCGCTGGGGCTGTCGGAGGCGGTGATATACGCGGCTCTGCTGGCGAAGCACGCCTGGTACGAACAGCACGGAAAGCTCTCCGACGGGTGGTTTTATTCCACGGTGGACGACATGGAGGAATCCACCTCGCTGACGAAGTGCCAGCAGTCCCGGTGCGTGAAGCGGCTGGTCAGCGCAGGACTTATCCGGTGCGCGGCAAAGGGTCTCCCGGCGCGGAGATTCTTTTACATCGTGGACGACCCCCAGCTCCTGGAGGGGATAATCGGCGCCTGTGAGCCGTCCCCGGAGGAAAACGCTCCGGCAGTGCGCAGTGAAATCTCCCCGCAGGAAGTAAGGAAATCCGACATCAGGCAGTCGGGAATCACGGCGGCAGGCAGTGCGGAATCCTCACAGAAAACCAAAGACAATAAAACAAAAGAAAATAATCCTGAGAACATCAAACCCGACAGCGCGCATCTGGAAGCGGCACGCTCCAGGATAAACTATGCGGGACTTTCCGGAAAGTACGGAAGCGGATTCGCCGACCTTGCCGCAGAGGTCACGGCGGAGGGCATGGCGGGAGCCTTCACGCTTACGACTGACGGACGGACTTTATCAGCAGAGGATATTTCTTCTGTTTTTTCCAGGGTGGATTACAGCGCGGTGAGCCACGTTGCGGACTACATATCCGGCAAGAGCGGGATACGGAATCTGAAAGCGTACCTGCGCTCGGCGCTGTACAGGGCGGTCGGGGAGCTTTCCCAGAAGCCCGCCCCGGCAAAGCGCGACTACTCCGAGCCGCTGTGGGACGACGACAAGAGCGCGGCTCTGAACGAGGATGTCCTCCGGGAACTGCGCGAGATGTACGGAGCGCCGGAAAGCTCCGGCAAGGACTACGACGAGCCGCTGTGGTAGTCCGCAGAGCTTCTCAGGCGAGGAACATCAGTCCGAGGAACATCACCGCCCCGGCGATATTCCCCTTTGCGGGGAGCTTCGTGGGCAGGAGGAGCACCATCACAACGAGGGTGTTGAACACGCACGCCCATGCAGGAAGCGGAGTGCTCCCGGAGACCACCGCCGCGAACAGTGTGACCACGAACATGAGGAGTCCGGCGTAGCCCGCGAACATGGGCGCGATGGTCTTTTTCTGGAGGCCGAGGACGGCTTCACGGGCGGCTGATGTCCTTCCGAGCCGAAGGTAGAGCCACTCGATGGCTCCGAACAGCACGTGGTGCGCGGTTATCGGCACCAGGTAAGCCGCCGAGGCTATGAACATGACCACCGAAGCCGCCGCGGAGTACGCGCTTATCCAGGCACTCAGCCCGATGTACCCCAGCCCGAAAAGCGCGATGGCGAACGTTCCGAGCAGTATCGAAGCGAGCGGGAATTTCTCTGGCATATCGGCGAACATTTCGGACATCTTTTCCGGGTCGCTGAGGTTCTTCATGTTAAGCCTACCCTTCCGGGAATAGCCGAGCAGGCAGTCCGAAGCTCCGCAGAGCAGGTGTCCCAGTATCCCGGCAAGTAATGCGAGTTTTATCATGGCGCTGCGTTTCCACCTTCCATATCTGATTTGTTAGAGCGTGCTAACTCCGGGCGCGCTGAAAGACCGCACCCGGCGGTCAGTCTGATTATAGCACATTCCCGGAAATTTTTCAATAGGCGTACTCAAGGCGTTCGGCGTACCCCGGAAATGGGGTATGCTCCGGCGAAACCGCCGTGAATCCCCGCCGCGCTGAAAATCTCACAGCGCGGCGGGAGCGATACAATTAGGAAGTTTTTTGCAACAATTAGGAAGTTTTGCTTGACGGCGAAATGTAATTGTTGTATAATTATTATAAATATAGGTGCGGGCGCGGCGGAAGCCGAAAAGCCCGGCACACAAGGAGGAAACAATGAAGCATAGATTATTCAAATGCGGTAGGCT
>CAKSHT010000143.1 GCA_934457235.1 uncultured Oscillospiraceae bacterium
GAAATTTCAGACCCGGTATATATTTTCAGTGAAGTGATGGATCATATTGACCTGAATAAATACCTGACGATTGAGGAACGCAGGCCAGGCCGCCCGAGGCTCTCCAGGAATTCTATTGCCTCATAAACCGTTGAGGATGTCAGGCACTGTGTACACAACCATTCGTTTCGCTTGTCTGTATCATCAAGTCCGGGAGCCCCTGCGACAATAGGTTGTTCACGGTTTTCCTGGCGTTCACAACCGCAGTGGGATAGTTCTCCGCTATTCCCGAAACAGCGTCCATATCTCCATTTTTGTAGGTCCATGCTCATAAGCTCAGTATAAAATAAACGGTGAGTTCAAACGCTCACCGTTTATTTTTAATACATCTCGGAACTGATCTCCACATTCTGAAGGAGATATTTATGCTCCATTAACTATGCAGGATCAACCCTTCAGCCGCTTCAGTCTGCCAAAAGCGTCGCCCATTCTCCTGCCGTGCGCCATCTTTGTATCGTAGTATCTCTGCATGTATTCGGAAGTCACTCCGAGTGCAGCGGCGTCAAAGTCGTTGCTGCTTATATAGTCAGACAATGTCATGTTATCATGCGACGCTATGATCTGATTGGCGGCGCCGTTGATTAACTCATCATCTGAGCGTGATGCGTCAATTGCATTCAGGTCCGCTGCACTCATAAACTTGTCGATACCGGCTTTTATATGCGGTGCCATTCTTGCCTTGTCGCCGCTGACCATATCATCAAACATCGTATCTGCGGTCTGGTCGTCAAGTCCCCTCAGATGGCGGGCAAGATATCTTACCGCCCTTACATCTCCGGAATCCCGGTTGAACTGAGTGCCATGACGGGCATTGTATCTTTGAATGGCTGCTGTAAACGCGGCATTTCCTTCATCCTTAGTGGCATTGATCCTGTCTAACTCACCGGACGCCCGGCGCTGCCTGTCGAATTTCTGGGTGAGCGCGTCCGCCATTCCCTCCGCCTGCCGTACTTCATCGTTTCCGGCAAGTATGTTGTATATCATGCTGTTTTCGCGGGCTGCCCTACTGTCACGGCTGGCTCCGGTGAGGGTTCCTCGTCCGAGCTGCGACGCCATGTTAGTCATCATTCGTGGATCGTCAAAATTACCGGCGGCAAGCCGCGACTGCGTCTGGGCTTCCTGGTAGCGGGCCGCACGGCTGTCCGACATATTGACCCTCTGGAACATCTTCTGCGCTTCTATCTCGTCATCGCTGAATCCCTGCTCCCTCATCGCCTTTACCATATCAGCCTCAGTGCTTTCATGCTCGGCGGTGATCTCGTCCACTACATTATCCTTATTTTTCAGTGCCCTGCCAAAACCGAAGCTCTCTTTCTGCTTTCTGAAGAAGTTCTTTATCTTACCAAAGAACGACCCCTGCACCGGAGCTGCATCCGCATTCATCGCCGGGAGAGACATCAGCGGTGCTGCGAGCGAACTGTGTCCTCCGGATACAAAGCTGTCGCCGGAATGTTCTGCCGCGCCCTCAAGCGCTGCGGACGCATTAACATTGAATCCGTCCACATCAGCATGCACGCCGCCCCTAGCCTGCTGCACGACATGTGACAGCTCGTGCGTGATAAGGTGCTGTCCCTGCTCGGAATGCTGGTCAAACTGTCCCGGTGCGAAATGCACAACGTTGCCCTTTGCAAAAGCCTGGGCACCCATATCAGCCGCGTCGCGGGATTCACGCAGCTCCACTCCGGAAAGATCGTACCCGAGGTGATGCTCGATACGGCTTTTCAGACCGTCCTCCAACTGAAGTGAATGCCCGGAGTGAACGTCGATATTCTGCATTGCGTTGAGCTGCGACTGGATATTTTCCTGTGCAGGAGCCGCTTTTCCGGGCTGCGGAACGCTCTTTTTTCTTTCTGCATATGTGTTCATAACAAACCTCCACTACATATCTGATGCGTGTGCCTTATGCTTCCTGCCGGAATCTACTTTCAGCGTGACAATAAACAGGACTGCCGCCGCTGCAAATACGATCCCCATTATGTTTGTCGCTGCAACTCCGCCTGCGAGGATAACGGAATACAACACCGGGCTGAACGTCTGCACAATACTGCCGATAACGTTCAGCATTGCCAGTCCCTGGCTTACTCCCGCTTCCCTGACCACTGGCATATTGACGTAATAATCGCTTGTTGCCGGAGTGCCGAAGCCATCGAAAAGTCCGAGTACCGCAACACTTACAAGCACTATCACCAGCGGAGCGTTGACATTGAGTATAAGTATCGAAACCGCCGCCAGTCCGAGCGATACCACAACGCACGCGGATTTCCCGATCTTCCCGGACAGAGCCTTCAATAACACCGGACCGATGTAAATTCCGACAAGCCCGTTGATGAGATATCCATACGATGTCGTAACATCGGGAAGTCCGAGTGAACCGACAAATCCGGGGAAAAACGCAACTACGAACATCAGACCGAAATTCATCGGAATAGCTACCAGCAGCACGTACCGTAGGAACGACGGTTTAAGGATAAGCGACAGCGCGCCAAACCTGCTCTTTTCGGTCTGCGAGGAGCTTTCAGCGCTGTTCTCGCGGAACAGCTTCCAGGGCGAAAGCGCAAGCACTGCCGCCAGGAATGCGAAAATAAATATTCCCGCTATAAGATACGACGTATGAACATTCACGGAGCTGGCTATCACAGCGCCGAGAGTGCCACCGCAGGTGATACCTCCGAGGAGTCCCGCATTGAGCGCCGCCAGGTCGTTCGTCGTATTCTCAGGAGTCAGTGAACCGAGAGATACAAAGGTGTTCAACGAATACTTAATTCCCGCAAATCCGATACC
The DNA here is from genome assembly GCA_934457235.1 of uncultured Oscillospiraceae bacterium. GTDB lineage: Bacteria > Bacillota > Clostridia > Oscillospirales > Ruminococcaceae > CAG-115. The sequence continues at coordinate 2,821 of CAKSHT010000143.1, forward strand.
GGAAATGAAACGCAGGATTATAAGCTGCTCCGGCGACGACGCAAGGAAGCATAGCGCATTCGCAGCCGCCGAAATAAGCGCGGACAGCGTGAACAACAGCTTCAGATTCATCTTTCTGTAGAGCGGCAGGCACATAAGCGAGCACAGCATGGTGGCAAGCAGCTCCGCCGTCATGGGTATCGAAGCCAGGAATGTCACTGACAGTCCCAGTATCGACTTGTTCCACTGCGTTATCAGAACACTTGAAAACGGTATGCCAACGTACATTCCGGTGTACGCGATAAATGCCCCCAGTCTAAGCACCGGTGCAACAGAGCCTGCCTGTACCGTCCTTGACTCCCTGAACGGCCGGGATATGCGAGTGAACATTGCGTCCGGGAGTTTCAGCAGCTCAAATATCATTATCAGAGCCACTGCGAATGTAACGATGAATACCAGCAGCATGCCAAGCATCTTTTCGTCTATGTATTCCTTCGATATCTCGACGTTGATATGGGTGTTCATTCCGTCGCCGCTGCCGATGGCAAGCGACACGTTATACTCACTGCTGCGCGTCAACACGCTTGAAGTGTCGGCATAGACATTCACAACGCTGACGTTCCAGAGCAGCGGGGAATCCTCTACCTTATCCGCAAGATATTCCGGCAGCCCGTTCATACGGCTGTAGTCAACGCCTTTTTCGTTCAGACCGCTGATTATCTCACCGATATACTCCGAAATTCCCTGCGCTCCCTCGAACATTACTTCCTTATACCGTTTCTGATACTCATTATAGGATATCATGCACTGAACGAGCAGTCCAGCCATTATCGCGAATACCGGTATCAGGAACATATAGCGGTTCTCACGCTGTTTGCGCTTATAGACCTCCGCTGAATCCGCAGACCCGTCGTCCTGCGGAGCGCATACCGACCTCGGCAGGAATACAAAATACAACACAAGCAACAGTATCGTAGCGCCGATACACGCCATGGTGACAATATCGCTGTTCTGCTTCTGGGCGATAAGTTCCTGCTCGATATCAGACACGCTGTAGAACAGCGTCATAGCGCCTATCTGCTTTCCCTGGCGGTCGAATATCGGCTGCAGCATGACCTCGTAATCTCCTGCGTCCGCAGTCCGGAATGCAGTACTTTCAGCGTCGCTGAAATCCAGGTTATAAATAACATTCTCGTTCAGAAGAAGTGCGTTGTATTCTTTCTCCAGGGCACTTCCGGAGTAGGAGGAATACAGCACGTTTCCGCTGGCGTCGGTTATCGCGGTGTTTATGGGGACATTCTCGGTGCTTATGAGCTTGAGCATATCGTTGAGCACCTTGTCCATGCCATAGAAGCGCTCTATCTGCTTTCCATTGCGTATTGAATTTTCGATATTCTCGACTATCTGCTTTGACACCACGCCGTAATACTGCTGCTTTATCTCACGGTAGCTCTGGGAGAATACCGCGTAAATCAGCCACGAAACGAACGACATCGCGATTGCTATGAACACAACGAACACTGAGAGTATCCATATTTTTTTGCTTGACTTTTTTTCTTTATGTTCCATCTGCTCTCCTCCCGCGTCAGTCCGTGCTGATTATCTTCTCGCACGCGATAAGCATTTCAAAGGACGGCTTGTATTCTATCTTATCTGCGACATCAAGATTAAGGGTAAGGAATGGTGAGCTTGCATATTCCTGCTCCAGGTCGCCGGGCTTGCTTCCATTGAACACCGAGCCTATTATATTGGACACGAACGGACCTGTTCCCACTGCGTCACGCGGGTCAACTATCATCAGCGCGGCTCCGCTCTTTACATATGCTGAGCCTACCTGAGCCACTACGGGTATGTTCGCGTCATAGAATATCTGCATCATTTCCGCCGCCTTTTCCGCTGACGGAATAACATCGGTATTTAGGATATATGCGTCCACATTATCCTCGTTCACCATTTTTCTGTATATCTGTTCAAGCTGAGCATAATATTCGTTTTCGTCCGCAAAGCTCTCGCGCTCCAGCTTGTATTCGGTTATATCAAAGCCGTTCTGCTGCGCAACGCCGCGGTAATCCGGGAGCGCACAGACCACCTCGTCGCCGTAAACCGAGCCGATATTACTGAATGCGAACGTGTCAAAATAATACTGCATTTGTCTTGCGTACGCCGATGAATCCACGTGCGCCCAGTAATTTTCATTCCCGGAGTCCTCGGCGGATACGACAAGCCCAGAGCCTATCGGGTCGGACACCGCGTACATCAGCAGCGGGACGTCAAATCCGAATCCCTCGACCATCAGCGACGGAGATGTACCCATGGCAAGTATCGCGTCGATGTCCTTATCGACCTCAATATGCTGCTTCAGGCTGTCGTAAATCTCCTCCTGCGTGCTGACCGTCGTGTAATAGTGCACCGTTTTGTCGAAGGTCATGTATTCGCTCTCGGCATTGTCGGCGAGCCAGTTCATCAGCTCCAGGGAATCGGAGTCGGTTTCGGGGTCGAACGGAAGCTCGTCATAGCTTATCCAGCCGTCGTCCC
>CAKSHT010000144.1 GCA_934457235.1 uncultured Oscillospiraceae bacterium
CACTTGAACTGCGCAAACAGTATGAACTTAAAGGCGCGATCTTCCACAGCACCAGCGACACCGAGGTCATTTCCTATGCAATTACCGAAGCACGCCTATCGACAGGATCAATTCAGGAAGCCGTCGAGCAGGCGATGTATAAGATAAAAGGGGCTTACTCGCTTGTGATAATGTCCCCGAAAAAGCTCATCGCAGCAAGGGATCCGCAGGGTTTCCGTCCGCTTTGCCTGGGTAAACTACCGGACGACGCAGGGTACGTTTTCGCTTCCGAAAGCTGCGCCATGGACAGCATAGGCGCTGAATTCGTCCGCGATGTGGAGCCAGGTGAGATCGTTGTCATTGACGACAACGGCATTCAGAGCATCAAAACTCACTGTGGACAGAAAAGCTCCATGTGCGTATTCGAGTTCATATATTTTGCGCGTCCCGATTCTGTTATTGAGGGAGCTAGCGTGCATCGTGCCAGACTTCGTGCCGGGCATTACCTCGCGCTGGAACACCCCGTACAGGCGGATGTCGTTATCGGTTGTCCTGACAGCGGACTTGATGCGGCTCTTGGTTTCGCACAACAGAGCGGTATCCCCTACGGAGTCGGCTTCGTAAAGAACCGCTACATCGGCAGAACGTTCATTCAGCCGACCCAGGGCATGCGCGAAAACTCCGTGAGGATCAAGCTGAATGCTGTCAGCGAAACGGTAAAGGGAAAGCGCGTCGTTCTTATTGACGACAGTATCGTGCGCGGTACAACTTCCGCAAAGGTCGTGAAGCTTCTTCGTCATGCCGGTGCAAAGGAAATCCACATGCGCATTTCTTCCCCGCCGTTCATCAGTGAATGCTTCTTCGGAACAGATATCGACAGCAAGGAAAACCTCATCGCAAACAAGCACTCGGTCGAGGAGATCGCAAAAATAATCGGCGTGGATTCCCTAGGCTTCCTCAGCACTGACAGTGTTACCAAAATCGCTGAGAATGCGGGCTGCGGATTCTGTACAGGCTGCTTCACCAGCGAATATCCGGTCGAGGTTCCCAAGGATATCCCGAAGGATAAATTTGAAATGAAGTTCGACGAATGACGGACTTGAAATAACTAAAGATTAAGGCTGCTCCGTACACCGCGGCGCTCCTTAGAGAAAGGGCAGTAAAATGAAAAGTTACAGCGAAAGCTACAAGGCAGCAGGCGTTGACGTGACCGCAGGATACGAGTCAGTACGCCTCATGAAGGAGCATGTTGCAAGGACTAACACCCCCGGATGCATCTCAGGTATAGGCGGCTTCGGCGGTCTGTTTGCACCTGATCTCACCGGAATCAAGGATCCGGTACTCGTAAGCGGCACTGACGGTGTAGGCACCAAGCTCAAGCTTGCAATGCTCATGAACAAGCATGACACAATCGGTATTGACGCGGTTGCAATGTGCGTCAACGATATCATCTGCTGCGGCGCAAAGCCCCTGTTCTTCCTGGATTACATAGCTATCGGAAAGGTAGTTCCCGAAAAGGTAGCAGAAATCGTCAAGGGCGTGGCTGACGGCTGCGTGATGGCAGGCTGCGCACTTGTAGGCGGCGAGACCGCTGAGCATCCGGGTATGATGCCCGATGACGAATACGACATCGCAGGCTACAGCACCGGAATCGTTGACCGCTCCAAGATCCTGGACGCTTCTACTATCAAGCCCGGTGACGCTATCGTCGGCATTGCTTCAAGCGGCATTCATTCCAACGGCTTCTCTCTGGTAAGAAAGGTGTTCAACGTAAACGAGCAGAACCTCAAGACCTTCTATCCGGAACTGGGAACTTCCCTCGGCGACGCTCTTCTCAAGCCCACCAGAATTTATGTTAAGCCTGTTCTGGACGTTATATCCAAGATGACCGTAAAGTCTATCAGCCACATCACCGGCGGCGGATTCTATGAGAATATCCCGCGTGCGCTCCCCGACGGTATCGCTGCAAAGATCAATAAGGACAGCTACGAAGTACCGGCAATCTTTAATCTTCTCCAGAAGACCGGCAATATCTCCGAGCACGACATGTACAACACATTCAATATGGGTATCGGCATGATGATGGTAGTTGATAAGGCTGACGCTGAAAAGGCCGTTGAGATCCTCAAGGCTAATGGCGAAAACGCATTCATCATCGGCGAGACCGTTGCAAGCGATGAGGGCGTTATAATCGAATAATGTTCGGCTGGTTCAAGAAAAAGACTGCTGCTCCCTTCTCCGGGGAGCAGTGCGCGGTCGATATTTCCGGGAATGGTATGACGATAAACGGCGTGAAACTGGACGTGCTTTCACATATAAGCGCCGTTGAAAAGATTCTCGGCACTCCGCGCAGCACAAAATTCAAGACAAGTAGCGAAAACCGTGAGTTCCTTGAGGGTTCGTATGGCAAGGACATGGTTTCCAAACGCGTGAACTTCACCTGGGACGAGCTGGGAATCTACTGCTATACGCTGAATGGATCAGTCGTTAGTTGCTTCGGATTTATGTTCAGAAACGACACCAATCTGTCACTGAAGCACGCGCCGGAAAAGTTGTTCAGAGGTACGCTTACTATAAACGGCGATCCCTGGCATCAGGCGATAGAGCGCGGTGAAGATTGCGAAGTGATCCGTACTCTGCGCATCGGAGCATACTCCATTACGGCTGAATACGCTGACCCGTTCTCCGGCGAAAATCCGGGCGACGGCGGATATAACTGTGTTGAGGTTCAGCTGAACGAATAAACTCGGCTTCTGTAGGAGGTATTGTATGAAGAATATCGTGGTGCTTGTGTCCGGAGGCGGAACCAATTTACAGGCGCTCATCGACGCAGAGAAGCGCGGTGAGATACACGGCGGTAAAATAACCTGCGTCATAGCAAGCAAGCCGGACGCATACGCATTGGAGCGCGCAGCGAATAACGGTATTAAGACCCGCGTTCTGACGCGCCGCGACTATGCGGATGTGAAAAGCTACAGCAAGGCAATGCGTGACGCACTTGTGGAGGAAAAGGCTGACCTGGTAGTATACGCCGGATTTATGACTATCCTCGACGAGCAGGTGTGCGACGCATTTCCGAACAAGATGATAAATATACACCCGGCGCTTATTCCGAGCTTCTGCGGCAAGGGATTCTACGGACTGCACGTTCACGAAGCGGCTCTGGCAAAGGGCGTAAAGGTTTCCGGAGCAACGGTGCATTTCGTCACCGCTGACTGCGATGCGGGACCGATAATCCTCCAGAAAGCGGTCGAAGTAAAGAACGGCGACACACCGGAGATACTCCAGAAACGCATTATGGAGGAAGCCGAATGGAAGCTCCTCCCGAAAGCCGTTTCGCTGTTCTGCGAGGACAGGATAACCGTTAAAAACGGCGTTACCGAGATACTGTAATGAACGAAAACAGATTTACCGGGAAAGCCGGTTATTATGCGAAGTTCCGTCCCTCCTACCCTACCGCGGTCGTTGACCGGCTCTATAACCTGACGCATGCAGAAAATGTCGTGGATATCGGCGCCGGAACCGGAAAATTCACGGAGAAGCTACTCTCAAAGCCCTGGACTGTAACCGCAGTCGAGCCAAATACGGACATGTGCCGCGAGCTTCTGAAATGCGTTGGCGGAAAGGCTGAGATAGTCATGGCTTCCGCAGAGGACACCGGACTCCCCGCACACAGCTTTGGTCTGATTACCACAGCGCAGGCTTTCCACTGGTTCGATCCAGTAAAATTCCGCGAGGAATGCAAGCGGCTCCTTAAGCCCGAAGGCAGGGTCGCCGTGATATACAATTCACACTATAAAGGCGGCATCACCGAGGAACGCACGAAGCTATTCATGAAATACAGCCCTAAGTTTGCCGAAAAGGGAGGGCGAATGGGTTCCTCAGAAGAGGACGTTGACAGATTTCTGCGCAATGAATTCTTCTCATCGGTAGATGTTTTCGAAATTGAAACGCCTGTCCTCATGACGCGAGAAATGTTCATCGGCGACGCATTATCACGCTCCCATACTCCGAAAGACACTGACGAATGCTTTAACGAGTTTGTGTCAGAGCTGCGGGCGCTGTTCGACAGACACCATAAATACGGCAAGGTCACGGTAAGCTACACAACCACATGCTACACAGGAAAATTCTGAAAGGATATAAAACATGAACTACATTGAGCTTGACAAGGAACTGAATTCCCTTGCATACCACGGCAGAGGAATAATCATCGGCAAGTCCCCGGACGGAAAAAAGGCAGTCACCGCTTATTTTATCATGGGCAGAAGCGAGAACAGCCGCAACCGTGTTTTTGTTGAGGACGGCGATGGTATCCATACCCAGGCGTTCGACCCTTCCAAGATGGTAGACCCGCACCTTATTATTTACGCTCCGGTACGCGTTCTCGGCAACAAGACCATCGTAACAAATGGCGACCAGACCGACACCATCTATGATTTAATGGACAAGCAGATGACGTTCGAACAGTCACTGCGCACCCGTGAATTCGAGGACGACAAGCCCAACTACACGCCGCGTATCTCCGGTATAATCCACCTGGAAAACGGTGCGATGAACTACGCAATGTCAATTCTGAAATCTGCTGACGGCGACGGAAGCTCCTGCCGCAGATACACCTACGCTTACAGCAACCCCATGTCCGGCAAGGGCAGCTTTATCCACACCTACGCTGGCGACGAGGTGGAGCAGGACGTCGTTCGCAGACTCCCCAGCTTTGAGGGCGAGCCGAAGAATGTTTTAATTCCCGATATGGACATCGACAAGCTGACAGACTTCCTGTGGACAAACCTCAACAAGGACAACAAGGTTTCCCTGTTCGTACGCTATATCGACCTGGAAACAGGCAAGTACGACAGCAGAATCGTAAATAAGAACGTATAAAAAGGAGATACTATGAAAGAATTCGAATTAAAGTACGGCTGCAACCCCAATCAGAAACCCGCAAGAATTTACATGGAAAACGGCGCTGAGCTTCCTATTGAGGTTCTGAATGGCCGCCCCGGCTACATCAACTTCCTGGACGCATTCAACGGCTGGCAGCTCGTCAAGGAGCTTAAGGCTGCTACCGGCTACCCCGCTGCCACCAGCTTCAAGCATGTTTCACCGGCAGGCGCCGCTATCGGACTTCCGTTGACTGACACTCTCGCAAAGATCTACTGGGTTGACGACCTCGGTGAACTTTCCCCGCTCGCATGCGCTTACGCAAGAGCCAGGGGCGCTGACAGAATGAGCAGCTACGGCGACTTCATAGCGCTGTCCGACGTCTGCGACGTTTCCACTGCAAGAATAATCCACAGAGAGGTTTCCGACGGCGTTATCGCCCCCGGCTACGAGCCTGAAGCACTTGAGAAC
>CAKSHT010000145.1 GCA_934457235.1 uncultured Oscillospiraceae bacterium
TGTTCGCGGTGGGATTTATTCCGGAATATCTCGACCCGCTGGCGAACGCCCTCGTTTCGTTCGTGTGCGCGCTCCAGGTAGAGACGTTCCATAAGATACACGGTCAGCCCTACGCCAGCACGATGTGCATAGGAAATATGCGCAGCGGCATGGAGTCGCTGTGCGCTTACTTCCGCAATCGCGACCGCGAAACGCTGGCAAAGGCGCTGACGTACTTCGGAGTCATCGGAGTATTCGCGGCGGGCGCAGGTCTGGGCAGCGTGCTTTCCACGATGATAGGTCACGGGATAATCTGGGTATGCTGCGGGCTGCTGTTTATAAGCTTCTGTCTGATGTTCATTCACGAGCAGCAGGAACATGACAATAACCGCTGAATGCGGTTCATATATAGAGAAACAGAAAGGAGAAAGTATATGAGCAAAAGAAAACGTGCGGTATTCATCGTCGTATGGGTCGCACTGATGGTCGTTGTGCTCGCCGCGGCGCTCGTTGTGGGCGGCAGCGGTGAGTCGGAGTCCATCAAGGTGGTCATGCGCGACGCTGTTCTGCACGGTACAAACAAGGTGAGCCTTTTCGGGATAAAGGAGGTCAACCCCGCGTACATATCCTCGCTGATAGTGTGCGGAGTTCTGCTTATCGCGGCGGCTGTCATCAGAATCTTCGTGATACCAAGATTCAAGATGGTGCCGGGCAGGTTCCAGATGATCCTTGAACAGCTTGTCGGATTTTTCGATAATCTCGCAAAGACCAGCAGCCCGCACAGGAATTCGTTTCTGGGGGCGTATGTGTTCGCGGCGGGAGTTTATATCTTCGTCGGAACGCTGTTTGAGCTTTTCGGAATACAGGCTCCCACCACCGTCGGAGGTACGATATCGCTCCCCGCTCCGCTGTCGGATATCAATGCGGCGATAATGCTCGGCTGCCTGTCATATCTGGTTATACTCAGCGGTGGTATCGCGGGCGCAAAAATCAAGGGCGTGGGACGTACCCTCAAGGAATTCTCGCTGCCCATTTCAATGAGCTTCCGTCTTTTCGGCGCGCTGCTCAGCGGCCTGCTGGTAACGGAGCTGGTTTATTACAACATCAGCCTGAGCTTCGTGCTTCCGGTTTTCGTGGGCATTATGTTCACGCTGCTGCACGCGCTTATCCAGGCATATGTACTGACTATGCTGACGGCGATGTTCTACGGCGAGGTTTCAGAACCCCCGCTTAAATCAGCAAAAAAGCTGATTTCCAAATCAACAAACAAATAATAAATTACAATGAACAATAGTTATTGGAGGAAACAACCATGAAGAGATCTGTAAAGAAATTAGTAGTATGCGGTATCGTTGCGCTGATGGTATGCGCACTGTGCAGCCTGGTGGCTTTCGCTGCGGCTGACAAGCCCGAACCTGCTCCCGCTGACGGCACCAGCGTTTCTGAGGAGGTCCAGACCGACAGCGCCGCTGATTCCACCGGCAGCAAGGCTATCGCAGCAGGTATCTGCGTAGGTATCGCGGCATGCGGCGCCGGCATAGGCATGGGTCTTACGACTGCGAAGTCAGCTGAGGGTATCTCACGCCAGCCTGAGGCTGCCGACAAGATACGTGCCAGCATGATGCTTGGTCTGGTATTCATCGAGACCGCTATCATTTACGCCCTGGTAGTTGCTATACTTATCATATTCGTACTGTAAGGGGGTAATTTTATGGGGATCCCTCTGAATGTAGACTGGCAGCAGATTCTGCTGCACCTGTTCAATTTCATCATTCTCGCCGGCGGTCTGTGGCTGCTGCTCTACAAGCCGGTGAAGAACTTCATGGCTAAGCGCGAGGCTTACTACAAGGATATGGACAAGGCTGCGAACGACAAGCTCGCCGCCGCCGAGGAAGAGCAGCAGAAGTACTCCGGGCTTATCGCAAAGGCTCAGGACGAAGCCGCCGATATCAAGAAGAAGGCTATGGCTGACGCTGACGCCGCCGCAAAGGCTCATATCGCCGACGCAGAGCAGGAGAAGCAGCGCATGATAGACGACGCAAGAAAGGCAGCCCAGGCGGAGAAGAACAAGATCCTCCAGGAAGCAAACGCGCAGATAGAGGACATGGTATCCGCGGCTGTGGACAAACTGCTTGTTCCTGCGGGCAGCGCGTATGACAGCTTTGATGATTCCGGAAAGGAGTAATGACTGATGACAGAACACGAGATCAGAAAAGTCGAGGTCGAAGCGTTCATTTACAGCCGTGAAACTCCCACGGACGAACAGCTTAAAAAGGTCCGGGAATTCCTGGAGAAGAAATACAACGCCGCCGTTGCCGTTATCCCGAAGCATGACGACAGCGTGCGCGACGGCTTCCGCATTGAAATAGGAACCTCCACCTACAAGTGGAACCTCGACCGCATATTCGACTGGAGCGCCGAGGGACGCGCGAAGCAGCTCAAGGAGAGCATAACCGAGGCTATCCGCGGCAAGCAGGACGTCCTGCCGATGATACGCCAGGCTATCGAGGATTTCGAGCCGATTCCGCGGGACGAGGAGGTCGGAACCGTCCTCACCGTCGGCGACGGAATCGCGACGATAAGCGGCCTGGAGGACGCGGAGTACGGCGAGATACTGCTGTTTGAATGCGGTATCAAGGGCATGATACTCGACCTCAAGGAGGACGAGATAGGCTGCGTTATCTTCGGCGACGAGAGCGAGATAACCGAGGGCAGCATGGTGCGCCGTACGAAGAAAGTCGCCGGTATCCCGGTAGGCGAAGCGTTCATGGGACGCGTAATAAACGCCCTCGGCGAGCCGGTGGACGGAAAAGGTGCGATAGCCCAGGAGGATTACTACCCGATAGAGAACCCTGCGCCCGGCATCATCGACCGTCAGCCGGTAAACCGCCCGATGGAAACGGGTCTGCTTTCCATAGACTCCATGTTCCCGATAGGCAGAGGTCAGCGTGAGCTGATTATCGGCGACCGCCAGACCGGTAAGACCGCGATCGCACTGGATACTATCCTTAACCAGAAGGGCAAGGGCGTTGTGTGTATTTACGTTGCCATCGGTCAGAAGGCGTCGTCAGTCGCGCAGCTTGCCGAGAACCTCCGCAGGCACGGCGCGATGGATTACACGATAATCGTCAACGCCACCGCGAGCGACTCCGCGACATTACAGTACATCGCTCCGTACTCCGGCTGCGCGATGGGCGAGTTCTTCATGAACCACGGCAAGGACGTATTGATAGTATACGACGACCTGTCAAAGCACGCAGTCGCTTACCGTACGCTGAGCCTCCTGCTGGAGCGCTCTCCGGGACGTGAAGCGTACCCCGGCGACGTATTCTACCTGCATTCACGTCTGCTGGAGCGTTCCGCGCACCTTTCCGACGCCCTCGGCGGCGGCAGCATGACCGCCCTCCCGATTGTCGAAACACAGGCGGGCGACGTTTCCGCGTATATCCCTACGAACATAATCTCCATCACTGACGGTCAGATATTCCTTGAGAGCGACCTGTTCCACTCCGGTCAGCGCCCGGCGGTCAACGTCGGACTTTCAGTATCGCGCGTCGGCGGCGCGGCTCAGACCAAGGCTATGAAGAAAGCCACCGGCGCTATCCGTCTGGATCTCGCACAGTACCGCGAGATGGAGGTGTTCATGCAGTTCTCCAGCGACCTGGACGAGACCACCAAGAAGCAGCTGCGTTACGGTCAGGGACTTATGCGCCTGCTCCGCCAGAAGCAGTACAATCCCTATAAGCAGCACGAGCAGGTGATCCTGCTGACCGCCGCTATGGGACATGTGTTCCAGGACGTTCCGGTGGATAAGATACCGCAGTTCGCCAGGGATATGCTGGACGCCGCGGCGGCTGAGATGCCCGATCTCTGCGAGAAGATAGACCGCACCAGCGAAACCTCCGAGGAGGAGAGAAAGTCCCTGCTGGAATTCGCACAGCGCTTCCTGGAGCGTAACGGCGGTTAAGGCGGTGCGCTATGGCTAACACGAAAGAGATTAAGGATCGTATCAAGAGCGTCCGGGATACTCAGAAGATAACCAACGCGATGTATCTGATAGCCTCCACGAAAATGCGCAAGGCGAAATCCGAGCTTGACCACACGCGCCCCTATTTCGAGGCGATAAAGGGCGAGATAAAGCGTATCTTCCGTACCGCAAAGGAAGTGGAGAGCCAGTATTTCTACCCTGAGGACAGCATGCACACGCTGACCGGCACCTACGCCTGCCTGGTAGTCACCGCAGACAAGGGCCTTGCCGGAATGTACAACCAGAACGTTATCCGCGAGGCTGAAAAGCTCCTTAAGGAACACCCGGACACCAAGCTGTTCGTGGTCGGAGAATACGGCAGGCAGTATTTCGCGCACTATAATATACCGGTGGAGCGCAGCTTTCTCTATACCGCACAGAATCCTACTATGCAGCGCGCGAGGGAGATAAGCTCCATTCTGCTGGAGATGTTCGAAAAGCGCGAGGTGTGCAAGATATTCGTGGTTTATACGGATATCCGCAACGGAATGTTCGAGGAGGCGAAGTCCGAAAGACTTCTGCCGTTCCACCGCAGGACGTTCGCGGACAATACCACCGAAAAGGCGATAACAAAGCCGTTTGAATTCACTCCGTCAGTCAATGCGGTGCTGGATACTCTGGTGCCGAGCTACGTTTCGGGCTACATCTACAGCGCGCTCGTCGACAGCTTCTGCGCGGAACAGAACGCCCGCATGACTGCGATGGATTCCGCAAACCGGAATGCAGAAAAGCTGCTGGGCGAATTATCCGTGCAGTACAACCGTTCGCGGCAGGCTGCGATAACCCAGGAGATAACCGAGATTTCCTCCGGCGCAAAGGCGCAGAAGAGGAAGCTTGCAAAGAAGAAAAGTGAGGAGGCGTGCGGACATTGAGTACAGGTAAGATAACACAGATCTCAGGACCGGTAATAGATTGCATGTTCGCCCCGGGCGAACTGCCTAAAATAAAAGAAGCGCTGACGGTAAACGTAAGAGGAAAGCAGCGCGTTATGGAAGTCGCACAGCACACCGGCAAGGACAGGGTCCGCTGCATACTGCTGGGCGCAAGCGAGAACCTCGCAAGAGGAATGGAAGTGACTTCGACCGGAAGATCCATCAGCGTGCCGGTCGGCGACCGCACCCTGGGACGTATGTTTAACGTCCTCGGCGAGCCGATAGACGGCGAGGGCGACATCGCGGACGGCGAGCGCTGGGAGATACACCGCAAGGCTCCCGGATTCGAGGAGCAGCAGCCAGTTGCGCAGGTACTGGAAACCGGTATCAAGGTAATAGAC
>CAKSHT010000146.1 GCA_934457235.1 uncultured Oscillospiraceae bacterium
CGTTTATGTATCGGGACCGCTGTTCTTCGGAACCCAGGAGAAGCTGTTAAATCAGCTGGAAGCGCTGGATGGAAATCCGCAGGTGATCCTGTCGATGCGCGGCGTACCTACCGCTGATGATATTTCACTTGCAGAGCTGGAGCGGCTTTATAACGTGCTGCGCAAAAAGGGAACGCAGATATCGTTCACCGGCGTCCAGACTGCGGTAAGTGAGATGATGGACAGAGCCGGATTCCGTGAGCGTATCGGCGATGAGCATTTCTACTGGGATGCTGTAGCGGCTATCAAGGCGCTGGAAGTACGTGAGTACGGTTCAGATTACGCAGACTGACAAGCGACTGCCGATAAAGGCACATCTATGTCGTCAGAGCCAGTTTTGAAAAGAAACTATAAAAAATGAAGGGACTGTTAAAATCAAACAGTCCCTTTGTTTTATCAGAATTTCACGCTTCCCGGAATATCCGCCGGAGCGCTGACGAGTTCGGTAAATAACTCGCTGTAGCTGAGTTTCCCGGATTTGAGAAGCACAGCCCCGGCGCGCATACTTACAGGGATTTCCTTTCCGTTGTGTTCCACAGCTTCGCCGTTGTGCGAGAGAATCTTCATTGCCAGCGCTTCCACAGCGGATCTGTCGGAAAGTCCGGTCATCATAACGAATTCGTCGCCGCCTATGCGGAACATCAGCATGCCGTCGGAGCATTCGCGGTCGATGCGGCGCAGGCATTCCAGTATCACCTTGTCCCCGGCGTCGTGCCCGATGGCGTCGTTTATTTCCATGAGGTGCGAGGTGTCGAAGCTCAATGCGTAGGTTCCCTGCCTGGATTTAATATAGTCGTATAGCTCGGAAATGTCATATTTGTTGGTCATAATAAGCTCTCCTTCACGCATAAAGTGCCTGGGGAGATCAAGCCGCGGACAAAGCCCGGAAAAGTGCCAGCTCCGGCGGTATTCCGACGGAGTTACGCCCCATACGCGGGAAAATGCGCGGGTAAAGGCTTCGGCGCTGCCCCAGCCAAATTCCAGCGCAATGTCAAGCGCAGTGCGGTCGGTATGCTGGAGTTCACGGGCGGCTGCGGTGAGCCGTCGGCGCGTGACGTAATCCCCGACGCTTTTGTGAAATACGCTGCGGAACAGCTTTTGCAGTCCGGAGAGCGAGCAGCATGCGTTTTTCGCGCATTTCTCCTGCGAGAATTCCCCAGACAGGCTGTTTTCGATGTATTTCAGCGCGGAGGTAAGGGTGTTCAGCTTGTCGGCGTTCATGATTGGTCCCCTTTCGGTGCAGTTGTAAGCTTACAATTACATTATAGCGTAAAGGGTGAATTTTGTCTTGATAATTTCCGTAAATTCAGATGATCTCAGCGGCTTTTTCCGGAAGTTCGGCGAATTCTTGTATCTCTGGTACCGGGCGATTCATCTGACCGAATCCATATGCCGCGCGTATAAACGGAACTCCCGCGAAATCCGCAGAATCAAGGTCGCCCTGGGTGTCGCCGATGTACACCGCCTTGTCTATTGAATTACGCTCAATGACTAGCTTTATGTTCTCCCCCTTTGAAAACCCGGTGGCTCCTGCGCTTTCAAAATCGTCGAACAGGTCGCGCATTTTCGCAAAATCCAGGAAGCACTGGATATACCCGTCCTGGCAGTTGCTGACGATTATCAGCGTGTAGCTTTTCCTGAGCTTTTCCAGCGTTTCGCGGAGTCTGGGGTAGAGCTTGCCGCCGTGCTGCGCGATGTAATCCACTTCGTATGTCACGCACTCGCGGAGTACTTTCTGGCGCAGTTCGTCCGGGGTGTCCGGAAGAGCAAGCGGGAAAATCTGATCCAGCGTCTTTCCCATGTAGCTGCGGGTGTCAGCGGGAGTCAGTACCCTGATTATCTCAGGGTATCTGCGGAATATTATGTTCCACGAAGCGCATACGCTTTCGCAGCTGTCCCACAGAGTTCCGTCAAGGTCGAAAATAAGGGCTTTTTTCATTTCGTTTTCTCCTTTGGATTTATAGTATTATTATAGTTGATGGAGCTGCAATTGTCAATGTCAGTTCCGCAGTCA
Organism: uncultured Oscillospiraceae bacterium; assembly: GCA_934457235.1. Classification (GTDB taxonomy): domain Bacteria; phylum Bacillota; class Clostridia; order Oscillospirales; family Ruminococcaceae; genus CAG-115. Next base: position 2,054 of record CAKSHT010000146.1, read on the forward strand.
AGCTTGAATATTTCGTCGTATGATGTCTTTAATATTGTTTTAAGCAGTATTATTTCGTCCGGGTACATATGCCGCTGTCCGACTTCGATTTTGGCATAAGCGCTCCGCGTTATATCGCAGCCGTTGATCTGAAGTTTGCTGGCGACCTGCTCTTGCGTCAAACCCTTTTCTTCACGGATTTTACGGATATTGCTTCCGATGAGTGTTTCGATTGTTTTGTTAATTTTTGCTAATTTCCTCCTCGAAATTTTGTGCTTGTATAGGTACAAAACAAGATCTTGGAGGTAATATTATGTCGAAATTTAGAAAAATCATGATGGCAAATTCTCAATACTGGATATGCCCACGTTGTCACACAACTAACTATAACTGCGACCTGCGATGTGATGTAAAGAATGCAACAATCGTCGTCCGTTCTGAGTAACTTGCACGAAATATTTTGCCGCCTCACAATGAGGCGGCATTTTTGTATATCGAAAACCCCCGGCTGTGCCGGGGGTTCAAAAAAGCTTTAGCGATGAGTAGAAAAAAATTCCCCCAACTGGTATAATGAAAATGCGGTCTGGAAACTGTAAACAAAAACCAATAGGAGGAATGTCAAATGATAGCCTTTTAGGCGTTATATGTAAAGCTACCGGCTACGCCGGTGAATATTTACTTTTGACAAAAGACTACGGCTTATACCGCTGGAAAAAAGCCTTGCATTTTTTCAGCAAGTGTGATATACTAAATAAGATAATGCAGTTTTATGCCCATTTGCGGCATTACTGCGGTAAACAGGAGATGCATAAATGCCAAAGGAAAACAATTACAATGATCTCGTGTCGCTGAAAGGCCCTGACCAGGTTCGCCTGCGCCCTGGAGTTATTTTCGGTTCGGACAGCGTGGACGGCTGCCGTCACTCGGTGTTCGAGATAATCTCGAACTCCATCGACGAGGCGCGCGAAGGCTACGGAAAGCGCATAATCATCACGCTGCACGCCGACAAGTCCATAACTGTCGAGGACTATGGACGCGGTATCCCGATAGATTTCAACAAGGCTGAGGATAAGTACAACTGGGAGCTTGCATTCTGTACGCTGTATGCAGGAAGCAAGTACAATAACAACTCCGGCGGAAACTATTCGTTCGCCCTGGGACTTAACGGTCTTGGACTCTGTGCTACTCAGTTCGCAAGCGAATATATGGAGGTCGAGAGCCGGCGCGGTCAGTGGAATTACTCCCTGCGCTTCGAAAAGGGCTTTAATGTCACCCAGGACGAGCGCGGATTCAAGAAGTCCCGCGGCGACGGAACCACCGGTACTAAGATACACTGGAAGCCGGATCTTGAGGTATTCACGGATATCAATATCGGCGCAGAGTACCTCGCGGATATCCTGCGCAGACAGGCGGTAGTCAACGACGGCGTGGAGCTTGTTTTAAAGGACGAGCACGAGGATGGCACGTTCACTGAGCAGATATTCTGCTATGAAAACGGAATCAGCGACTATCTGCTGGAGGTAGTAGGCGATAAGTCACTTACTACTCCGCAGCACTGGACCGCCGAACGCCAGGGTCGCGACCGCGAGGACAAGGACGAATACACGCTGAAAATGAACGTTGCGTTTACGTTCAGCAAGGAAGTCCAATTCATCGAGCACTATCACAACTCCAGTTGGCTGGAGCACGGCGGAAGTCCGCAGAAAGCGCTTCAGAAAGCGTTTCTGTCCCAGATAGACGGCTATCTGAAAAACGGGAACAAGTACAACAAGGGCGAGAAGAGCATAAAGTGGGAGGACGTTGAGGACTGCCTGGTGTTCATCTCAAATAACTTTTCCACCCAGGCAAGCTATGAGAACCAGACGAAAAAAGCGGTAACAAACGAGTTCATCGCCGAAGCCATGACCGAGTGGCTGAAACATCAGCTTGAGGTCTACTTCCTTGAGAACCCCGACGAAGCAGTGAAGATAGGCACCCAGGTGCTTATAAACAAGCGCTCCCGTGAGAACGCCGACAAGGTGCGCCAGAGTACGCTCCAGAAGCTCACCGGAACCATCGACCTCACCAACCGCATAGACAAGTTCGTTGACTGCCGCAGCAAGGACGTTTCCCGCCGCGAGGTCTACATCGTGGAGGGTGATTCGGCGCTGGGTTCGGTAAAGCTTGCCAGGGACGCGGAGTTCCAGGCTGTCATTCCGGTTCGCGGTAAGATACTGAACTGCCTTAAGGCAAGCTACGACAAGATATTCAAGAGCGAGATAATCACGAATCTGATAAAGGTGCTTGGATGTGGAGTTGAGGTCAAGACGAAAGCTAACAAGCAGCTTTCCACGTTCAATCTTGACAATCTGCGCTGGAACAAGATTGTAATATGCACCGATGCCGATGAGGACGGATTCCAGATACGCACGCTGATACTCACGATGATACAGGAGCTGTGTCCCACGCTCATCGAAAAGGGATTTGTCTACATCGCGGAGTCCCCGCTGTACGAGATAACCACGAAGGAGCGCACTTATTTTGCCTACACCGAGCCGGAAAAAACGAAGATACTCGGTATGATAGGCGACGCGAAGTACACCATTCAGCGAAGCAAAGGACTTGGTGAGAACGACCCGGACATGATGAGTCTTACCACCATGAACCCAGAGACCCGCCGTCTGATAAAGGTAAACCCGACTGACGTCGCGGCAACGCGCGAAATGTTCGACGTGCTCCTTGGCAACGACCTGGAGGGACGTAAGCGCTTCATCAAGGAAAACGGCAGCAAATACATTGCCGCCGCTGATATCAGTTAAGGAAGCGCTGATTAAATCTGGTGCACAGATTGCGCCGCAGATTTTTCGTCAGATTGTATAATGAGGACGAAGCAAGGCTGACGCCTTGCTAGGACGAATTGTGCAAGATGGCGGAAAATATGCAAGCAAGATGCGTACCAAGCCGTCAGGCGTGATTTAAACAGCGATTCCTAGATTCCACGATAAAGGAAGATAGAATTGAAGAAAAACACTCCAAAGAAGCAGCCCAAGAGGTTCAGCTCCCAAATAGCGGGAGCTTACATTGAGGGCAGCGGAATAGTCGAGCAGAAGGACATTGTAAGCACTCTCGAAGAAAATTACATGCCTTACGCGATGAGCGTTATCGTCAGCCGTGCGCTGCCGGAGATAGACGGCTTCAAGCCATCTCACCGCAAGCTGCTCTATACGATGTATAAAATGGGTCTTC
>CAKSHT010000147.1 GCA_934457235.1 uncultured Oscillospiraceae bacterium
TTCCAAGGTGTTCCCTACCGAAAAAAACAACAGCATATTTGTTGCCGTATCATACGACGCTTACCCGGCATACAGATTTGCGGATATTGGAGAACACAAGGTCATAAAATGCGCATATTCTGCGGCATGGGTCAAATCCAACGCAGGAAAGTGACAACAGAGGAGAGAGAATAATTTGACACTCGTTTTTTCGCTGCTGACAGCCACGATCATCGGCACCGGAGGATACTGGTTCACCAGATGGTACTTCAAAGTCAAGCACAGTGACGACCAGACAAAATATCCACGCAAAAAACGTATCCTATTTATTATGATCACACTGCTGATATTTGCTGCTGTATCAGTATGCCTGCCGCTCATGACGGATTTCCAGGAACGAAGCGTATTTGAGGTCCTCCGCGCAGTATCAGCCATACTCGGTCTGTATTACGCAGCTGTTATCGACTGGAAGTTCCAGCTCATCCCCAACAGATATCTCCTGGGATTTCTGGCTCTGACTCTCGTACTTCTGGCAGCGGAAGCACTGACGGATTTTTCCGGATTCCGTGCAACGATCATTCTGAGTCTTATAGGAAGTGCAGTATGTGGTGGTATTTTCCTGCTCACAAATCTGCTCTCACATAATAGTCTTGGAATGGGAGACGTAAAACTTGTGTTCATTCTGGGACTTCTCCTGGGACTTGACGACACATTGGCGGGGCTGCTGTGGACTTTTGTTTTCTCCGCCATTGCCGGTATAGTCCTGCTTATCAGGAAAAAGGCGAAAATGAAAACCAAAATAGCCATGGGACCGTTCTTTTTTCTGGGATTTCTGTGCAGTAATATAATGTATATCATTTCGGGCTTTTCGGAGGTTCAGCTATGAAGTTAGGCAAAACAATGGCGCTTGCCATGATAGGACTATCGGTAGTTTCAGCGGCCGCAGTCGCAATGTCATTCAGCTCATCGGGCGATGAAGCAAAAATGGAACAGCAGCTGCTCAGTCAGTATGAAATTTATGACAAGAAAAAAATGTACCAGGAGGCGGCATCAACATACAAAGAACTTGTGAATGCACACCCGGACGACAATGAATTGTTCCGCACATATTCCGACTACTGCACTCAGCACGAGTTCTACGACGAATCCTACGCGATATGCAAGCAGCGTATCGACAGGCAGGCGGCATTGGAGGGACGGAACACCGAAACCGCTCTGCTTGGCGACGAGATCTGGCCCTTTGAAAGAGTACTGGAATACATGTACTCCCGCGAGGATGAACAGTTTTATACTGAACTGCACAGATACATCAGCACATTCAGTGCCGACAAATACCCGGAGGTAAGTAAATACCTGGCAGATCTTTACTCCGCCACCCGCGGAGATCTGAAGTACATGTCCGGAAAATTCACGGAGGTCATGCCGTGGAACGACAGCTTCACCATCGCTCTGGATACCGACGGGCAGTACTCCGTGCTCAACTCCACGGGAGGTGCCGCAGGCACCAGCAAATACGGCAGGATCTATTCATACAGCCCGTACGAGAACCTTATCGCATGCATACATGAGAACCAGATGGTTTACGTCAGCTTCTCCGGTTCGCGAAAGAGAGTTCCATTTGACAAGGATAAAATGCAGCTTGTTAATTACGAATATCTCGGAACGTTCTCAAACGGAATAGCAAATATCCGGCTTTCTGCAGATGACTGGGGTTACATCAGCTGCGACCAGTCAGGAAGCATAAATCTTGTCATGGCAGGATATCAGTACGCCGCACCGATGAAAAATAATGTAGGCGCAGTTAAATCAGACAATGCATGGAAATTCTTCATACGCGGCAGGAATGGATTTACCGCTATTGACGGCAGCTACTACGACATATATCTCGATGAAAACCAGAACGCACTTTCCGGTTTCTATATAAACGAAAACGGAGAAAACAAATACGTTCTTTCGGCATTCGTAAAAATGAAGTCTGGTGACGGCTGGACGCCGGTCATCATTCGTACCTCGGAGGACGGAGCAACAGTTACTCCGGCAGGCACGGAACAGTACACCGAAGTCACTCCGCTCACAGGATACGCCGCTGTGTGCTCCGGCGGAAAATGGAAGGTCATAGACTACAACGGAAACACAGTCCTGACAACTGATCATGAAACGCTCGGCGCATACGGCTGCGGCTTTGTGGGCTTCAAATCCGGCGGAAAATGGGGATACATCTCCGTTGACGGAAAAACCCAAATTGATCCTGTGTTTGACGGGATAATTCCATTCAACAGCTCCGGCACAGCTTTCGTCAGCGAGAATAGTCTGTGGCACCCGATAAGGCTCAAGGAATATGTTTTCAAGGAGGAAGCCTGATGTATAGCAACAAAATCAAGGTAATGACCGAAGGAGCACTGATAAAGCTCGTATACGAAATGGCTCCGGGAGAGAGTATACGATGCTTTGATGACGGAATGCTGTCAAACAATACTATAAAGGGAATAGTAAGCTGCAGCGTGAGCTACGACCAGGAGAACACCAGACTTATCTACAGTCTGAACGTCAAACCAAGCCTTGCCTCAATGCTGAGACAGAGCATGACAAAAAATATGGTGCTCTCTGTGTTCAGCGGCATCGCTTCAGTCATGGAAAATTCGCAGTCATTTATGCTCAGTGAAAGGAATTTCGTCCTTGACCCAAGGTATATTTTCATTGATACCGCAAATCATTCCGTTGAAATGATATACATTCCCACAAACGATGTATGCGGAGTATATCTCAGTCAGTTCATAAAGACCTGCATTTCACTGGGAGTTTTCGATACATCAATGGACAGCTCGTACCTTACGCGGCTGCTTAATTTCGTGAATACGCATACAGACGTTTCTGCCAGTGGAGTAAAAAAGCTGATAGACGAAATGATGAACAATAAGACGCCGGAAGCACCTGCGCGTCACCCGGTACAGCCCGCTCAGCAGTCTCAGTCCGCACAGTCAGCTCCGGCGCGCAGCTCACAGGCTATACCCTCATCTCCAGTCCCCAGGGAGAATCCGAATCCGCAGACTCCGCCGCCTGGCAAATCCAAGAACGGGATTTTCGGCTCTTTATTGGGCAAATCAAAGGAAACCGCTGCAAAGACTTCTGCCCCTGCTCCCGGCGCTCCTGGTTTTGCCGGGATAGCAATACCAGGCTCCGACCAGCTCATAATCGATAATGCTGCGTCAGTTAAGCAACCGCCCAAAGCCCCGCAGGCGCATCTTGTGGACAAAACCGGACGAAGCGCCATTATCGACAAATCACCGTTCTGGATAGGAAAAAGCAGACAGTCGCAGACTGCAAACAGTCTGATAATCGACGGAGACGCTGGCGTCAGCAAGAACCATGCCTACATAGAAAATTCAAACGGGAAATACTACATCGTTGACCCCAGATCCACAAATGGAACGTTCATCAACGGAAAAATAATACCCAAAAACACCCGCACAGAGCTGAAAGACGGAATGAAAATAGGCATCTGGAAAGAAGAATTCATATTCAGGGTAAAGTAACGATATGAATTATAAATACTATCTGAAAAGCGACATCGGTACTACCCATTCTGTCAACCAGGATTCCGCTTTTGCGCTAGTGAAAAACACCGCACTTGGAAAGGCGTTCATAGGAGTCGTATGCGACGGCATGGGCGGCATGTCCGACGGGGATTATGCCAGCAATCTTGTTTCTGACACTTTATCGGAGTGGTTCAGCGAATTCAGCCCGGTCGATTCTGCCATTGCCATACAGGACCAGATCTTTCCGGAATGGGAAACACTTATAACCAGATGCAACCGAGATCTGTATGAACTCGGCGTAAATCAGCATGCCGCCATGGGGACTACCCTGTCCGTTCTTCTGCTGATCAACCGAGGTTATTTCATCACGCAGCTTGGCGACAGCCGCGTCTATCACCAGAGCGGGGATTCGCTTGTACAAATCACTCGGGATCATTCGTACGTGATGGATATGGTGCAGAAGGGCATGATGACGGAACGCGAAGCCTTTGCCTCAAAACAGCGCAATATACTCACGAAATGCATAGGCTGCACTGGTGAAGTAACTGCAGATTTCTACTGCGGCACGGTCGAACGCGGCGATATATTCTTGATGTCTACCGATGGATTCCACAGCGGTACCGATCTTGAAGAAATAGGCAGTATCATTGCTCCCGCCAGAGTTCTGAGACATTCGGGTCTGAAAAACAGCATACTGTCTGCAATAGATGAGCGCAAACGCAGTGGAGAAAAGGACAATATTACTGCACTTGCTGTTCAGCTGACATAACATCAGAAAAGAGGTTTTATTATGTTTTGCATAAAATGCGGCACCCCAATAAATAATGGTGCAAAATTCTGCCCGGTCTGCGGCGCTCCGCAGAACTCCGGCGTCAGTGCGGCTGCTCCGGATTCCGAAAGCGACACAGTGTATTTCGGCGCCCCTGAACAGACCGCCCCCGGTGAGGAGGACACTGTATTCATGGGAACTGCCCCTAACTCAGGCGAAGAATACAACTCTGAATCCGATACAGTAATGATGGGCGCAGCTCCGCAGAATAACAGCGCATTCCCACAAACCAATATTCCCGCCCCGACGAAGCCCACAAAAAACAGAAACAATCGCAACGCCAGCTACGAAAGCTCCAATATGGGCATGTCTACGACGAAAAAAATTATAATAATCGCCGGACTTGTTATCATAGCTGCTCTGGTTGTATATCTTGTATTTGACTTCATGTCCGCGTAAATCACGATAATCACTGCGTTGACATCGACATCACCACCGGATTACAGCACTGCTACGCAAGACTTGCGGAGGACGTCAAGAGCAAATATGGCGTGGTTCCCACGGGCTACGGCGCAATGGGAATCTCCGGCATGATGCACGGCTACATGGCGTTCGACAAGGAAAATAATCTGCTCGTTCCGTTCCGCACATGGAGAAATACCATCACCGAGCAGGCGGCTTCCGAACTGTCGGAACTTCTCGGATTCAATATCCCCCAGCGCTGGAGCATCGCGCACCTCTACCAGGCGGTACTCAATGGCGAGGAGCACGTCAAAAACATCGCGCACATCAACACGCTCGCAGGATATATCCACTATCAGCTGACCGGAAAACGCCAGGTCGGCGTTGGCGAGGCCTCCGGAATATTCCCGGTGGACGGCGATAACTACAATGCCGGATATATCGCAAAGGTAGACGCGCTCCTGGAGCAGAAGAGATTCCACGGAAAGCTCAGCAACATTCTCCCGGC
>CAKSHT010000148.1 GCA_934457235.1 uncultured Oscillospiraceae bacterium
CTTCCACTCGATGGTGACGTCGCTGTCCGGGTCAATGCCGTTCTGAGTCAGTATGTAGCGGAGCGCATACTCAGGAGTTGCGCCCTTTCCGCTGGCGTAGATCGTCTTTCCCTTTAAGTCAGCTGCGGAAGCTATTGTCGGCTCGCCATTCTGGCAGATGTAAAGCACTCCCAGAGTATTTATCGCCAGTACCTTTACCCCGCCATCGGTCTTGTTATAGAGCACGGAAGCCAGGTTCGCCGGAACGCATGCGACGTCAATGTTACCCTGTATCAGCGCGGGGGTTATCTCGTCGGCGGCGCCTGCTATAGTAAATTCAAAGCCGGTGTTCCCGCTCTCGTCATCCATCATCTTTATCATTCCCATAGCCGTGGGACCCTTGAGCGCTGCAACGCGTATCACGTCCGGCTGATTCTCCGGCTCCTCAGTGGGAAGCTCGGAAACCGTCGTGTCAGCCACAGTCGCAGCCTCGCCGGAGGCTTCGTCCTTTGTATCGGCGGTGGAAGCTTCCGCGGTCTTTTCCGCCTGGGAAGCACCCAGGGTCTGGCTTCCGGAGCTTTCGCCCTGCGAAGAGCAGCCCGTGAGCATTCCCATACAGAGTACCGCCGCCAGTATGCTTTTCAGTTTCTTTGAGATCTTCATGTTGATATTCCTTTCTGTCATGCGTTTTCCGGAGCCTTGGAATACACCGCCTTTGCGGTGACTCCCTCCAGTCTGCCGAGCTTTCCGGACAGCCCGGAAACTACATTCATCGGTGCGTCAAGCACTACGTTGATGATATTCAGCCCCTTCTGACGGTACGGGATACCCATTCTGCCGATGATGAAGCTGCGGTTTTCGTGAAGCAGTGAATTTATCGAGGACACGCTGTCCTCGCTGCTGACTATCATGGATATCACTGCAACGCGCGTTTCTTCCTGCATCGCGACCTCCTTTTGCAACAAAAAAGCCTTTCTCCCTCTGCACGGGAAAAAGGCACACAAAATCCTCCGCATTACTGCGGATATTACAGCCTTTTGCCTCAAGCCTTTTCAGGGTTTCGGCAGCAGATAAAACAGGGTTCATTCCGTCAGGCGCATAGGCGACTTCAAGTCTGAATTTCATTTATTAAACTATAGCATATTTTTCCGTTTTTGTCAAGACAATTTTCATGCAATATTCACTATTATAGAGCTAGAATTGTATTGACTTATTTGTGGTAATGTGGTAAAATAAACATGTATGGGCAGGTCAAAAAAAGCCTGTATTTTGAACGAGGTCAATACCATGAATAATGATGAAATAGAAAATCCCCGCCCCGAAATGATAAGCGCACCGATGACGATCTTCGTGGATCAGGCGGGCTACCGCCCCTCCGCTGAAAAGACCGCCGTGCTGACTTTTCCTGCGTACACCTTTGCAGTGATGGACGAAAACGGCAGGCAGGCGTTTTCCGGGACCGTGGTATCCGCCGGATTTGACAAGTCCTCCGGCGAGAACGTATGGCATGCGGATTTCACCGCGCTAAACACTCCGGGAAGATACCATATCGTCTGCGGAAGCGAACGCTCACTGGATTTCACAATCGGTGAGGACGTATACCAGGACTGCTTCGACAAGTGCATGAAAGCATTCTACTACCAGCGCTGTGGCTGCGAGCTGCTTCCGGAATTCGCCGGACAGTGGACGCACAAAAAATGCCACTGCGCCCGCGCCCTGCTCTGGGAAAATCACGACGTGTCACTTGAGGTTTCCGGTGGCTGGCACGACGCAGGAGATTACGGAAGATACACCACCGCCGCTGCGACGGCGCTCGCACACCTGTTTTACGCATGGAAACTGTATCCGAAAGTGTTCAAAAAACAGGATATCAGCATTCCCGGAAAGCCGTCGGATATGCCGGACGTGCTTATCGAATGCCGGTATGAGCTTGAATGGCTGCTGAAAATGCAGCGCTTCGACGGCGCGGTATGGCATAAGGCTACGACCGCACAGCACGCGGCATTCGTAATGCCGGAGGACGACAACGAGCAGATGTACGTCCTGCCGATTTCCACCAGCGCCACCGCAGATTTTGCGGCAGTGACAGCGCTTGCATCCACGATCTACAGAAAATATGATGAGATCTTCGCGGACTGGCTGCTAAAGTGCTCCATCGCCGCATACGACTGGCTGGAAAAAACTCCGCAGTTCATAGGATTCTCTAATCCGGAGGGCTGCGGCACAGGAGTTTACGGCGAACGCTCCGACGCGGACAACCGCTTCTGGGCTGCCGCCGAGCTGTTTTCAGCCCTCGGCGAGGAACGCTATTACGACAGGCTTCTGAAGCTGCTGGAGAACGACTTCCCGCGCACCGCGCTGGGTTTTGCGTCAGTCGGCGGATTCGGCTCGCTGTCGCTGCTGCTGAGCGGAAGAGCCGGAGGTACGCTGCTGAACCACCTGCACAAGGAATTCATCAGCCGCGCCGAGCATCTCGCGGATATCTGCGACAACAGCGGCTGGAATGTATCCCTTACAGAGGACGAATATCACTGGGGCAGCAACATGCAGGTGCTTACAAACGGCATGATATTCATGATCGCGGACTGGCTGGAGAAGAACTCCGTGACCGGTAGACCGCGCTTCAGAAGATACGCCGCAATGCAGCTCGATTACATTCTCGGCGTGAACGCCACCGGATACAGCTTCGTCACCGGAGTTGGAGGATTCTGCGTGAATTACCCACACCACCGCCAGGCGTTTGCGGACAACATTGAAGAGTGCTTCCCCGGACTGGTCAGCGGCGGTCCCGACAGCTACCGCGATGACAAATTCGCTGCGGCTCTGATACCCGACGGCACTCCGCCGATGAAATGCTATTCCGACAACATGGAATGCTATTCCCTCAATGAAGTAACGATATACTGGAACTCACCGGCAGTTTTCCTGCTGGCGGGGCTTTCCGAATAAGACAAACAAATAAATAATCGGGAGAAAATAATGAGCACAAGAAAAATAAACAGGAAGATACCCGGAAAGAAAAACAACAGCTCCGGATTATCCAGAAATACCATAATACTCATAATCATGTCAGTTGCTCTGGTTCTGGTCGTTGCGGCGCTGATAATACTGCTGGTCGTATGGAACAGCAAGCCGGAAAACCAGCCGCAGCAGCCTGCCGAATCCACAAAGGAAGCCACGGTAGAGGTCACTGTAGAGCCTACAGCCGAGCCGGAGCCGGAATTCACCGACGTTGACTTCGGCTCTGCGGATTACAGCCGCGAATTTTTCGGCAAGGACCTGTTCATCGGCGACAGCATTGCGGTAGGTCTGACAGATTATTCAAAGCTTGACGCTGCGAATGTTGCGGCAAGTGTAAATCTCACGCCGTACAAGGCGCACGCCGAAGCCATCACCCTAGGTGACGGCACCAGCGGCACCGCGCTTTCCTATGCGGAAGCCATGCAGCCGAAGCGTATTTTCCTTATGATGGGATTCAACGGGCTTACCTCCCCGAACGCCATGCAAGGCAGCTTCCGTGAGCTTATGACAAAACTTGAAGCAGCGTGCCCGGATTCTGTCATATACTGCTGCTCCATCACCCCGCTGACCGCAAACAGCAGCGCTGCGGCAAGCGCAGGATTTTCAAACGACAATGTGCGTTCCTTCAACGAGTACCTTAAAACGCTCAGCAGCGAGCTTGGCGCGGTCTACCTTGATCTCAACACACATATGAGCGACGAGACAGGCTGTCTGAGATCCGAATACAACGAGGTTGACGGAATGCACCTCACCAGTGCGACCTACGAATATATCCTCAGCTACATTCAGCGCTACATTACTGAAGCGCCGGAGCCGGAAGCTTCTTCAAAGGCGGCGGGTACGCTCCCTCCTGCGGAAACCACGACCGCTTCCTCAGCCGAGCAGACTCCTGAGGATACCACGGCTTCTCAGCCGGAAGAGTCCCGGCCCGAAGAATCCCAGCCTGAGGAATCCGATGGGCTTTCCGAGGACTATGACAAGGAATTCTTCGCCAACGACCTGTTCATCGGCGACAGCATAACCACCGGACTTTCGCTGTACGGCGCGCTGTCACCCAAGAACGTTGCAGCGGCAGTCGGGTACACCCCCTACAAGGCGTACAACACTGAAATATCCCTCGGCGACGGAACGACCGGCACTGCTTTTGATTACGCCGTGAAAATGCAGCCGAAGCGCATATTCATCATGCTCGGCTCAAACGGTATTACCACAGCCTCCGCGATGGAGGACAGCTACCACACGCTGCTCAAGAAACTCGCGGACAAGTGCCCAGACAGCACAGTCTACGTCATGGCGGTGACTCCCGTGACTGACGACAGCACTGCTGCTGCCTACTCCAACATCACCAACACGATGATCACGGATTTCAACAAGTTTATCAAGTCTCTCGCAGATGAAAACGGACTGACATACATTGACATGTACACGCTCCTCGCAGACGACAATGGTTACTTCAGACATGAGTACGCCGAAAATGACGGTCTGCACTTCAAGGGCGCTACGTACAAGGTAATGCTCTCCTATATTGAGAGTCTGATATAAAAGAAAGGACGATATAAAATGAAAAAGACACTTACAGCCGCTGCGCTTCTCGCAGCATTACTCATGGCAGGCTGTTCCAGTAATTCCGGGAACTCCGGCGCTGGCGACAGTTCATCTGTCACCGCGTCTGACAGCACTTCTGCCCTTTCCGCACAGGAAAAGGCAGAAAAGGTGCTCACCGATATCGAATTTAACGGCGAGATGGTATCCATCGACGGCGAGAACATGGAGCTCCGACTTGGATTCACTTCCGACGGTCTGACTGATTTCGCGGCATATGCATGCGGCTCCGCGGCTCTGCCGGACGAGTTCGGCGTATTCGTTGCCGAGACCGAAGACAAGGCTGCTGAAATAAAGACCGCGCTTGAAAAACGCATTGAAGTACAGAAAGAGACCTACAAGGACTACACCCCCGAAGAAATGTATAAGTTCGACGACTGTGTAGTTGCGCAGAACGGAACTACCGTATATTACGCGATCACCGCCGACAACGCAAAGGCAGCTGAGATTCTCGGCTGATTCCCGCAAAACCGCATAAAAAAGGCACCTGGTTATTCCAGGCGCCTCAGTCTGTCGAAAAAGTAAATTTTGCCCGCGAAGCGGGCTTTTGAAATCAATTTTTTGACCCAGCTTTGCCGGG
>CAKSHT010000149.1 GCA_934457235.1 uncultured Oscillospiraceae bacterium
GCTATAAGCGGTGCAATGGGTTCGTTCATGGACAGAGCGTTCTATTCCGGCGGAAAGATCATGGCGTTCAAGCCGGCAGCCGGCGTCGTAAGCTGCCGCAGAGGCGGTGCTTCCGCAGCGTTCGACCAGCTTAACAAGTACTTCACCATCAACAATATGCCGGTCGTAGGCTCGCAGTACTGGAACCAGGTACACGGAAACACTCCCGAACAGGTGCTCCAGGACATCGAGGGAATCCAGACCCTCAACACCCTCGCGAAGAACATGACATGGCTTCTCAACTGTATTGAAGCAGGAAAGGCGGCAGGAATCGCCTGTCCCATTGCGGAGAAGCCTATCCGCACGAACTTCATCAGATAATTTATTGTTACGGGCGACCGATGGTCGCCCTCAGGCTGTCGATAAAGATACATCTGCGTCGCTATTTTTGCGAAAAGGATTACTATCGTTATCTTAGATATGGTGATATGTTTCGCAAAAATGTTGCTGTTTGGCAGGCACAAACACGAGGTTTGTGGTGTTGCCCTAAAAGCCCGACACGACGTCGGGCAACAAAAGGCAACGTCCGCAAAGCCTAGCCATACCAGCGTTTCCTAGCATCTGCACCTTTCTCGACAGCCTGGAAAAGTTCTTTTACAAACTGCGGGCGAGCAATGCTCGCCCGGTTTTATTTCGAATTGTAATGCTCACACTTCCGCCGGAACTTCTTCGGTGACGTGCTCGTCCGGGTGTCCGCCTTCGGGGGAGTCGCCCTTGAACAGGAGCTTCAGCAGTATCGGTACTGAGATGGAAGATACGACGATAAGCAGAATTACCGCCAGGAAGTACCGCAGTTCCACCATGCCGACTGCAAGTCCCTTGTTTTCGACGATAAGCGCGACCTCGCCGCGGGTCATCATTCCGACGCCGATTTTGAGGGAGTCCTTCCAGCTGTTTTTGAATACCTTTGCAACAAGACCGCAGCCGATTATCTTGCCTATCAGTGCAACTATCACGAACGCGATGGAGAACCAGAGCAGGTCAAGCGTGAAGCCGTCGAACGAGATGTTAAGTCCGATACTTGCGAAGAACACAGGGCCGAACAGCATGTAGGAGCTTATGTCCATCTTTCCGGCGATATATTCAGCGTCGCGCAGGTTGCACAGGATTATTCCGGCAACGTAAGCGCCGGTGATATCCGCGATACCGAAGAACGTTTCAGCGCAGTATGCCATAAGGAAGCACAGCACCAGACCGAAAATCGGAATGCGGCGCTGATGATAGAACTTCTTGTCCAGGAACTTGAACAGATAGTACATTAAGAAGCCAACGCCGAGCGCGAACACGATGAAAAGTCCGGTCTTGATGAATACGTCGGCGATAGGGGAGCCGGTCATTGTTGAAGCGGTTTCGTCCTTTCCGCCCTCAATACCGATGACAACGGTCAGTACGATGATTCCGATAACGTCGTCGATTATCGCGGCGCTGACTATCGTCGTACCTATGCGGCTCTTGAGATGTCCGAGTTCACGCAGCGCCTGCACCGTTATGCTGACGGATGTCGCTGTCATTATCGTACCGATGAACAGCGCCTGGTTTATCACGTTTCCGCCCATCGCCGCGTCTGGAACGATATTACAGTAGATCGTGTACATCAGGAATCCGCTGCCGAGCGGTACGAGTACGCCGGCAAGCGCGATACAGAACGCCACAGGACCTGTTTTCAGCAGGTCGCGGAGGTTCGTTTCAAGTCCCGCGGAGAACATAAGGATTACAACTCCTATTTCGGCGAGGGTCTTTATGAAGCTGTCGGCTTCCACCCAGCCCAGGACAGCCTGGCCGATGATAAGTCCGGCGAGTATCTGTCCGACTACCTGCGGAGCTTTCAGTTTTTTTGCGACAAGTCCCATCAGCTTGGCTGAGATTAGGATTATTGCCAGATTTTTAAAGCAGTCTACCATAACCGTTTCCCTTCTTTTTATGACTTTTTTCGTCCGGAATATATTATATAGTATTGCGGCGGCTAATTCAAGAATAATTGTAAACAATAATTACGCCATGGCAAATTGAATTTTTGGAGGTTTTCAGCAATAAACATCGTAATGGAGGGAACACAGTGCCAGAAAGGGAATTGCGCCGCCTTTACAGTCCGGCGGCTGGGTTAGTGCGCTCGCTCAGCGAGCTTAATTCCGGGGAATTCAAGCAGGGCGGCGAGGGATTTGCGGTCTGTGTGGAGGGCATTATCATGCGGACTTACTACAGATTAGTACCGGCGGTGGAGGTCTGCTCACCGGTAGATGGCGCGCTGATCGAAGCGTCGCCCATGGGATTTCGTCTGCGCACCGGCGACGGAGTGGAGATCGCCGTCAGACTCCCCGGTGACGCTGAGTATTTTCTGGAAACAGGATACATGGCGCCCGCCGGAGAGCCTGTGTGTCGGATATCCCGTAAGGATTTCTGTCGGGAGTCGGCGGGCGTTATAGTGGATTTCTGCGACATCGGGCGCATAACGGAGCTGCATGTGCTGTCCGGCGTAAAGCGCTCCGGAGACCAGGCGGCGGAGTATTTTCCGAGAAGTCCGGAAATATAAAATGTCATCACGCTGTTTATGTAGGGGAGTGGCATGCCACTCCCCTACATAAGCGATGAATATTTTGACAGCCTGCCGATAAACGTGTTACGAAATTGCAAAAAAGTCCCTGTACTCCAGCCGCGTTACGCGGTGGTCGTGGGAGAGAAGCGTATTGTCGATATCGAAGTACTGCATGTCCTGGCTGCTGGTGAAGTAGTTCGATTTTTCGTACGTGTTTGAGGAATCCCATACGGTGTCCACCCATATCAGCCTGCCGTCCAGTTCAACCAGATTCCATGAGTGGGAGCGCTCGTCGCTGGTTTCGGTCTGCAGGAAGCAGCGGCTTCCCGTCACTACGCTGCCGGAGGCGTTGTAGCATTTTATTCCCTGCGCCTGGCAGAGCGCGGAGTAAAGATTGCTCCACCCGAAGCACACGGAACGGTGGTTCTCAATTACGAAGTCAAGGGTTATCTCCTCGTCGGTAACGCCGTTTTTCTGGGCGTCCTTGTCGTAGTACATGTTCAGCGATACCCACTGCGCCAGCGTCCGCACCTTGTCATAATCGGACGTCAGCCCGGCGCATATACGGTCGGAGAGCGTCTGTATTTCGGAGAGTATCCGCGCGGCACACTCCCTGTCCCCGGTCGCGGTGACGTGCTGTAACACGCCCTCTTCGGGCAGCATTAGCGGCGCTTCCATAAATGCCAGATTTGAAGCGGCTGGGAGTCTGTCCGCAGGAACAGCCGCCGCGCCGTCGCCAGTCATTTCAAATACGTAGTACATTCCCGCGCCGGATTCCAGCCTTGCCACGATGATGTAAAATCCCGGCGTAAGCGAGGAAACATCGATGCTTCCGGAAAAGCTGTCCCCGGAAGCAGACGGCTCAGAAATGATTTTCGGACGGAATATCCGGAGGTCGGTTATTTTGTCACCGGAATAAACGCCGCTGTAGTCCACACGGTCCTTCTGGAATTCAAACCGGATATGGTGCAGAGGATCGCCGGAGGTAATAAGAATGTTGTCCGGTATGTGTTGTGGCTCGGACGGCGTATCAACGGCGGCCGCGGAGTTTGTGGAAATCGCTGTACTGGTGGAAGTCAAGGCAGTCCCGGCTGATGTGATGTCGGATTTTGCTGCGGACGCGGTGTCAACAGGCGTATCTGCGGTACTCCGCGAGGTTGCGGGAGCTGCGGACGTTGTGATCTCCGGCTCGGAAACTTCCTCCGGAGCGGAGCGAGTTACGGCGCTCCCGGTGGAAGCACCGGAGCTTGCAGCAGTCCCGGAGTTTATGGAAGTCCCGGCGCTCTGCACGGTCGATGTACTTTCCGGCGGCGTGGACTGGGAGCTTTCCGGCATGACGAATTCCGGCGTGCTGCTCTGCCCGGCGCTTCCCGCGGAGTTACTGAGGATTATTGCAAAAACAGCTCCCGCAGCGAGTAACGCCGCAGAAGCCGCAGTGAGGAGCATGTATTTTTTCGGCATGTTAGTAACCTCCTTTGGACGTAATTACATTTTACATCAAACGGGAGGGATTGTCAATGCGTTATTCCGCGATGGCAAGGGCGCCGGTCATTCCGTCCGCCTGCGCTGAGGTTATGTCGGCGCCGATGATAATGCCGTTTTCCACCAGCAGATGAGCCAGCAGAGGCACGGGATCGTCGTCAGTGCGGCTTATATCATATGTATACTGCTTGACGGAGTGCGCACGGTACTTCCGCAGGTCGAAGCCCTGGCTGCGCTGGATATCGTTGTACTCCTCGTACACCTCGTCAAATTCCACAGGGATCCGTATTTCCTTTAGGTCGCTGTGCGTGGATCCAGTGTTCCAGCCATAGCTTTCTATATAGTCTATTCTCTGCTGGTTGGTTTCACCGGGGATACCGGGAGTGCCGTTCCACATCAGCCGGAACGCAAGCCAGGCAGCAGCCGCGCCGAGCAGCAGGAATCCTATGATCATCGGCGCCCGCGAACGGCGCGTTTTCTCTGTCATATCATTTCCCCCCATTGACATATTCAAACGTATAGTTTATAATAATGTTGTACATCTGCACAAAAAAGTGTCCGGTTTACGGCGCTCTTTCATCAGTGCATGTCCCTCAAAACAATATATGTGTATTGTGTGAAAATTATTTCGCAGATTTTGTGGTGTAATGCACAAAATACACGCGGATCTTTTAGCACTATCTCCAAAAATTGTGCCGCCGTCAGCCGTCTGTGACTGCTTTCAGACGTATTTTTGTGCAATACCACTAGCATAAACGCCCAATTATTGTTACTGTTTTGTAGGTGTTGGTCAATATACATAAACCAATCAAAAAATATTTGTTGACTTAGGCTCTTTTATTTTTCGCCGTATTTTGGTATTATATTAGTAGCGACAATAGCTATAGATCCCTATGGGTTCTGAAATATTTTAAGTAATATCAGGAGGTCATTTCAAATGGCAAGCTTATCACTCAGAGGCATATACAAGCGCTATCCGGGCGGCGTTGTAGCCGTTTCCGATTTCACCATGAATATCAAGGACAAGGAGTTCATCGTACTCGTAGGTCCTTCCGGCTGCGGTAAGTCCACGACCCTGCGTATGAT
>CAKSHT010000150.1 GCA_934457235.1 uncultured Oscillospiraceae bacterium
AAATCGAGTTTTGCCAATAAGCGAAGCGTAATATTGGCAAAACTGACTGCGCAATCGCACGACAATAATTATGCGGTGTTGCCCAAGAAAAAAATGAAAGGCGGTGCGTGATGGACAGAATATTCCTAAAGACTGAAAACCTGTCCGCGGGCTATGGCAGAAAAGTAATTCTGAGCGGCGTAGAGATAACTGCGGAGCGCGGGGAAATAACCACTCTTATCGGACCAAACGGCTGCGGAAAATCCACGCTGCTGCGAACCGCCGCAAAGCAGCTATCTATGCTGTCCGGAGCGGTTTTCATCGGCGGACAGAGTCTGTCGGATACCGGGATGAACGAGCTTGCAAGGAAACTTTCGATACTGCTGACGGAACGTATCACACCGGAGCTTATGACCTGCCGGGACGTTGTGGAATCCGGGCGGTATCCTTACACCGGGCAGCTCGGTATACTGTCATACATTGACAAAGCGGCAGTTGCCGAAGCGATGAAGCTGACTTCTACTGCGGAGCTTTCCGAAATGGATTTCAACCGGATAAGCGATGGACAGCGGCAGCGAGTCATGCTGGCACGGGCGATATGCCAACAGCCGGAAATACTGATACTTGACGAGCCGACGTCCTATCTTGATATCCGGCACAAGCTGGAACTGCTGAACACACTAAAAAAGCTCGTCCGCAAAAAGGATATCGCGGTTCTGATGTCGCTGCATGAGCTTGATCTGGCGGAGCGCGTTTCAGATAAAATAGTGTGCATCGACGGCGGAAAAGTCGGACGTGTCGGCACTCCTGAGGAGATATTTTCCGGAGGATATATCAGTAAATTGTACGGAATAGGCGGGGAATGCTTCTGCGAAAGCAGCGGCTGTGCGGAGCTTGAAAGACCGTCCGGGAAGCCGGACGTGTTCGTTATATCCGGCGGCGGGAATGCTTCCGGTGTTTTCCGCAGATTGCAGCGCCTGGGCGTACCGTTCGTTACTGGAATTATTCCGGAAAACGACATTGATTGTCCAGTTGCGAAAGCGCTCGCTGTGGAAGTGCTGTCCTGTCCGGCGTTCAGCCGTGCACCGGAATCCGCATTGCAGAGGGGTAAAGCGCTTGTCAGTGAATGCGGACATGTGATATGCTGCACCGGGAGCTGCGGCGAAATGAATCCCGAAAATTCCATGCTGCTGGAATATGCGCAGCAGCTTGGCAAAATAGAAAGATAAAAAGTGCTGTCCGTCCGGGCAGCACTTCACTTTTAGAGCGTATTTTACTTTTTGCGCTTGTATCCGCAGTCGCAGTACGGACCGCCGGAAGCCAGCGTATATTCCCGGACGAAATCGGCGGTTTCTCCTGCTTCCGCCATCGTGTAGTCAAGACGGCACATAGCGGGAGCCAGGTCGTAAAGTCCCAGTTCTTTCATCAGCACGCAAATTCCGCAGCGTGTGAAACGCGCTTCGTAGCCGCTTCCGTTTTCATAGGGATACAGCTCCATGTTCCAGGAGTAAGGATTGCGGTCGGCGGCTTTCAGAGCGGCGGTCTGTTCCATTCCCTCCAGGTCCTTTGGAGTGAACTTCTTTTTTCCGCTCTTGCGGCAGAACCAGTGCATTAGTGGCGTCATCATGGATTTTGCGTAGTATTCAGTAAGCGGCTCGGTTTTCGGCCGCTCCGGCATATGCAGAATAAACGCACCGAGCATTGCGGCGTTCACCAGATTCATTTTGAAGCGGTCTTTCTTTTCAAATTCCGGCAGTCTTTCGATGATACTGCGGTATTCCTTCTTTGCCGCTGATGTTACTGATTTCGCGGTGCTCTTGTCCAGACCAAAAGTTTCGGTCAGATTCTTCCGGAACGAGCCCGAAAACAAGAGCCACATTCCAAATGGCATTCCTGCGTATTTCATTTTCTAAACCTCGCTTATGCTGTATCTTTAAGTTAGGCAAAGCTAACTTATGCAGATAAAAAACCTTACATTTTTTATTATAGCACGGAATCCGACAAATTTCAATAGGTCTGGGCTTATATAAGTACAGTATTAACAGTAGAGCGGAAAATTGTGAATGAAATACAATAAAACCAATTGACAAAAAGGGTAAATTGTGATATCATCTAAATATCAACTATGAAAGGACACTATAAAATATGAAGATCTATTCAGTTATGGATAAGGAATTCGCTCCCTATGGAAAGGTGCTCGGCGGTTACGACACTGACAGCCTTATGAAAGCGCTTGACGAAACAACGCCTCTGCCAGATGGCGTGGAGTACGTTATGAGCGAGGCTTCCCTCGAATGTACCGAGGTGTTCGGACAGCTCCAGAACAATGCGTATGGCGGTATGCCGATACAGCTTGGCTGGTGCAACGGTCACAATACAAAGCTGAACTGCCTTGAATATCATCGCGACAGCGAGATCAACATCGGCGTACGCGATTTTATTCTACTGGTAGCCAAGGCTGACGACATCGTTGACGGAAAACTCGACACTTCAAAGGTCAAGGCGTTCAGAGCAGGCGCGGGTCAGGTCGTTGAGGTCTATGCGACGACGCTGCATTATGCGCCGTGCAGCGCAAAGAAGTCGGAGGGCTTCAAGGTAGTTATCGCGCTCCCCAAGGGAACCAACGGCGCGATGCCCAACATAACTGCAAAGAACGAAGAGGATAAGTGGCTCAGAGCATGTAACAAGTGGCTCCTTGCGCATAAAGACGCCAGCGAGGCAGGCGATGGTGCTTATATAGGACTTACAGGCGATAACATAGATATCGCGGCTGATGTTGACTGATCCATAGCGTTCACCCCCGGAATTGAAATTCCGGGGGCAATTTATACATTATCGAATGTTTTGTGAATTAACTGACATTTTTGACAAAATCGCTTGACAATGATGAAAATAAAAAGTATCATAGTAGTAATAGTTTGTGTCAATCAATAAGGTCTGTTAGAATACTATATTATTTTTGTTCCGAATGAGTACTGCAAAAGGACTTCCGAATATATGTGAAAACCGCGGAGTGTTTTGAGATGACCGGAGTAGAAAAATAAGTATCATCACAAAACGACGGAGGTTTTTATGAGCAGAGAGAAACTCGGAAGCAGGCTGGGATTTATTTTGTTGAGTGCCGGCTGCGCCATCGGTATAGGCAATGTGTGGAAGTTTCCGTACATAGTAGGACAGAACGGCGGAGGACTGTTTGTTCTGATTTATCTTGTGTTCCTTGCATTGCTTGGAATTCCGGTGCTGACCATGGAGTTTGCGGTGGGACGCGCCGCCCAGAAAAGCCCGGTACGCATGTACCAGCAGATTGAGCCAAAGGGAACGAAGTGGCATATCCACGGAACAGTCGCAATGCTCGGCAGCTACCTTCTGCTGATGTTTTATTCGACGGTTGCAGGCTGGATGGTGCGTTACTTCTTTTCCACCGCGACCGGAGAACTTGCAGGGCTGGATTCCGCAGGAGTAGCGGCGCATTTCAACAGTGTACTTGCTGACCCGGTGTTAATGATACTGTTCCTTGCAATTGTGATCGGAATAGCGGTGCTGGTGTGCTCCATTGGTCTGAAAAATGGACTGGAGCGTGTTACGAAGGTCATGATGGTGGCGCTCCTCGTAATAATGATAGTGCTGGCGGTAAACAGCTTCTTTATGCCCGGCGGCGAGGAGGGAATCAAGTTCTACCTTATGCCCAATTTTGAAGAAATAAAGACGCTTGGTATCGGAAATATAATCGTGAACGCCATGAACCAGGCATTCTTTACTCTCAGTCTTGGCATGGGAGCGATGGCAATTTTCGGCAGCTACATCGGAAAGGAACGTTCGCTTCTCGGCGAGTCAGTGAATGTCGCTCTGCTGGATACTTTTGTGGCTTTGTGTTCGGGACTTGTTATTTTTCCGGCGTGCTTCGCATACGGCGTTGATGTTGACAGCGGTCCCAGTCTAATTTTCATCACTCTGCCGAACATTTTCAATAACATTCCGGTCGGACGTCTGTGGGGGAGCCTGTTCTTCGTGTTTATGTCATTCGCGGCGCTTTCCACAGTTCTTGCGGTATTTGAGGAGATCACGGCATGCGTTGAGGACCTGACCGGGTGGGGCAGGAAAAAGGCGTGCGTATTCAATGGAGTTATCCTGTTCGTGATGTCGATACCGTGTATTCTGGGATTCAATGTGCTGAGCTTTATCCAGCCCATGGGTGATGGGACCAGCATAATGGACCTTGAGGATTTCATTGTAAGCAATCTGATACTTCCGCTCGGTTCGCTGTCGCTTATCCTATTCTGTGTTACGAAAAAGGGCTGGGGCTGGGATAACTACACCAACGAAGTGAACACTGGCAAGGGTCTGAAGCTGAAGAATTTCATGAAAGGATACATAACCTATATCCTCCCGGTGATGGTTATAGTGGTTTTTGCAATCGGCATTATACGGACGTTTGTCAAGGCGTGATACAAAAAATGTGCTGCCATTCAGACAGCACATTTTTTTAATCATTTTGCACTTGCAGTCCGTCCTGTTTCGTTCGAATAGTTGAACAGACCGTCGTTCTTTTCCTCCAGTGCCTTTATCATATGAAACGTATATTCATTGTACGGCGTGGGGATACCTAGTTCCTTTCCGAGCCGCATAAGCACGCCGGAGAACATGTCGATCTCCGTGTGCCGCCCGGCGTCCAGATCCTGGAGAGTGGAATAACGTGCTGCGCGCGGAACCGCGCTCCCGCGGGTTGACGACGCGTCCGCTTTGCTGATGTCGATTCCCTTGGCGGCGGCTATTGCTTCAAGCTCGCTGCGAAGCCCGGTGCTTATCGACTGCATGTGAATGCTGTCCTGATAGCAGCCGACCCCTGCACCGAGTATCGCCTGCGGGAGATTGTTGCACACGTTCAGCCGGAATTTGCTCCATATCTCCTCGCGAATGAATTCTGTATGCCGGAAGTGTATGCCGGTCCCTGCGAAAAGTCTGTCGATGGCAAGCACACGCTCGCTTTCAAAAGGAGCGCTTACTTCTCCGTAAACTATGCCGATAGTAGTTTCCGGGTCAAAGTGATATCCGCTGCTTTCCCGGTGGGAAGCCACCTTGATGAGCGAATATATCACATGCTTTCCGCCGACAGCTCCGGATATTATCTCCTCGCTGTCAACGCCG
>CAKSHT010000151.1 GCA_934457235.1 uncultured Oscillospiraceae bacterium
CCCTGAATCGGAGTATTTCAAGGCGTTGTCAAGCAGTATTGAAGTCAGCTTCTGGAATGCTCCCATATTTCCGACTATGCTTACATTATCGTCGATATCCTGCTCAAGCGTTTTCCCGGCAGCACGAGCGGTCATGGCAAACGCCTCCGCGATCTCCCACGCCGTATCGGAAAGCGAAAACTCCGTACACTCGCGGAACGGCTGTTCCTCGGAAAGCCTTGACAGCATCACAAGCTCGTTGACCAGTCCAGAGAGCCGCTCCGACTGGCGGCGGATATTCTCCACCCACTCGTTGCCGGGTATCTCCATGTCAAGAACATCGGCGCTTGCCGAGATTGCGGTTATCGGCGTTTTAAGCTCGTGGTCGGCATCGGTTATAAAACGCTTCTGCTGTTCTATGTTACGCACGAACGGCTCAGTAACACGCTTTGAGAATATCGCCACTAGGACCCCGACAGCCGCAAGACAGATAAATCCAACGCCGCAGGATACCACCAGCAGCGTGCGCATAAAGCCTTGCTCCTGCGAAATATTCAGGAACACAAGACTGCTTCCGCTGTCCGTGCTCTGCACAAGAAAACGGTACTCCCCTATGCTTCCTTTCTCCCTGCCGGAAGCAAATACTCTCCGGGCGTAATCCTCCGCCTGCTCTTTGGTGACACTCTTTACGAAATCAACATTCAGCGAAGATATCGTGCCGTTCGCGGAAATATTGACCGTAAAATAACGCATCATATAGCGCATTTCCGGAGAACCGCCGAACGGCTTGCCACGATCATCGCGCGGCGTCTGTCCATCGTGCTGCGACAACATCAGCATGGTGTTGTCCGTGCGGTCGATGGTCACGATGTAATTCCACATATTTATACCGAAGATAAGCACTGCAAGTACTGCGCTGACTGCCACCAGCGCCGAGAGCACGAACCTCCGGCGGAGCTTTTTCAGCATCGCGGCACCTCCAGTGAATAACCGGCGCCGCGCACCGTACGCAGCTCAATATCCGAACCTATCACCCTCAGCTTCTTACGCAGGAAGCCTATGTAAGTCCACACGACATCGTTAGACGTGCTGCTGTCGAATCCCCAGACCCTGTCCATGATGAATTCCGTGGAAAATATTCTGCGCGGATTACGCATGAAAAGTTCCATTATCTGAAACTCCTTGTTGTTCAGCTGCACTGTGCTCCGGCAGGATAACTCATATGTATCGCAGGAAAGTCTGGTCGCGCCGCAGACTATTTCCGGGGAAATATAGCTTCCGCTGCGCCGGGACAGAGCCTTTATCCGGGCGATGAATTCCGCCGTGGCGAACGGCTTTGGCAGATAATCGTCAGCGCCCGCATTAAGACCTGCGACTCTGTCGTCTACCTCGGATTTCGCCGTCAGAAGCATTACCGGCGTTCTGTCGCCGGCGGCGCGTATATGCTTCAGCACCTCTATCCCATCGAGCTTCGGCATCATTATGTCGAGCACGATCACATCGTATTTGCCTGCATTCAGATAATTGAGCGCTTCCTCTCCGTCTGCGGCTGTGTCCACTGTGAATTTACTGCGCTCCAGCAGTGCCCGGAGCGCCTTTGATATCATTACCTCGTCCTCGGCTATCAGTACCCTCATATTACCCCGCCTTTCATCTTTCATAAGTCAATTATAATACATGACCCTGAAAACCAGTTGAAAAAATACTGAAAACAAATCACTTATTTACGATTTTTGCAGAGCATATGTACCGATAAGTCCGGACGTCAGCATTGCCAATCAGCAAAGCCTGTTATTGGCTAATCTATCTGCGCAATACACGCACAATCTTTGTGCGGTATTGCCCTTAATAAGTGTGTACTGCATAGATGGTTATACTGTTTTTCTTGCGTTTTCTGTCTTTTTTTCGGCTTTCGGTTTCCTCGCTGCTTATTATTCAAAAAGCCATCTTTCTTTTTCTACGAAAGATGGCTTTTTCGATATACAATAAAAAAGGAGCAGTCGGACAACCGCTCCTTTTTGTTATTTAAGGAATCCAGTTTCGACGTTTTTCCGTTGCGTCCGGTCTGTACCTTATTGCTCGTTATTCTGATCGGGGAGGATCATCGGCGCTGTTCCGTCCTCTATCATTGCTATCATATACGGCACGATGTTCGGGTCAAGCTGCGTTCCGGCGACGCGCTTCAGTTCAGCGATTATCACGTCTGACGGAAGGGAATTCCTGTAGCAGCGCTTGCTTGACATCGCATCGTAGGTATCGGCAACAGCGATTATCCTTGCGATAAGCGGTATTTCTTCGCCTTTAAGCCCTGCGTTGTATCCGGTGCCGTCATAGCGCTCGTGATGGTACTTCGCACCGTCCGCTATGTCCTTTATGGCGGTGAAGTTCTTGAGTATGGCTCCTCCGATGACCGGGTGCTGCTGTATCACACTGCGCTCCTCATCGGTTAGTTTACCGGGCTTTGTGAGTATGCTGTCCGGTACGCCTATTTTTCCTATATCATGCAGAAGCGCAACATAGTAAATGTGTTCCTGCTGCGCCGGCGTCCAGTTCATGCGGCGTGAGATTTCCTTTGAATACTGCGCCACCCGCAGTGAATGACCATTTGTGTACTTGTCCTTTGCGTCGATGGTGCCGCCGAATGTTTTCAGCGTCTGTTCAAGCATGTTCTGATATTCTTTCTGGCGGCGCTTGATTTTCTTTATCCTTGCGCGCAGGCACAGCATGGTGATTGAAACCGTAACCAATACGGCGGCAAGTGCTATCAGCGCACGAAACCAATTCTGCTCCAGCAGCGACTTTTCCTTGTCGATCTTAACGATATATTCCGTGCAGCTTTCGGGGTCGTCCGTAAGGCAGACTCTCATTCTGAAAGTATAGCTGCCGCCGGGAAGATTCGTATAACTCAGCGTGCCGCTTCTGGAGGTCTGGACGGTTTCCTCGTCGTCAAATCCCTCAAGGCTGCACCTTATTGTCAGGCGCGCAGAGGTGGAATACGACAGCGCCGCGTAATCAATGCTTACTCTCTTTGCGTTATACGGTATCGTTATTGCTTCCGGGTGCTCATAGACTGTGTTGTCAACCGTCAACTGGTTCACAATGCACTTCGGGAGCACCGACTCCGGCTGCTGAAAATCGAATATGCTTATACCGTTTTTGGTGGAAATATACAGGCTACCTTCCGGGGAGAGCCAGTGCCATGTGTTGGCAAAAAGCGAGCCGGAAAGTCCGTTGTTGAAGCCGAAATCTAAGCCCGCCGCGCCGTTGTTGTCAATAACATCCTGCCTGTCGAACGCCATTATCCCGTTGTTTTGCAGGCAATACAGCTTTCCGTCGCGCAGGTACATATCGAAGATATTTCCTGCCTGCTTTTTAAGGTTGTCAAGAGCACGGTATCCGGTTCCGTCATAGTATTCCAGTCCGCTGCCAGTGCTTATGAAATAGCAGCCGTCCTGGGAATCCCTTATCATTCTGAGAATAACTCCGCTGGCGGGATTTCCGCTGCCGAATGATGACAGCTCACCGTTTTTCAGTTCGTAAATCCCGCCGCCGTCCGTTCCAATGAGAAGAGAACCATCGGATGTTTCCAGCATGCAAAGTATCGCGATGTGCCCCAGACCCTCGACCTGTTCAACTGTTCCATCACGTCGGATAAGATTTTCACCGTTCTGCGTTCCCACTGCGATAGTTCCGTCGGACAGTTCCGTGATAACTCGTGCACTGTCGTTGCTCAATCCGCTTTCTGCGCTCCACGAAGTAACCGAGCCATCGTCCTGATCAAAACACAGTACCGGTGTGTGAGAATACGAGGCTATCCACACGCGTCCATCGCTTCCGCTGATGATATTACGCACCCTTATGCCGTCAAGTCTGGCCGTAAGTTCGTTCTTTACCGGATTCCAGTCAGCATCGTAAATCAGCAGTCCCTTATCGGTTCCTATATAAAACAGGTCGTGCGATTTTGTAAGCGTGTTAATGCGGTAATCTGAAAGGTCTGATTTTAATCCCGGATATATGAAGCTGCCCTGCGAATAATTTATGACGCCGTTTTCAGCCGATGCCAGCCACACGTTTCCCTCATAATCAATGCAGGAGCTCATGACCGACGCGGCGCTCTGTGTTTCATCAAATACGGTCAGTTTTCCGTCACTGTCTATTATTCCGAAGCCGTTCAGGGCATTTATCATCGCGCTTCCGTCCGCCGTTGACATGATGCTGTTTATTGTGGATATTCCACCAGTGTCAAACAAATCAACAACAATATCTGAATTTGAAAGGTTCTGTCCGGTAAAGTCTATTCTGGCAACGGTGTTCCCGTCTGAACCGCACCATATCACGCCGTCATAGCCGGTACTGAAACAATATATGTCCTCATCGGGGAAAAACACATCGCTGCTGATATGATCGATAAGCCTGCCGTCCGCAGACAATACTACCGCGCCGGTATTTACCGAGGCCCATATTCTTCCGTATTTATCGACGGCAGCGGAATAAAAGGTCACTCCCTTTAACTGCTCGTCATTGAACACTTTCATTTTCCCGTTGGAAATGCACGCCATTCCCGTAGAGGATGCAACGATCACTTCTCCGCCGGGATTTTCAGTGAAGTTCCTGACACAGAGTATACTGTCGTCCGGCTGACCTTCTGGCTGCACAAACGAGCCGTTTTCCCTTACATAAACGCCCTTATCATTGGAACCTATCCACAGCCTGCCGGTCGTATCTACATAAAGCGAGCGCACAGTAGACGTTGGGATAAGCCCCTCATCGCTGAAATTTCTGAACTCCGTTCCATCGTAACGTATAAGCCCGGCGTAGCTTCCTATCCAGATGTATCCGTCCGGTGTCTGTACAACAGCATTTGCTTCTCCCGTCGGAAGTCCGTTGCGGTCATTGTATACGGAAACGACGCATGAAACAGGATCTGCTGCGGCAACAGGTAATGTTATTGCATTCAGGGCAGTTACTACCGCCAGTATGACAGACAGGATTCTTTCCATTTTTATCTCCGATCCTTTTGCGCAATAAAGCCTTTTGCTAACACAATTATATCACATATATGCCGTAAAGTCAATATAAGCTGTGATGCGTGGAGCGCATACATCACCCGTCTTTAATGCACACCAGAAGCATTGTAAGAC
>CAKSHT010000152.1 GCA_934457235.1 uncultured Oscillospiraceae bacterium
CTGTTCATTTCAGTTAAAATCCTACTGCTTTTTTCAGAATAACAGAAGCGTCAAGCGCGTTGACGGTATTATCTCCATTAAGGTCGGAAACCTCCGGATTTGCGGCGGTCTCCATTCCAACGATGTATTTCAGTACAGCAGACGCGTCCAACGCATTCAGCACGCCATCATTGTTCATGTCGCCGGGAAGGTCGCTGCAGGCGCACACCATAACGATATATTCGCCCTGA
Organism: uncultured Oscillospiraceae bacterium; assembly: GCA_934457235.1. Classification (GTDB taxonomy): domain Bacteria; phylum Bacillota; class Clostridia; order Oscillospirales; family Ruminococcaceae; genus CAG-115. The sequence goes on from CAKSHT010000152.1 coordinate 231, forward strand.
GAATCTGTGCCGGACAGTATAGCAGAACCGTCTTCGCCAACTCTAGCACATTTCAGGAACCGCAGTTCCCCGTCGGCCAGCCTGTAAATATTTGCGAAATAACCCGCAAATTGTTTCCTGAAATTCAGCTTTAAACCGGCGGTGATATCCGTGCCGGAAATTTTCAGATCAGCGCCCGGAATTCCGCGCAGGCTGCTCTTATCATTGTTCCCTGGCAGAATGGAGAAATCCGCGTCAGAAACAGCATTGAGCCTTGATCCGTCAACCACCCAGCTCTTTGTGCTGTCAAGCGCAAATTCAGTCGTAAGGCTGTTTTTGACCATCGCAGCGAATACCATTTCCGGAACATCGGTATTGCCGTTCAGTTCGATGACCGCACTGCTTCCCGGTGCAATTTCTTCCAGCATTGATGCGATGTCTTTCCAGCTTCCGCCGCCTCCATTCATGAATGGCAGAGTTTCTTTGCGTTTCTCCGCGCCGCCCTTGCCGGAGCCGCCTGATCCTCCGGAGCTTCCGCCAGAACCGCCGCTTGTTTTTTTCGGTGTTATTTCATAGTCGCACACGGTGCATATCTCCGGGGAAGTGTAAGTCGCAGGACCGCCAGAAATGTGCGGCTGAACTTCGGAAACTTGGCTGCAGTTTTTACAGATATGCCAGTGACCGTTCCGGTCTTTCTGATATTCCACAGACCAGACGTGCTCTAGTTTGGGCACTGTCACGGTTTCTCTGGAAAGCTCGACACCGCACCGCAAGCACTTTGTATATTCATCATAAGAACCAGGTGCTTCGCACTTTGCAGGCACTTCGTTGTCTCTCAGTATTTTGCTGGCCTTATGTTCCAGAGCGGGAATATCTACTCTTGTCCTTGACAGTTCCTCATTGCACACAGTGCAGTAAACTACCTCGGTACGGTACCCGGGTATCCCGCATTCGGCTTCTTTGAAATCATTGTAATCTTCTGAAATGTGCTTTGCGAGTGGGAGCACCGTGCTTTCAAGGGTGATCTCATTCTTCGCGTCAGGATCGCTGAAATATCTCTGGCACCAGTCGCATGACCAGTACTCGATATTTCCATTTACGGTACAGGTGGAGGAAACCGCTTCGTGATGAGTAAGCTCACCGTGACCGGTCCTGACGGTAGCTGACGCCGCATCGCTTGCGGAATACTCCGATGTTTCCTTCATGCGGATATATGCAACAACTTCCGTGTCATGTCCAATAAAGCCAGACACATTTTTTAAGCTCCAGCTAATGTCGTTGAATTTGTATTCCGCGCCGTCGATCGGCTCTATTACTACATTGAAAGAAGTTGTGCTCACCTGCTGAACGGACACCACGCATTCCGGAGCCTGCTGCGGCTTTTGGTCAGTGATCAGGATATTGACTGAGAATGTCATATCTTCGTAATTCTGCGTCTTCAGCGTTATGGTTATTTTCGAAGATTTTCCAACAGATGATGAATCAGTTGTCGGGATATCGAAATTAAGGATACCATTGCTGAAAGATACAGAATCCGGAGTGAAAACATCTGGATCGGGCTCATCTATCACAACGACCGGTTCTTCCATGTCTCCGGTATCGTCAGGCAGTCCTTTTATTTCCACTGACTTATTGCCTATATCCGTCCATATATAGGGCAGTTCCACATCGGGAATGATTTTTACCGCCTTAACGATAGTAAAGTTCCAGTCGCCGGAGGTAAACGGAACTGTCGTTCCGGCGATGTTGCCGGATTCATTCACGCTTACGCTGACGGTGTAGGTCCCGGGTGTTATCGGCTCGGCTTCGTTGTTGTTTTCATCAAAGTACTTCACTTCCAGAAGCTCGTTTACTTCCTCCGGAAGACGGCCTGATGTCACATAAGCCGCCTTTGCACTGCCGCTGTAGCTGAGTTCTGCGGGCGGCGTAAATCTGATATCATCTGCTGTGAGGGTCGTTTTTCCGACGGTGAATTTCCAGCTTTCATCGGTAAGCCCATTAACAGCGGGATAAACGCTCCCTGCTTCAACGTCGATTTTTACAGTATAGACGCCGGGTAATATCGGCTGAGTTTCGCCGCCGTTCTCATCGAAATACTTCAACGTTATCTTACCGACTCCGGTCACACCGGCCGCAGGAACTACGCTTGCAGTATGCGCCATACCGCTGTATTCAACGGGAAGAATCGGAGCGCTGAAAACAAAGTCGGAAGCAGTCAGTTCAACAGGAACCAGATTGATCGTTTTTTCCGCAGACTTTCCGTTAAACAGTGCATTTCCGGTGAACTTCACAACAAACGAACGCTCCCCGGGTTCAAACCTGTCGGCGACTTCGGCTTCAGCGCCGTCTGAATCATATGTCACGACTGCGGAAAGCTTCACATTGTCAGAATAAAGCTCCAGCTTATCAGCATTGCCATCGGAAAGTACCGAGAAATAACCGAAGCTTTCGCCGAGTTTTATCTGCGCGTCAAGCGTGAATGCCGGTAAGTCTGCAACGGTAAACGGTTCAGCCCCCGCGCAGTCGATGGTAAGTCTTACGTCATACTCATAAGCCGGGAAAACGGACGTATCCTTAAAACCCGGGAAATACAAAGTCGTGTTGTCGTATGGCTTGACGTCCCATATCTTACTGTCAAGCTTCATCAGCGTCAGTGCATTTTCAGATATCATGTCAAATGTGGAAACGCCCGTGCCGATGCCATTGTTGAATCTGTATATATCGCTGTTATAATAGCAGTTTGAAATTTTGCTGGTGTCTGTTTCACTGCCGCATACTCCGCCGCCGCTTTGCTTACTCTCCATCTTAACAATGCTGTAGCAGTTTTCGATATTTCCGTAGTTAGTGCCGCAGATACCGCCGACGTAACAATCTGCCTTAAGTTCCACAATGGAGAAGCAGCTGCTTATTGTGCCTGAATTACGCCCGGCGATGCCGCCGACCTCATTTTTTCCCGTGACAGACGAATCAATTAGACCGACTTGCGAAACTGAGCCGCCTGAGCCTATGAAGCCAAACAGACCTACATTGTTATCCCTGGTGTCAGCGTGAAGTCCGCTTATCGTGTGTCCGCAGCCGTCGAATGTTCCATTGTAGCGTTTATTGTATGTGCCTATGGGCGTCCAGGCGCGGGTGCATATTACATTGTCGGTCATCAGCGCATTGATATTCACTTTTCCGCCGTTAACGGCTTCGGAGAACCTGAAAAGCTCGTCTTCGTTTGAAATACGGTAAACTCCGCAAACAGTGCATATCCCGTTTTCATCGAAACTGTGGTCCCTGAGTTCGCCTGCAACCGGGATCTTCTCGATTGCGTCACAGACGGAGCACTTCATAACGATATATTCAGGCTCCACACAGGTAGCCGGAATGCGCTGACTGGTTTCAACGTAATTGTGCTCCAGCTTCTCTATTCTGGACTCAACGGCTAAATTGCAGCGATTGCAGACATAATACTGATGTCCATACGATTTACAAGTTGGCTGTATGTCTACTACTATTTTAGTTTCGTTATGTCCGAGCGCTTTTACAGTTTCGTCCGGCACATTTTTCTTCATCTGGCACAGGCTGCATTCCATGATTATCTGCTTGCAGCTGGTGCAGTTCGGAGGTATCTCCCCGGTCTCCTGCCAGTCATGGACGCAGGTGTTCGTTGTGCCGTCAAACTCCAGCTTGCTGCCGGTTTTCTTCATCGTAAGGGTGTATTTTTTATCCGACATCTTATAGTTCGGATCCACTTGTATCAGATAAGTGTCAGAACTGAGCTTCGTCACGCTTTTGATTTTCATCCAACTCGTCGCAGAAGACTCCTGCAGAATAAGTTCGTCAGCCGTCAGGCTGCTGACTTCCTGGGTGAACTTTACCTCTATCGTCTGGTCTGTGCGCGCTGAAACGCTGCTCAGGAATTTTCCGACTGTCACCCTGACTGTGGCTGTCAGGGTTCCTTCATCATCTGCGGATGAGGCAGCAGTTCTTTTTGAATAAATCGTAATGGTTGCAGTACCCTCGCCCACAGCGGTCACAACACCGGTATTCATGTTAACGGTTGCAACGTCCTTGTTGTAGCTGACATATCTTATAATATCCGTGGAATTTGACGGAGTCAGAGCCACCGATATCTCCGCAGTGCTTCCTATGTCTGTAAGGTATATTTCACTTTCAGACGGCGTGACGCTTGTCGCACGCAGACAAACTTTAATCGTATCTGTGGCAATAGTCTTTCCCGTGGATTGATTCACACCCCTTATCTTCACGCTTCCCGGACCTACCGCAGTAAGCACACCGTTTCTTTTGCCGACTGTCGCCACATCTTTATTATCCGAATAAAAATAAACTTCTGCACCGTCAACCTTGATCTTAAAGCTTTCACCAACGTCTATTATTGCCGGAATAGCACTTCCGTCAGTTTTGGTAAGCTTATATGCCGCGAAAACCGTCATCGGCATAACTGACATCATCAGAGTTAAAGCGACGGCAACCGCCGTGAAAATACTGATAAATCGTTTCATTCTTTTTCCTCCCGGTGATCACGCTGCTGACGATACAGCTTCGAACATTAAAGCACATTTTTAATCCGTATGGTCACCTACAAAAATCTCGTGTGAGTAAAAATGTATATAGCGTACCGCCTGCTTAATCGGACTCCCCTGCAATTCAGCACACTCTGCCCATTTCCATTTTCAAACCGTTTTTATAGATTTCCCTTATTACAATATTATACCATTTCGGCTTCGAATTGTCAATGGTTTATTCCTAATTGTCGCAATTTGCTTCATGAGTGTTAAAAATCAGTACCGTTTTAATATCTGGAAGCCTCTGAAAACCGGGACGCGAGCAGATTTTCAGAGGTCGCCTATAAAAAAA
>CAKSHT010000153.1 GCA_934457235.1 uncultured Oscillospiraceae bacterium
ATCTTGTCGGCGCGCTCGTTGGTCTCCTTGGTCATGCGCTTTGCGTAATCGTCGGCGTCGGCTGTCACCTTGTCCGCCTTTGCCTGAGCCTCGGCAAGCTGCTTGTCAACCGCCTCCTGCGTTTCAGTACGGAGCTTCTCTGCGGCTGCCTTGGAGTCGTTCACGATCTGGTTTCCCTGCTTCTGCGCAAGCAGCAGCGCGTCTTTCAGCGCGTCCTCGTCGTCGCGGTACTCGCGTATCTTGTCGGCAAGCACTTCAAGCTTCCTTTCAAGCTCGTTCTTGTCCTTCTGGAGCTGTGAATACTCGCTGGATATCTCACGCAGGAACTCGTCTACGTCGTCTGTCTTATATCCGTTGAAGGTAGCCTTCTCGAAACGTCTTGACAAAATGTCCTTTGCATTCATTTTTAATGTACTTCCTTCCTGAAAACCGCAATGCGGCTGGCGATACGAATATGTGTCACTCTGGAATCAGAGATATTTTTCGATAGTTATACGGAGCTTCCCCTTCCGGGTCTCTCCGGAAATCCCGGCAAGGCGGTATCTGCCGCTTCCCCGGACTGATATCACGGTATTTTCCTTGACCTCTGCACTTACATTCGTGCATGGTGAAAAGTCCGCACTGACCATGCCCGATTTAATGAGCGATGCGGATCTTTCTCTTGAAGTATTTACGGCGGCGCTCACCACGCAGTCCAGTCTCAGCGAGGAGACCGTGACCTCCATGCGCTGTATCTTCTGCTGTGGAAGCGGCTTTGTCACGCCGATCTCCGCGGATACGCCGACCCTGCCGATCTTGTCCACCGCGCTCACCAGTCCGGCGGCGTTTTCATGGACGAACACGACGGCATAGCCATCCGCAGTAAGAATATCCCCGAGCAGCTCCCGTTTTATCTCCAGCGACATCAGCGCGCCCAGGATATCCCGGTGCGTCAGCGTGTCGCTCTTTCTGAAGCTGAATGTTACGGCGCTCACCGGAAATATATCCTCCGGCTGGAGCTCCTGCGCATACGTTCCCTCCACGAAGCCGCACACAGTGCGCATCGCTCCGTCGTAGCCGCCGAAGAACACAGGCTTCCCTTTTACGGCACACCTGGCGACGACCGCCTCGCGCTCGTTAAGGAATGCCGAAAACCTCGGCGCGCCCGTCCGCTCCGCCGCCCTCTGGAGGTCGGCTATGTGAGCGGAAAGGAAACGCTCCTCATCGTTAAGCAGCCCGGGGTTCATGCTCAGAACTGCTCGGTTTCCATCATATCGCCGCTGAGGTCAACGGATCTCGGAACTACAAAGTACGTGCACTCTGCAATTCTTACGATACGGCCGTCGATAGCTGCGACAACGCCTGCCATGAAGTCTACGATCCTCTTTCTGGAATCAACGCTTGCTACTTTCTCAAGGTTCAGGACAACGCTGGTGTTCTCCCTCAGGAAGCGTACCGGCTCCTTCATGATATCCTCGTACTTGAGGGGCTGGATAACCTTGACAGAAGCACCGTGGTAGCCGCTGTTGTGCAGGTTGAGGACCTTTTCGCTTGCGCGGGGAGCTGTAAATCTTGTGGTAGCCTCGGCTTCTTCCTCGGTAACAGCTGAAGAAGAATTGTCGTAGCTGGTGTAGCCCTCGTCCTCGAACTCCTCGTCATTCTGTCTGAACTTTGCAAATAAATCGCTGAATGCCATGATATTTCCTCCCAATTATAAATATTTTCTGTATCCGAAAAGCCCGGAGCCTATCCGGACTATCGTTGCGCCATGCCTTACCGCCGTTTCGTAGTCTCCCGACATCCCCATGGAGAGCGTATCGAACGCGCCGTCCGGATTTACGGACTTATCCGCGCTCAGGTCGCCGAAAAGCCTCTGCATATCCGCAAAGGTACTTTCTCCGCAGCCGGGCGGCGGTATCGTCATCAGACCTCTCAGCCTGATGTGCGGCAGCTCCCGCACCTGCGCACAGAATTCCTCTGCGCCTGCGGGCGTGACGCCGCCTTTTGTTTCCTCCCCGCCGATGTTTATTTCGGCGAGTATATCCATGACCAGCCCGTGCTGCTCCGCTCGCTTGCTTATCTCCTCTGCAAGCCGCAGATTATCCACGGAATGTATCATTGAAACCTTGTCGATGATGTACTTGACCTTGTTGCTCTGCAATCCGCCGATGAAGTGCACCTCCGCCGGCTGGTACTGCCCGCGCTTGTCCATGTACTCCTGCACGCGGTTCTCACCGAGCAGGTCTATCCCCAGCCCTATCGCATAGTTTATGCGCTCCGGGGACACCGTCTTTGTCACCGCCATCAGCCGCACTTCATCGGTGCGCCCGGCGGCAGACTTTGATTTTTCTATGTTTTCACAGATCCTGGCATAGCTTTCTTTTATGTCGTCAAAGCTTGTCTGGGTGTTACTCAACAACTTTTCCTTCATACAAATCCTTGCCTTCTGTTACTATTCTGTCGTATAATTTCACATAATCGCTGTCGTCCTCCTGGGTGCAGATGAGGTAATCGTCGCCCCAGTACTCAACGTTGATCTTCTTGAAAACGAGCTTTCCGCCGACCACAACGAACACGCCGCGTTCCTGGTTCTCATTGAACCGTAGCGCGCTGCGTGACACACGCAGTCCGCCGTAGCTGTTGATTATGTACTTGAACTGCGCCGTCCTGCCGGATACCACCGACGATGTGAGCGTATCACACTCGAATACATACACTGACATGCCGTCGTTTCTGCCGGTATCGGTTATCGAAACTATCTCCGCTTCGATGGGCGTCGGATCGCTGCGCACCCGCAGAGTCACCGTGCTTCCCTCGTAACAGCCGAACAACTTGTCGCTGTTTATTACCGCCGCGACCCTCCAGCGATAGTCCGCAATGAGCTTACCGACGGCGCCGGAGCTTGTTCCGAGGTTCGGCTTATCGACTATGCTGTCGATCTCGTCCGCTGTGATGGTTTCAGAATCCGCCATCGAAAGTTTACTTTCATAGCCGTCAACGTTGCTGACGAAATAGCCTGTCCCGTCCGCATAAATATCCGTGACGTCGCCGGACAGCATGGCTTCAAGCTGCGAAGCGCGGCTTCGAAGCGCGGCAATCCTGCCCTCGTAGCTGCTGACGTCCCCGCGGGATATCTCGCGCTTTGAGAGTACGCCGAGTATCGCGGTCTCCTGCGCCTGGGCGGAGGAATAGTCCCCCTCGATCAGGCTGCCGATTATCGTTGAATGACGCTCATTTATCTGGCTGGAAATATTCTCAAGCTGATTGTTATCCGTGCCAGCGAGCTTCTGGGCGTCGGTTAGCACATCAATCTGCTCGTTTATCTCCTCGATCTCACGGCGGCGCTCGATATCCGCCTCACTGCGATAGCGCCTTGCGATGACGGAGCTTTTGCCGACCTTCGAGCCATCGGAGTGCTCATAATCCAGAACGCCGCTGCCAGAACTGTAAACCACAGTTTCGTCCCGCAGGAACACGCCCTCAAACGGAACGTCCTCGGTCATGCTGTAGGTGTATGCGGTTTCCGTCGTGACCTTACCGCCGTCAGCGAAAAAGACCTGACCGATAAAGAACACGAAAACGAACAGGGACAGCACGATGATGATTAACGACGTCCACCTGGATTCCATTAGTCTTCGTCAGCCTTCTCATAGGCGTCAAGGATAGAGATGGGCTTTAACGGAGTGATGGTGGATATCGCGTGCTTGTAGATAAGATTCTGCTTTCCATCGGTATCAAGGATCACCGTATAGTTATCAAAGCCCTTTACCACGCCCTTGAACTGAAATCCATTGGTAATGTAGATCGTTACCGGGATCTTGTCCTTTCTTGCCTGGTTAAGGAACACGTCCTGTAAATTAATGTCTTTTGCCATACTAAATCACCTTTTCTCTCTCTGCAATTCAATACGTCTGGGATTTTCCCCAGTACCCCAAAATAGGCGCCAGCATTCAGTGAATGACTGCATAGCTATTCCTATATAGACTAGTATAACATACTTTTTCAAAAAAAGCTATAATTTTTTTGAGAAATTTAAAAAAAATTCAGAAAAAGTTTTATCTTTTTCTGAATTATCTGGTATTATCAGCAATTTATTTACATATATTGTAATTTACTTTATAGCTCGCCGTCAATTATCCGTGACGCCTTATCGACGATCTCCGGGAGTCCGTCGCCGGGGCAGACCATGATCCTGTGAAATCTGCTGTCCCTGCGGAACCAGGTGAGCTGGCGCTTTGCGTACTGCCGGGTACGGAGCTTCAGCTCCTCCACGCACTCACAGAGGGTACGTTCGCCCCGGAAGTATGGATACAGTTCCTTGCAGCCTATCGCCTGCGCCGCCGTCGGGCGCTCCGTCTGTTCAAAGCACGCCCGTGCCTCCTGCTCCAGTCCGTTCTGTATCATCAGGTCAACGCGTCGATTGATGCGCTCATGGAGCTGCTCGCGCCGCTCGAAATCCAGCGTCAGCAAGATGAACTCGTACGGCGACGGCGCGTTCCTTGAAGCGCGCTTGGCTTCCGCGATGGTATGCCCTGTCGTCCTGTAAACCTCCAGCGCCCGGATAACCCTTGAAACGTTGTTCGCGTGAAGCTCCGCAGCGGTCTCCGGGTCTACCTCCCGGAGCTTCTCCAACAGGGCTTCCGCGCCGTTTTCCCCGGCATATTTCCGCATTTCGTCGCGGAATCCGTAATCGCACTCGCTCTCGTCGAACTGTAAATTATCCACGAACGATGAAATGTACAGCCCCGTGCCGCCGCATATCACCGGTATCTTCCCGCGGGAAAGGATATCGTCGGCGCACACGCCCGCCATTTTCACCCAGTCGGCTACCGAAAAGCTCTCCGACGGGTCGAGGAAATCCATCAGATGGTGCGGTATCCCCTGCTGTTCCTCCGGCGTAGCCTTTGCACTCGCGACATCCATGTCGGTGTATATCTGCATGCTGTCGGCAGACACAATCTCGCCGCCGATTCTTTTTGCAATCTCCACCGCGAGCGCGGTCTTGCCCGATGCCGTCGGTCCCGCTATCGCAATAATATCAGTCAAGGCGAACTCCTTTATT
>CAKSHT010000154.1 GCA_934457235.1 uncultured Oscillospiraceae bacterium
CCATGGTGAATTACGAGTGCCTGATAATCGACGCGGACAGAAAGCTCACTGAATCCGGAAAAGAGCCGCTTTACGCAGTCTAACAGATTTCATGTACAAATCAGCAAATGACTTTCTGCCATAATACGAACAATAGTCTTTTGCCAATTCATTTCCACGAAATACTCACTCAAAACAAATTCATTCGCGAGTGCTGATGAATAATACAGCTTCGGCGGGACAGATCGGGGTATCAAGGCGGTTTGTACCGCTTTTTCTCACCATGACGCAAGAATTTGTACTATGTCATTTTCAATATATTGTGCAAGATTATATTATAAATCTTGCACATTTTTCATAAAAATGAATTTTATATATTGACAACTTGCAAATTGCCGTGTATAATCTAAACATAAAAACAAATCCGGATAGTCCGGAACACAAGGAACACAGGGAAAGGACAGCTCTATGATACGTTTGGAAGATGTACATAAAAGCTTCGGGGATTTTGAAGTTCTTAAAGGGATCAACCTTCATGTCAAGGAAGGAGAAAAGCTTGTAATAATCGGACCCAGCGGCTCCGGAAAAAGCACGCTTATCCGGTGCATGAATTACCTTGAGGAGCCTACCTCCGGAAAAGTATACGTTCACAATCACCTGATGAGCAGAAAGCGCAGGGCATTTATAAATAAGGTTCACTCCTCAATGGTATTTCAGCAGTTCAACCTGTACCCGCACATGACGGTAATGGAAAACCTGACTCTCGCTCCGATGAAGCTGAAAAAAGTGCCGAAATTCGAAGCCGAGCAAACAGCGATGAAGTACCTGAAACGCGTTGGTCTGGAGGAAAAAGCGAACGTCTACCCGACTACGCTTTCCGGTGGACAACAGCAGCGAATCGCTATCGCAAGGGCGCTCACCATGCAGAACCGCGTGATATTCTTCGACGAGCCGACATCGGCGCTCGATCCTGAAATGGTTCAGGAAGTTCTCGACGTAATGATCGAGCTTTCCCACGAAAAGAACTTCACCATGGTGGTAGTCACACATGAGATGGGTTTCGCCCGGGAGGTCGCCGACAGGATAGTTTTCGTGGACGGCGGCAGGATACTTGAGGAGGGAACTCCCGAACACTTCTTCACGAACCCCACGAATGAGCGCACTAAGGCGTTCTTAAGCAAAATAATTCGTTGATACAGCCGCAGGGCTGACTATAAAAAACTAAATGAGAAAGGGTAATCAACTATGAAACTGAAAAAAATATTTGCAGCTCTCGCTGCCGGAACAATGATCTTCTCCCTTGCAGGCTGCGCTAGCTCCGCTGGCGGTTCAAGTTCTTCAACCACGCCGTCAAACGCAGAAAGTTCCTCAGCGGCAGACAGCTCAGCAGCAGATGATACTGTTGTATCCGGCGGCGTACTGAAGGTCGGCGTAAAGGACGCAGTCAAGGGCTTCGGCTTCAAGGATCCGCTCTCCGGCGAGTATGAGGGCATGGAGATCGAAATCGCAAAGAAACTTGCCGACAGCCTTGGTTATGATGACGTTGAGTTCACCACCGTCACCGCTGCTACCAGAACAGAACTTCTGGATTCCGGTGATCTCGACTGCGTTCTCGCGACTTTCACTATCACGGAGGAGCGCAAGAAGAGCTGGGATTTCTCCACGCCCTACTACACCGACGCTGTTACCGTGCTCGTTGAAAAGGCTGACGGAATCACCGACCTCTCCGGTCTTGTAGGAAAGAAAATCGGCGTTTCCACCGGCTCCACCTCTGCATATGCTTTGGTCAAGGCAATGACCGAAAAGGGACTGCTCGGCGACTATGCGCTGCCCGAAACCTCCGCTGACTTTGATATTTCTTCTTTTGATTCCAACGGAACTTCCTTTGAGCAGTTCGGCGACTACCCGGCTATCTCCAATGCTATGACCGCAGGAACAGTTGACGCATTCTGCGTTGATAAGTCCATCCTTGCAACATACAAGACTGATGACCGCGACTACATCACAGATACGTTCTCTCCGCAGGAATACGGCGTTGCCACCAAGAAGGATTCTCCGCTTTCCTCCAAGATAGACGAGCTCATCAAGGGCTGGCTTGAGGACGGCACAATTGACGGACTTATCACAGAATTTGGTCTGAACTGATACTAAATAGAATCGACAATGGCGGCAGTTGAACAAGCTGCCGCCATTATTCAAGGGAGGGGATAAAATGTTTGACGCAGAAAAATGGGGGCTGGTGTGGACTCATCGGCAGACCTTCATCGACGGAACGATCTCGACGCTGCTGATGGCATTATTCGGACTTGCGCTCGCAATGATCATCGGCGTAGTCATCGGACTGATGGCGACAAGTCATACAAAGCCGCTGCGCGTTATCGCAAGGGTGTACGTCGAAATAATCCAGAACACCCCGGTAATGCTCCAGGCACTGTTTCTGTTCTATGCCGTGACATTTTCCGGAGTGAAAGGCTTTTCAGCGCTGATATGCGGAATAATCGCGCTTGGCATTTACCACGGAGCATATATCTCCGAGGTCATCCGCACTGGAATACAGTCCGTGCCGATGGGACAGTCAGAAGCGGCATATTCGCAGGGGTTCGGGCAGATTGCAACCATGTGGTACATTATTCTTCCGCAGACCATCAAGATAATTCTTCCTCCCATGGTGAACCAGGTTGTGAATCTCATCAAGAACACCTCCTGTATGTTTCTTGCGGGCGGCGCGGTGGATCTCATATCCCGCACGAACGCTTTCGCAGTCGGCGAGGGTACAGGCTCTGCGGCTGGTCAGTGCTACATAATAGGTGGTATCATCTTCTTCGCGATTTGTTTCCCGCTGTCCATGCTGGCTTCGCACTGGGAGAAGAAACTCAAAGCAAGGGATACAGTATCTGTTCCGGTTCAGAAAAAGGCTGACGATATCACGGACGCCGAGCTTGACATGATAATCAGCGGCAAAGGAGGCGAGCACTGATGGAAGAACTTATGGGCAGCCTGAGGATGATAAGCAACGGTAATGTACTGCTGTATATTCTGAAAGGCGTAGGTTTCACTTTAGGTATCGCATTCTTTGCGGTAGTCCTGGGAATAATCGTAGGCACCGTGCTTGCGCTCGCCCGCAATTACTGCACAAATGGCTGGACAAAAGTATTCAAATACATCGCCACGGCATACATCGAGGTGTTCAGGAATACCCCCCTCATGCTGTGGATATTCATAGGACTGGTGTTCTTCCCGTCCATCGAATTCCCGCAGGATGTATCCAAGTTCTTCGGGCTTTCCCGAACGGAGCTTGCAGTGCTGTTCAAGGCGATAATCGCGTTGGTGCTGTTCACCTCATCGGTAATTGCGGAGATAATCCGCGGCGGTCTGAACTCTATCCCGAAAGGGCAGTTCGAGGCGGCGTATTCGCAGGGATTCAACTTCTTTCAGACGCTGTGGCTGATCATCCTCCCGCAGACGTTCCGGAATATCGTTCCGACACTGCTCAGCCAGGTCATCACCACAGTAAAGGACACTTCCTACATCGCGAATATCGCTACTGCGGAACTTATGGGCAGGACGTTCCAGCTTATACAGATCTCCCCGAATTTCACGGGACTCAGCACGCAGAACGTATCTGATGTATTCGTGCTCTGCGGGCTTGCCTGCGTGATCTATTTCGTGATAAACTTCACGCTTTCCTGCATTGTAAGACATATGCAGAAGCCGAAGAAGAAAACGACTGTTGTTGCTGTTGCTGAGTAAGAAACTGAAGAGGATACATTTTGTATCCTCTTTTTTCGGAGTATAATATGAAAATATGGATAAACGCTCCGTTTTCTGTGGAAAATGTGAAGCTTATAATAAGAGCGGCGGTGGGCTGCGAAGTGTTTTCCGGAACCAAAGCAGTACCCGGCGCTGATATCATCGTAGGTCAGCCTCCGGAGGATCTTTCCGGTGCGAAGCTTCTGCAATCCACAAACGCCGGAGTTGAAAAGCTTCTTTCACATATTCCGGATAACGTAATAATCACGAACGTTACGGGAGCATTCGGCGAGGTCATTTCGGAATACATCATCGGCGGAGTGCTGACTCTGAGCCGTAATCTGTTCCAGTACCGTGAACAGCAGCGGCGGCATATATGGCAGGAAATCCCGCATGGGAATCTGCTTTACGGAAGAAACACGCTTATCCTCGGCTGCGGAGATATCGGGACTTCCACCGCAGAAAAGCTCCGCGCATTTGGAATGAAAGTGACGGGAATACGGCGGTCACCTGTTCCGACACACGGCTTTGACCGTGTTTTCGGCATGGATATGATCGAGGAACTCCTTCCGGAAACAGACCTGCTGATATGCTGCCTGCCGCATACTCCCGAAACAGTCGGGATGCTGTCCGAAAAACAGATAACTCTTCTGAAACGCGGCGCTGTACTTGTAAATGTCGGCAGAGGCTCGCTGATAAACGAAACCGCACTGATAACCGCGCTTAAAAGCGGCAATATCTCCGGCGCAGTGCTTGACGTATTCGCGCTTGAGCCGCTCCCGGAAAGCTCCCCGTTGTGGGACATGGAAAACGTGCTGATAACCCCACATATCTCCGGACCGTCTTTCGGGCATTTTCCGGAGGTGGAACGCAGGATAGCCGCGATATGTGCGGACAATATATCAAGGTACCTCTCTGGAAAACCGCTCGTCAATGTTATCGACCGGTCAAAGGGTTACGCAGACAGGGAGAATTTCAATGGTTGAACTTAATTTTCTGACATTCCTGATAGTCTGCCCGCTGGTTGGTCTTGCCGGATTCGTTGACGCGATTGCAGGCGGCGGAGGGTTCATTTCACTGCCTGCATACCTGATTTCGGGAGTTCCTTCGATAAACGCGGTTGCAACGAACAAGATAAGCTCCGCAATGGGAACTACCCTCGCAACGATACGCTACGGAAAAATGGGGTACATAAACGCTCGTACAACCGCACCGGCAGTGGCGCTTGCGCTGCTCGGCTCGTGGCTGGGCGCTGAGCTTGCAATGAAGCTCAGCGATGATATGATA
>CAKSHT010000155.1 GCA_934457235.1 uncultured Oscillospiraceae bacterium
GTCTTATCTGGAGGAAAATATCCAGAAGGTGAAGGGCTTTATCATCACTCACGGACATGAGGATCACATCGGCGCGCTGCCGTATGTGCTGAAAAAGGTCAACGTGCCCATCTATGCGACCAAGCTGACCATTGCTATTATCGAAAACAAATTAAAAGAGCATAATTTACTGAAAACTACGAAACGGAAAGTGGTAAAGTTCGGCCAGCATATCAATCTGGGCAGCTTCCGCATCGAGTTTATCAAGACGAACCACAGTATTTCCGATGCGTCGGCGCTGGCCATCTACTCCCCGGTGGGCACCATTGTCCACACCGGTGACTTCAAGGTGGATTACACCCCCATCGAGGGCGGGATAATCGACCTGGCGCGCTTCGGCGAGCTTGGCAACCGCGGAGTTCTGGCGCTCATGTCCGAGAGTACGAACGCCGAGCGCCCCGGCTACACCAAGTCTGAGCGCTCCGTCGGAGAGAGCTTCAAGAACCTGTTCAACTCCGCCGAGGGAAAGCGTATAATAATCGCAACGTTCTCCAGTAATATCCACAGAATACAGCAGATAATCGACCAGGCTGCCGTTCATGACAGAAAGGTCGCAATATCCGGCAGAAGTATGTCGAATGTAATTGCAAAGGCGGTCGAGCTGAATTATGTCCGTATCCCGGAAGGCATGCTCATCGACATTGAGGACGTCAACAAGTACCCTCCGGAGAAGCTGGTAATATGTACCACCGGTTCCCAGGGCGAGCCGCTTTCGGCGCTTTCCAGGATGTCCAGCGGCGACCACAGACAGGTCACCATCACGCCGATGGATTTCATAATCATTTCAGCTACCCCGATTCCCGGCAACGAAAAGCTTGTCACCAAGGTAGTCAACGAGCTGATGAAGCAGGGAGCGGAGGTAATTTACGAGAGCATGTACGAGGTACACGTTTCCGGCCACGCCTGCCAGGACGAACTGAAAATGATGATCTCACTCACCAAACCGAAGTTTTTCGTTCCTATTCACGGCGAGTACAAGCACCTCAAGAAGCACAGCAAGCTTGCAATGGCAATGGGTATCCCGGAGGAAAACATCTTTATCGCGGATCTCGGTCAGGTGCTTGAAACAGACGGCGTTGAAATGAAGTTCACAGGCACCGTTCCCTCCGGCAGGGTGATGGTGGACGGCTACGGCGTCGGCGACGTCGGAAGTGTTGTCCTCCGCGACAGAAAGCACCTTGCAGAGGACGGCGTAATGATAATCGTTGCCACCATCGACCGCGAGAGCGGATGCGTGCTCGCAGGTCCGGACATCGTGTCCCGCGGATTCGTGTACGTACGCGAGAGCGAGGAGCTTATCGACGAGGCTAAGCAGCTGATGAAGCAGGTGATGGAGAACTGCCGCGAGCGCAATATACGAGAGTGGGGCAACATCAAATCCGCAATGCGCGACGCACTGAGCGACTACATCTATTCCAAGACGAAGCGCAGCCCGATGATACTTCCTATTATAATGGAAGTGCAGAGTAAGGCGGATTGATTTAAGACCGCAGGAGCAGTCTTATTACAGGAGGAATTCCCTTGAAGAATTTTTACAGGAGCAATATCCTGCTGGCGCTGGTAGTGGCGCTCGTAATATGCCTTGTTGTGATGGACGTCATTCTGTTCTCCGATCATCCGGCGACGTTCTGGATATCTCTGCCGCTTCTTATTCTGGTTTCCGGACTGACCATCGGCAAGCTGTTACAGATACGTCTTAACGAGTACGCGTATTACGACCGGCTGGATAAGTCCATCGACAACGCCAACCACAAGGCGCTCATGAGCTTCCCGCTGCCTGTCGCGCTGGTAAACGACGAGCGCCGGATACTCTGGTGCAACGACGGCTTTACTAACGCGTTCTTCCGTCCGAGCGAGGACGACAGCAGCATTGACACGCTCACCACCGAGCATCTCTCGCTCTTTGCCGGCGACGGCAGGGAGGTCAGGATAAACGGCAGATGGTACAGGGTGACGGCGCGTGAGGTCGTGTACTCCGCAGACACCAAGGACAGCAGCAGAAAGCTTATCCAGACGAACGCGATAGACTCCGCAAACAAGGTGAATATCCTGTATTTCACGGATATCACGGGCTATAAGAGCCTCCAGGAAGAATACAGAAAATCAAAGCCGGTAGTGCTGATAATCTCCGTGGATAACTACGATGAGACCCTCGGCACCAGCCGCGAGAGCGACAAGACGTTCATCAGCGTGCAGATAGACCGTCTGCTGGAGGATTATTTCTCCGAGATGAACGCGGTGCTCCGTAAGATAACCGGCGACAAGTTCATAGTTATCGCCGAGGAACGCTTCGTGCAGCGCATGATCGACGAGCGCGTGAAGCTCCTTGAGCGTGCGCGCCAGATAAAGGTCAACGACAGAACCGCAGTAACGCTGTCGATCGGTATTGGCAGAACGGCTTCCAACCTCTCTGAGAGCGAGAGCTTTGCATGGCAGGCGCTCGACAAAGCGATAGGCAGAGGCGGAGACCAGGCAGTCGTCCGCAAGGAATCCGGGTATGATTACTACGGCGCCGAGACACAGCGTACCGAGCGTAACGGCAGCAGCGTGAGAACACGTATCACCGCCGACCGTATAAAGGTGCTGATAAACTCTGCGGACGCCGTGTACATAATGGGTCACGGCTACGGCGATTACGACAGCGTCGGCGCGGCGATAGGACTTGCGAGCGCGATACGCCGCATGGGAAAACAGGCGTACGCCTGCGTCAGCCGCGAACTTGACCGCAACGGAAATGTAAAGAACCTGTCCGAGCAGCTGCTGGTGCGGTTCTCCGAGTACGATCCTCCGCTGATAATCGAGCCGAAGATCGCTGCGGTGCGCTTCACCGAAAGCTCCCTGCTTGTCATCGTCGATACGCACATTGAGAAGAAGGTGGACAGCCGCGAACTGTTTGAAATGGCTGATCCGAGCCACGTTGTGGTAATAGACCACCACCGCAAGGCGGACAACGAGATACAGGCGGTAATAAGCTGGGTTGATCCGAATGCGTCCTCCGCTTCCGAAATGGTGACGGATCTGCTGCAGTATTTCGGCGACGCCGGGGCGTTGCAGCCGCTGGAGGCGGAAGCGCTCCTGGCTGGTATAACCCTGGATACCAAGGATTTTGTCATGCGTACCGGCGAAGCGACATTCGAGGCGGCTGCAAGGCTGCGTAAGTTCGGCGCTGATACGATACTCGTGAAGAAGCTTTTCGCGACGCCGATGAAATCCAGAATGCGTAAATCTGCGGTCATAGCAGCGGCGGAGATGTACCGCGGCTTTGCGATATCCGTAGTTGACGAGTCGTTCGAGGATATCCGCGTGGTATGCTCACAGGCGGCTGACGAAATGCTGAATATCACCGATGTAGACGCAGCAGTCACTGTTTATCCGATAGAGAACGGCTGGAGCTACAGTGCGCGTTCCCTTGGAAAGATAAACGTGCAGGTGCTGATGGAGAACATCGGCAACAAGAAGGACGACGGCGGCGGACATCTGACGATGGCGGGCGCCCAGATATACAACATAACAAGAGAAGAAGCGGAGCAGAAGCTGCGTGAAGCGATAGACCGCTATTACGACAATCTCCCGCAGGACTGATATAAGGAGGTCAATTGACATGAAGGTTATTTTATTACAGGACGTCAAGGGCACTGGCAAAAAGGGCGAGGTACACGAGGTCAAGGACGGCTTCGGCACCAACTTCCTCATTAAAAAGGGACTTGCGCAGGAAGCAAGCGCAAAGAATCTGAATCTTCTCCAGGGTCAGAAGGACTCCGCACAGCATAAGATAGACGTTGACGTTGCCAACGCAAAGGAGATAGCAGAGAAGCTGAAGGACAAGAAGGTCACGGTCCGCGCAAAGGCAGGTCAGAACGGCAGACTCTTCGGCACTGTCACCGCCAAGGAGGTATCCGCTGCCATCAAGCAGGAGCTGGGCTGCGACGTTGACAAGAAGAAGATCGTACTGAACCTCAAAATAGAGGGCTTCGGCGATTTCGCGGCAGAAGCTAAGCTGTATGCAGGCGTTTCCGCCAAGTTTACCGTAAGCGTTGTAGAGGGCTGAAATGGCTGAATACGACTTATCCGGGATAACGATCCCGTATAACCTCGACGCCGAGCAGTCCGTCCTCGGAACGATCCTTATGAATTCCGAGGCGATGAACGAGCTTGCCACGATACTTCAGCCGGATCATTTCTATGTTTCACTCAACCGCGGTATCTATGGCGTAATGCTTAATATGTTCATGATCGGCGATAAAATCGATATTGTAACGGTGCTTGAAGCCTGCATGCGTCAGGGAGTTTTCGAGACATCCGAGCAGGGCAAGGAGTATCTGACGAAGATAATGATTGCCGTGCCGAGTATCTCGACTGTCACCAAGTACGCGCAGATAATCGTTGACAAGTACATGGTGCGTACGCTCATCTTTGCTTCCAAGGATATAATCGACGCCGCGAACGAGGGCGCCGAGGACGCCAACACGCTCATAGACTTCGCGGAGCAGAAGATATTTGATATCCGCAGCGGTGCGGAGATAAAGGGACTGACCCATATCAGCGGCATAGTCCTTGACAGAATAAACGCGCTGAACGATATTTACAAGCAGGCGAAATCCGGCGGCGGAGCTTCCATCACCGGACTTTCCACGCTGTATAAGGAGCTTGACAGGCGGATCTACGGACTGAACAAGTCCGATCTGATAATCCTGGCGGCTCGTCCCGGTATGGGTAAGACTTCGTTTGCAATGAATATCGCGACGAATGTCGGCAAGAAGTACCAGGATACCTC
>CAKSHT010000156.1 GCA_934457235.1 uncultured Oscillospiraceae bacterium
GGAATACCGTGACAAGCGTGCAGAGCAGCTTTCAAAGGGAAATCAGCAGAAGATACAGCTTATCGCGGCACTGGCGCCGGACCCGGAGCTGCTTATACTTGACGAGCCGCTGAGCGGTCTTGACCCGGTGAACGCAGAGCTGTTCAAGAGCGTAATCCGCGAGGAGATAAAGCGAAACAAGTATGTTATAATGTCCAGCCACCAGATGTCCACCATCGAGGAATTCTGCCGGGGCATAGTGATACTGAATAAGGGAAAAACCGTGCTCCAGGGCGACCTCAACGAGATAAAGAAGGGCTATGGCAGGGTGAAGCTGACGGTGAAGTGCGAGGGCGATATCACGCCGCTGGCGCAGGAATGCGGGCTTACAGCCGTGGAGGAAACCCCGAACGGTTCCAGTTACAACGTTTCCAGTGAGGAGCAGGCGCACGCGCTGCTGCACAGGATAATGGACAGCGGTATCCCGCTTATAAAATATGAGCTTCGTGAGCCGTCGCTCAATGAGATATTCATTGAAAAGGTTGGTGAGTCTGATGAGAAGTGATAATGCAAGGGGCTGGAAGAAGGTTTTCGGCTTCACGTTCGTGCAGTTCGTCAAAACAAAGTCGTTTATAGTCGGCACAGTGGTGCTGTGCGTTATAGTCGCCATGTTGACGGCGGGAGTTAATCTGATACCCAAGTGGCTCGGCGCAGACGAGATGATATCCGGGGATTCCGGCGCAGAAGATGAGATAGAACTGTCGCAGATATACATTTCCGACAGTACGGGTATCCTGACCGCAGAGGATTTTGCGGCGCTCGGAACGCTCGGAGTTCCGGTGACTGAGAGCAGCTGCTCCGACGAGGAGCTTATCGACAGGCTTTCGCGGGAGGACGCCGGGAAAGTCCTTGTCACTGCCGCAGAGGAGAAGTCCGGCGACGACGTTGTAGGATACGCCGTAAAGACCTATTATTCACCGGATACCGACAGCGGCTCGGTGGACGCAGTTTCAAACACGGTCGTATCGCTGATGAAGTACCGCAGTATGCTGAACCTCGGCGTTAGCCCGGAGGATTTCGCGGCGACGCAGCGTTATTACACGACCTCCAAGATAGAAGCGGGCGCCGGCGAGTGGAGCGTTTTCGAGTCGATGATAAACTACATCGTTCCGATAGTGTTCTCGCTGATACTGTTCATCTTCATCTTTGCATACGGTCAGACGGTGGCACAGTCCATCGCGACTGAAAAGACCTCACGAGTCATGGAACTTCTGCTTACTTCCGTCAGACCGCTGGCGGTGGTCATCGGCAAGGTCCTGGCGATGGGGCTTGTGTCGATAATGCAGTTCATTATCCTTGGCATGGTGGGCGGGATCGCGTTTGCTGTTACCGCGCCGTTCGGAATTACCGGGGATATCCTCAAAATCATGCAGGATTCGTCGCTCCAGACGGGTCAGAACGCAGAGATAGCCGACGCTGTAACCAAAAGCTTCAGTACGCTCAGCCCGCTGACATTTATTCTGATACTTGTGATATTCATTCTGGGCTTCATGTTCTTCGCTCTTATAGCGGCGCTGGTCGGCGCTTCCGTCAGCAGAATGGAGGATCTCGCCCAGGCCATGCAGCCGTATTCGCTCCTGGGAGTCCTGGGATTTTACCTGGCATACTTCCCGGTAATGTTCAACATGGACAGCCTGGAAACCGGGGCCGCTGCAAGCAATCCGATGCAGCTGTTCTCCTACTACTTCCCGATAAGCTCCCCGTTCTCGCTTCCGTCGGCGCTGCTCCTGGGAAGCCTGTCGCTGCCGCAGGTCATCGTAGCTATTCTTATCCTGGCAGTATTCGTGGCGCTGGTGGCAGTTTTAGTTGCAAGGGTATATGAAATGATAATCCTGCACAACGGCAGCCGTCTTAAATTCGGTGACATCATAAAGATGGCGGGCGCGAAGAAATAAACGCCAATAACCGGAAATTTAATAAAAGGTGCTTCGTTCCCTCCGCAGCCGGTGGGGACGGAGCTTTTTGCGGCAGAAAATTTTATAAATGCTACTTGAAATATTCGCAGAGATATGCTATACTAGTAATGATAACAGGCGCTGACCTGTAATACTACACGAAAGAGGTGTTTAGTTTGAAGCACATCACAACCATCAACAAGGCTAACCTGAAGGCTTCCGCTGTAAAGGGCGGCTGCGGCAAGTGCCAGAGCTCCTGCCAGTCTGCTTGCAAGACTTCCTGCACAGTTGCTAACCAGAAATGTGAGTCTGAAAAGTAATATCCACTTGATATTACACACGATGGGCGGAACTGTTCCGCCCATCAGACTGCCGATAACCCCTCATCTTCGTCGTCACTCTGCATAACGGCAGGCACAAAGCCTAGCCGTTATGCAGGTTCCTAGAATCTGAGGGCTTCTCGACAGCCTGAAATGAGGCTACTTTGACAAGCTGTTGGGCGGAACTGTTCCGCCCAGTTTTTTTGACTACTGATAACAATAAATTATACATATATACAGAAAGGCGAAATTTCAATGATACACAAGTTCAAACAGCTCGGCTATAATATAGTGCTGGACGTGAACAGCGGTGCAGTACACCTTCCGGACGACTGCGCATACGACATGCTGGACTACATCAACGCCCCCATGTCCGAAACCATGCCCGCCGACCTCCCCGCCAAGCTCCCGAAGTACTCTGAAAACGAGGTCTGTGAGAGCTATGCTGAGCTTTATCAGCTCTACAAGGACGGCGCTCTCTTTGCCGAGGATGATTACGAGAAGTATAGCAATACGATGGTCAAGTCCCCGGTTAAGTCCATGTGTCTGAATGTATCTCATGACTGCAACCTGCGCTGCGAGTACTGCTTCGCACAGCAGGGCGATTTTGGCGGCGAGCGCTGCATAATGACCCCGGAAACTGGCAAGAAAGCTATCGACTTCCTTATCGAGCGTTCCGCAAACCGCGAGCAGCTGGAGCTTGACTTCTTCGGAGGCGAACCGCTCATGGCATGGGACACCGTAGTGCAGACCGTTGAGTACGCACGTTCCATAGAGAAGCAGCACGGCAAGCACTTCCGCTTCACCATCACCACAAACGGTATCCTGCTGGACGATGAGAAGATCGCGTACATCAACAAGGAAATGAGCAACTGCGTTCTTTCACTGGATGGACGCCGCGAAGTCACCGACCGTATCCGTAAGACGGTGAACGGCAAGAGCTGCTTTGACATAATCGTGCCCAAGTTCCAGAAACTCGTGCAGAGCCGCGGCACTAAGGACTACTATGTCCGTGCGACGTTCACAAAGTACAACCTGGACTTCACCGAGGATATCCTCGCTATGCGCGACCTGGGATTCGTACAGCTTTCCGCAGAGCCGGTAGTTACCGACCCCACGATGCCCTACGCGCTCAACGAGGAGGATCTGCCCCGCGTATTTTCCGAGTACGACAAGCTGTGCGACGTTATGGCAAACCGCACGGAGGACAAGTTCAACTTCTTCCACTTCATGGTGGATCTTAACGCAGGTCCCTGCGCCATCAAGCGTCTGCGCGGCTGCGGCTGCGGCAACGACTATGTTGCAGTTGAACCGCACGGCGATATTTACCCCTGCCACCAGTTCGTTGGTATAGAGCAGTGGAAAATGGGCAACCTTTATGATGGTACGTTCAACGATGATATCAAGACTTACTTCTCCAAGGTGCACGTTTACAGCAAGGAAGGCTGCCGCAGCTGCTGGGCTAAGTTCTTCTGCTCCGGCGGCTGCAACGCTAACAGCTTCATCTACGAGGGCGACGTCAAGAAGCCCTATAAGATCGCCTGTGAAATGCAGAAAAAGCGCCTCGAATGTGCAATAGCGCTCGCCGCAGACCGTGCGGTCAAGGGTCAGGAGGCTCCGGCAATGGGCGAAGCTCCCGCAAGCATGGGCTGACACAGCACGGCGATTGGTTATTCAGCTTGATTTAATTGTTTGTTCAAATTTGTTTCACCTAATCTACACAATGGGTTGGTATACTGTAATCACAGCAAAGAGAAACGGCGACGGGACAGGAACCGATAACCGGGACGAAAGGACGAATGATTATGTTTGACTATAATAACGACAACAACGGGCGCGATAACAATACACAGTACCAGGGCAACTTTACAACTGAACCCCAGCCCCCCAAGAAGCCTACACACAAGACCGGAAAGGTGATAGCGCTGATCGCGGCGGTAGCAGTCCTCTGCGGAGGCGCGGGCTTTGGCGGAGCATTCGCTGCAAATAAGGCGGTCAGCATGATCTCCGGTGGCGAATCTCAGTCCGAGAGCATGGTTTCTTCCGATGACAATTCTACCAGTATCGCGGACAGCAACGTCAGCGCGGCTGACAGCAGCCTTTCCAGCGATGCACAGGCAGTGCTGGATTCGCTGAAGAATGAGACCACGCATACGGTTTCCGGCAATATTGAGTACAACAGCGATGGAACCTATGCATACACAAGAGATCTTGTCGCACAGGTCAAGGATTCCGTCGTATACATTGAGGTCTATGTGACATACCGCGGACAGGAAACGCTCTACGGCGCAGGAAGCGGTATCGTTATCTCCTCTGACGGCTACATCATCACCAATGCGCATGTTGCAGAGAACGATGATTACCCTGTATCCAAGCTGGTCGTAAATGTAAACACTACTGACCCGAATACCGGCGACAGCATTTCCAACAGCTACACCGCTGAGC
>CAKSHT010000157.1 GCA_934457235.1 uncultured Oscillospiraceae bacterium
TCGGCGAGCCGATAGACGGCGAGGGCGACATCGCGGACGGCGAGCGCTGGGAGATACACCGCAAGGCTCCCGGATTTGAGGAGCAGCAGCCGGTAGCGCAGGTGCTTGAAACTGGCATCAAGGTAATAGACCTGCTGGAGCCGTACCCCAAGGGCGGTAAAATCGGTCTGTTCGGCGGTGCGGGCGTAGGAAAGACAGTCCTTATCCAGGAGCTTATACACAACGTCGCTATGGAGCACGGCGGTTACTCCGTGTTCACCGGCGTCGGCGAGAGAAGCCGCGAGGGCAACGACCTGTGGAACGAAATGCGCGAGAGCGGCGTTTCAGACAAGACCGCGCTGGTATTCGGTCAGATGAACGAGTCACCTGGCGTGCGTATGCGCGTGGCTCTTTCCGGACTGACCATGGCGGAGTATTTCCGTGACGTACAGCACAAGGACGTACTGCTGTTCATCGACAACATTTTCCGTTTCGTACAGGCAGGCTCGGAGGTTTCTACGCTGCTGGGCAGAATGCCTTCCGCAGTCGGATATCAGCCGACCCTTTCCGAGGAGATGGGCGCGCTCCAGGAGCGTATAACCTCCACAAGGAGCGGTTCAGTTACGTCGGTTCAGGCGGTATACGTTCCGGCGGACGACCTTACCGACCCGGCTCCGGCGACTACGTTCACACATCTGGACGCCACTACGGTGCTCAGCCGTAAGATAGCCGAGCAGGGTATCTACCCGGCGGTAGACCCGCTGGCTTCCACTTCCAGAATCCTTGAAGCGGATATCGTCGGTGCGGAGCACTATGAAACCGCCCGTACCGTACAGGAGATACTCCAGAAGTACAACGAGTTACAGGATATCATAGCTATTCTGGGTATGGACGAGCTTTCCGACGAGGATAAGCAGGTAGTCACCAGGGCGAGAAAGATACAGCGCTTCCTGGCTCAGCCGACCCACGTTGCGGAGAAGTTCACCGGAATCCCAGGAATCTACGTTCCGCTGACGGAGACCATAAAAGGCTTCCAGGCTATAGTTTCCGGCGAGATGGATAAGTACCCCGAGGCTGCATTCTACAACGTCGGCACCATCGACGATGTGGCAGAAAAGGCTGCAAAGCTGTAAGGAGCGCAACATGAACACATTCAAGACGCATATCCTGGCGGCTTCAAACACGTTCTACGAGGGGGACTGCGAGTCACTGATAATTCCGACTTCGGACGGACAGTACGGCATACTCGCGGGACACTGCGACATAATCAGCGCGGTTGTACCGGGTACGATGACCTACCGTATACCCGGCGAGCCTGACCACATAGCGGCGGTGTCCTCCGGTCTTGTAAAGGTCGAAGACGGCGAGGTGCTTGTACTTGTGGACTCCGCAGAGCGCCCCGAGGAGATAGACGCCAACCGCGCCAGGGAAGCCGCTGCCGCTGCAAAGGAAGCCATGCTCCAGAAAAAGAGCATACGCGAGTTCCACGCAGCGCAGATGACCCTTGCAAGGGCGGCTACCAGACTAAAAGTCAAGGGCAGCATAAATCAATAACAATATCCCCCGCAGACGCGTTATCTGCGGGGGTACGCTTATTTATACGCGATGAAGAACAGCCGCGGGAAGTAGAACATAATCTCGCCGTTTTTCTGCTTCGGGTAGACGGTTTCCATCTGCTCCAGCAGGTCGCGTTCGAACTCCGCGCCCTGCTCCGGGGTAAGCTGCGCCAGGAACGGCCGCAGCCCGGTCCCGCGGTACCACTCGATCATGCTTTCCAGCGACGGCATGCGGTGGCAGTAGACGGTCTCCCACATCTCAAAATCCGAGGATATCCCGGAGAGCGCGTCGAAATACTCCGGCTGCGTGAGGTTATGGAAATCGCGGTCGGTCATGCCCAGGCTCTTCCACTTCGGCCGGGCGGCGGTCTCCCGCATGAGCCGGTGCATCGGGTGCTTGTCCTGGAGCGGCGTCTGTACCGCTATCATTCCGCCGGGGTTCAGCGCGTCCATCATCTCAGCCAGGAGCTTCGGGTGATCCGGTACCCACTGAATACATGCGTTCGAGAATATCAGGTCGAACTTCCGGTCAAGGCTGCTGAAATCCCTGGACGCGTCAAAGCGTATGAACTCGATATCCGGGTGCGCGGCGGACGCGCTTTTCAGCATGCTTTCCGAGAAGTCGCCGCCAGTCACCAGGGCTTCCGGGAATTTTTCCGCCAGTATCTGAGTGCTGTTTCCGGGGCCGCAGCCCAGGTCAAATATCGAACGCGGCGCTATCGTCACGCGCTCCGCCAGGTCTATCGACGGGCGGGTGCGCTGCGCAAGGAATTTCTTGTACTGTTCGGGGTTCCAGTCGGACATGTTTATTCGCTCTCCTTATACATGTTATTCTTATTATATTATAGATAGTCCGGTGCACGTTGTCAAGGTTTCGTAATTATTTTTCACTTTAGGGGTCAAAAGTCTTGACTTTTACGCTTTGATATGGTAAAATAAGAAACAGAGCGGCACTGCCGCAATATCATATTATAAAAATTATGTGTGAACCATATGGAGGTCATTATGAGAAAAGACGAGAATATGGATTATCTGTTCAAGGCTATCCTCTCCCTCAGGACAGAGGACGAGTGCTATGCATTCTTTGAGGATCTCTGCACGCCCCAGGAGTTAAAGGCTATCTCCCAGCGGCTCCACGTTGCAAAGCTCCTCACCGAGAACTGCGTTTATAACGATATCGTGAAGATGACCGGCGCCAGCACCGCCACCATCTCCAGAGTCAACAAGACCCTAAACTACCAGGCGGCGGGCGGCTATCAGATAGTTTTCGACCGCATGAAGGACGCTGAAAAGTAATGGCAGGCTACGGACTTTTCGCGCAGGTCTACGACAGCCTTACGGAGAACGTCCCCTACGACCGGATCGCGGAATACTACGACTCCAAGATAAGGAAATTTGGCGACGGAAAGGGGAATTTCCTGGCGGACGCCGGCTGCGGCACTGGGAATCTCACCGCGCGCATGGCGGCAAAAGGCTATGACGTGATAGGCGCGGACGCTTCCCCGGACATGCTCTCGCAGGCGATGAACAAGCCCCACGACGGAGTTCAGTACATCTGCCAGGGAATGACGGAGCTAGAGCTGTACGGCGAGGCGGATATCATAATTTCCACCCTCGACAGCGTTAATCACCTGAGCGGCGCCGGAGAGATCGCGGAGTTTTTCAGAGCCGCGGCGCTCAACCTGCGCAGGGGCGGTCTGCTGCTGTTCGACGTGAATACTATATATAAGCACGAAAAAATACTGGCGGATAACGTGTTCGTCTACGATATCGACGGAGTTTACTGCGTATGGCAGAATGAATTCTCGCCGGAGGACAAGGGCGTGGATATCTCGCTGAACATCTTCGTGGAGGGCAACGACGGGCTTTACGACCGCATGGAGGAGAGCTTCCGGGAGATCGCGCTCCCGGCGGAGAAAATAAACGGGCTTCTCGCCGAGTCGGGATTCGAGATGCTGGAGGTGCGTGAGTACCTCACCGACCGTGAACCCGCCGCGGACAGCGATAAACTGATATTCTGCGCCCGAAAGAAGTAACAAAAATCAAAGAACAGAATATAATGGAGATATGACATGGGAAAGATAGTTAGGGCGCTGTCCGAGGACGGCAGCATTTTATGCTCGGCGATAGATTCCACCGACATCGTAAGGGACTTACAGAGAATGCACGGCGCTAGTCCGGTAGTTACCGCAGCGCTCGGCAGAATGTGCACGGCTGGCTCGATCATGGGCGCGCTCCTCAAGAACGAGGGCGATACGCTGACGCTCCGCGTGAACGGCGGCGGTCCCTGCGGTACGCTCACGGTAGTCGCGGATTACCGCGGAAACGTAAAGTGCTGCGCCGGCGACGAGCATGCGCAGGTCCCCCTGCGCGGAGATGGTGCGCTTGACGTACCGGCGTGCGTCGGCAGGGACGGATTCCTTACAGTAATAAAGGATATGGGCATGAAAGAGCCGTATGTCGGTCAGATCCCGCTTGCTTCGGGGAATATTGCGGAGGATATCACGGCATACTATTCTATAAGCGAGCAGATACCTACAGTCTGCGCCCTCGGCATTGTATTTAATGACGACGCGACGGTAAAGGCTGCGGGAGGCTATATGCTTCAGCTGGTTCCGCCCGTACAGGACAGCGCGGTCACAGTCATCGAGGATAATCTTAGAAAGATGGAGAGCATAACAGGTATGCTGGAAAAGGGCCTTAAACCTGAGGAACTGGCTGTAAATGCCCTTGAGGGTCTCGGCGGAGAGATACTCGACCAGTGGAATGCACAATATTATTGCGACTGTTCCAGGGAGAGAACTGAAAGAATTCTTGCAAGCCTGGGCAGGGAAGAACTTGAGAAACTCGAAAAAGAGGGCGAAAACGTAGAGGTTTGTTGTCATTTCTGCAATAAGAAGTATGAGTTTTCAACAGAAGAAATAAGCAAGTTGCTCAAAGAACAAAAAAACTGAAGTTTTTTTAAAAAAACGCTTGACAAATCGGGTTTTTAAGTGTAT
Source organism: uncultured Oscillospiraceae bacterium (assembly GCA_934457235.1). Taxonomy (GTDB): domain Bacteria; phylum Bacillota; class Clostridia; order Oscillospirales; family Ruminococcaceae; genus CAG-115. The sequence goes on from CAKSHT010000157.1 coordinate 4,535, forward strand.
AATATAGAAGTCGCTTGACGAGAGATACGAAAGAAACGAACGTAAAGCGATTTCTGAATGTGGAAGTTTAGCTCAGCTGGGAGAGCATCTGCCTTACAAGCAGAGGGTCATAGGTTCGAGCCCTATAACTTCCACC
>CAKSHT010000158.1 GCA_934457235.1 uncultured Oscillospiraceae bacterium
GTAATGGGTTGCATCGGCGGCGTGCTTTCCGGCGTGTTCGGAAATCTCGCCGCCCAGAATTTTTCAAACGACCTGCGCAAGGACGTATTTGCGAAGGTCATGAAGATGTCTTTTCAGCAGACAGATAAATTCACCATAGGTTCGCTGGTAACTCGTCTTACTAATGACATCACCGCCTGCCAGGACTTTGTCGGAATGGCGCTCCGTATGATGGTACGTACGCTTATGCAGTTCATTGGCGGTATCGTCATGGTGCTTTCAATCAACGCCACATTCGGCTATATATTACTGTTCACGCTGCCGGTACAGATCGTTGTTATAATACTAGTGCTCCGCAAGGGCGCACCGCTGTTCAGCGTTGTTCAGAGCAAGCTTGACCGCGTTAACTCCGTTGTACAGGAAAATGTCAGCGGTGCTCGTGTTGTAAAGGCTTACACCCGCGAAGATTACGAGTTCAAACGCTTCTGCAAGGCTAACGACGACCTGGTTTCTACGAACCTGCGTGTTCAGAAGCTCATGGCATTGCTCGTTCCTATACTTTCGATACTGATGAACGCTTCCGTTATCGCAGTAATTTATATAGGCGGCGAACCCGTCCGCAGCGCAGCGGCGGAAGTCCAGGTTGGAAGTATAATGGCGGCTATAACCTACATCACACAGATACTAATGTCTATTATGATGATAGGAATGATGTTTCAGCAAGTAACAAGAGCTACTGCTTCTGCTGACCGTATTCGCGAGGTGCTTGAGGCTGATCCGGTTATCGCAGATGGCAGCTTCAACGGCGATTCACCGGAAATAGGCACAGTGGAGTTCCGCAACGTATCATTCAGATATCCTGGAGTACAAAGCGGAAACGTTCTTAATGATGTGAATATCCGCGTAAACAGGGGAGAGACCGTTGCGATACTCGGTGCTACCGGCTGCGGTAAGACTTCACTTGTCAGCCTTATCCCGCGGTTCTATGATGCGACCGACGGCGATGTATATGTTGATGGCGTGAATGTACGCGACTATAAGCTTGACGACCTGAGACACAAAATCGGCTTTGTTCTCCAGAAGAGCGAGCTTTTCTCTGAGACGATCGAACAGAACATCCACTGGGGCGACCCAGAAGCTTCTGATGAAGAAGTAAAGTACGCCGCTGAGATAGCGCAGGCTGATGAGTTCATCGGCGGTTTCTCCGATGGCTATAAGGACATGATAACTGAAAAGGGTAGCTCTCTTTCCGGCGGTCAGAAGCAGAGACTTTCCATTGCTCGTGCAATCGTCAAGAAGCCTGAGATACTCATTTTCGATGACAGCATGTCGGCTCTCGACCTTGCAACGGACGCTAAGTTACAGAAAGCGCTTCGCGAAAAGCTTGACGGTACTACGGTAATCATGATAGCGCAGCGAGTTGCCAGCGTTATGCGTGCCGATAAGATCGCAGTCATAGACAATGGCAAGATCGTCGCATTTGATAATCATGACAACCTTATGAAGAGTTGTGATGTCTACCGTGATATCTATAATTCCCAGATGAGAGAGGGGGCTGAGCAGGTTGGCTGAAAAACAGGCACCCGTTGTCAATCTCAGACCCGGCGGACCCGGTAGAGGACCAGGACGCGGCGGACCTCCCGGAATGATGCCCGGCGAAAAGCCGAAAAATCTCAAGGAAACGCTGAAGCGTATTCTGACATACATCGGTAAGAACAAGAAGCTTATAATAGCAATGCTTGCGGTTATGCTTCTCGCGACTTTGCTGAACGTCATTGCTCCGACAATACAGGCAAACGCTATCGATGCAATTGCTCAGCTTGACGGAAACGCCCTGCTGATGTGGCTCGGCGTAATGGCCGCTGTGTATTTCAGCTCTGCGATTTTCACGTACTTCCAGAACCTGTTCGCGGCAATGCTGTCGCAGTACACGGTAAAGGTTATGCGTACGGATTTGTTCGCACGTATTTCCCGGCTGCCGATAAAGTACATGGATACTCACAAGCATGGAGATATTCTCAGCCGAATGACGAACGATGTCGAGAACGTTTCGAATTCCGTTTCGCAGTCCCTCGGTTCGCTGATATCCGGCGTTATCATGCTGGTGGGCTGTTTCGTGATGATGCTCATTCACTCCTGGCTGATGACTCTAGTCAGCATGGTGACGATAATCCTTACGCTGCTTGTGACGAAGTTTCTTTCAAAGTTCATGCGCAAGTACTTCCCTCTCCAGCAGGCTAAATTAGGACAGCTGAATGGTCAGATAGAGGAGGCAGTGAGCGGCTGCAAGACAGTCAAGGCGTTCACTCATGAATCCAAGATCTGCGAGGATTTTAACCGCACCAGTGACGAACTTAAATCCGTGGGCGTAAAGGCGCAGATCCTCGGCGGCTCTATGGGACCGTGTATGAATACCATTGGTAACTTCGGATTTTTGCTTATCGCAGTAGTTGGCGCTGTACTGGCGTCACGTCCGGAAACTGACATGTTCTACATATCCATAGGTACTATCCAGGCGTTCATAACCTATTCAAAACAGTTCACAAGACCTATCAACGAAATCGCGAACCAGTACGCGCAGATACAGTCTGCACTTGCAGGCGCTGAGCGAGTATTTGAGGTCATGGACAGTCAGCCTGAGGACGAGGGTGGCAACGAGCCGTTTGAAATTCAGAATGTCAAGGGCGATATAAACTTCAAGGACATTGATTTCTCGTATGTAAAAGGCGAACAGGTGCTTAGGAATTTTGACCTGTGGGTAAAGAGCGGTCAGAAGATCGCGATTGTGGGTGCGACCGGAAGCGGTAAGACCACCGTCGTTAATCTGCTGACGCGTTTCTACGATATTGACGGCGGACAGATAACCCTGGACGGACAGGATATCCGGAATATTCCGGTTAAGAAACTTCGCGGAAGTATCGGAATAGTGCTCCAGGATACAGTTATTTTCTCAGATACAATTGCCGAAAATATCCGTTACGGCAGGACTGACGCAACGGACGAAGAAGTAATAGCCGCAGCAAAGGTAGCCCGTGTGGATGATTTCGTTTCAAAGCTTTCCAATGGATATCAGACGCTGCTGACAGAGGGCGGAAGCAACCTGTCGCAGGGACAGCGCCAGCTTATTTCAATAGCGCGTGCAGTTCTTGCGGATCCAAAGATACTTATTCTGGACGAAGCGACTTCCAGTATTGATACAAGAACGGAAATGCATATCCAGGAAGCGATGGTGGCGCTGATGAAAGGCAGAACTAGCCTGATAATTGCGCACCGTCTGTCAACTATCCGCGATGCAGATAAGATAGTCGTTATAAAGGGCGGCCAGGTAGTCGAAGCAGGAAATCACGATGGGCTGCTTGCTCAGAAGGGTTGCTATTACGATCTGTACCAGAGCCAGTTTGCCGGAATTGCGACATAAAAAATACCGGGGCAGGGAACTGCTCCGGTATTGTCATAAAAAATAAGGGGGGAGGGCAAGCCTCCCCCTTTTGTTATATTACTCGTATTCTACGACATCGACCCAGGACAGCAGGAAATCACGTTCTTCCTTCTTGCCCTTTACGGACTGAGATGCCGCAACGATCGGCAGCCACTTCTGAATGTACTGCTTAGCAGTGTCGCTCTTCTTGCAGAACAGGTTAAGGTACTTTTCAGCCAGTTCCTTGTCACCGCTCAGGTTGAACAGCAGGTATGTGCGTGCTACATCAGCAGACGCATTGCCCTGGGTAACGTGCGCCCAGTCGATTATGTACGCAGTGCCGTCGTCCTTGACGATTATGTTGGAGGGGTTGAAATCGCCGTGGCAAACCTTGTTGTGCTTTGGCATTGCCTCAAGCCTTGTGTGTAGCTCGTAACGTGTGGTAGCGTCGAGATCAGTTTCGTTTATCTTGCGGTTCATCTTGTCTTTCAGCTTGTTGAGAATCGGGCACTTTGCTGCGTGTACCTTCATCTGGAGGTCAACGAACATTTCTAAATACTCGTCCTTCTTCGAAGGATTTTCTTCCATCAGCTGAGCAAGCGTCTTGCCCTCAATAAACTCGGATACGATCGCCCACTTGCCGTCAATTGTCTTTACTTCAAGGACTTTGGGTACGTTAATGCCGATATTCTCTACACGAGCCTGGTTCAGTGCTTCATTGAGTACATCGTACTTTTCGTAGCTTGAATCGAATTCCTTGACAAGGGTGTTGCCCTCGCGGTAGATGGTTTTTCCTGGTCTTACAGCTAATACATTATCAGACATAGCTTTATCCTCCTGTTATATATATCAGACGTCCGAGTTTCACTGAATGCTGAACCCAGTAAAATGAAATGCGATCATATCTCGCACAGATCTGGCCGCCTTATCAGAGCAACTCAACGTCGTTTATACCATGCACAAAGCCGGGCACGGGCTTAAAGCTCATGCCCGGCTGCGTTAAATCAGTACGGGAATATCAAGGTTTAAAATTAAACCTTTACGTTTGTACCATAGTAAGCATTGAGGTACATCTGCTTGATTTCCTTGAAGAGCGGGAATCTCGGATTAGCACCGGTGCACTGGTCATCGAATGCCTGCTCAACCATTGCGTCGAGTCTGTCGAGGAAGTCCTTCTCGTCAACGCCGTAGTCCTTGATGGTCTTCTTAACGCCGATCCTATCCTTAAGGTCGTCAATCTTCTTGATAAGACCCTCAACCTT
>CAKSHT010000159.1 GCA_934457235.1 uncultured Oscillospiraceae bacterium
GGGATATGCTCACCCCGCAGAAGCTTGAAAAGGGTGGTTTTGCCGCTGCCGTTCACGCCGACGAAACCGATGCGGTCATCGTCATACACGTCCAGCGTAACGCCGCTGAACAGCGTTCTGTCTGCGAACGACATTGAAATGTCGTTTAAACTCAGTAGTAGCATGTTAATCACTCTCGTATCAAAAAACCGCCGCCTGCATTACGCCGGCGGTCGGTCATATTCCATTGTTGTGAATTACTCGCCGATTCCCTTGAGCTTTTCGGGAGCGTACTTCGTATTAACGAGGTAGTCGTTCAGCTCAACGGTGTAGTTCTGGTAGATATCCTTAAGGAGCTCATCGAACGCATCGTCCTTTATTGCATGAAGGATAGTGTCGTGCTGCTCGGTCTTCCAGGTGTCCTTTGCGGTGATTTCCTCGCGGACTACAACGTAAATGCAATTGTCATCATCGTCGGTGAACAGTGTTGCCTTGCCGTCTGCGGAAGCATTCCAGATGTACTCCGTGATCTTCTCGCCGAGGGTGGAGCTGTCCTTTTTGATGAACTTATCGCAGGAATCGGCGTCCTTCTTCTCAGCGGTTGCCGCGTCGATGGCTGCCTGTGCGAATTCAACGTACTTTGCATCATCGTTGGTAACTACTGGCTTTGTGAATATAGTATCGCCCTCAACGTCAGTGCTTTCAGCGGGAGCCTCAGCAGTGGAAGCCTCTGCGGTACCGTCAGCGGGGGCTTCTGCTGTTGTGGCAGCTGCTGCGTCAGCTTCTACAGTAGCGGGGGCGGGCTGCTCCTGCGCGGACGGCTCTGCTTCAGCAGTGCCATCAGCTTCTGCGGAGCTCTGCGCGGCGTAATCATCGTCAGCCTTTACCCAGGCGTCAAACTGAGCCTGTCTGAGGTCATAGTCGTACTGTATCTCGCTCCAGTCGCCAGTTTCGTTGAAACGGTCAGCATACTTCTGAGCAAGATCCTTTATCTCCTGGATTTCAGCGTCATCCTTGAGTGAAACGCCCTGATAATCAGTGAAACTCAGCTTCAGCAGCTTAACGGAAGCGTAATTCTCCGTGATGTAGCTGTTTATCTCGTCGTCAGTGACCGGTGTAAGTCCGTCGGTATCATAGTAGTGCATGAACACCGCGTCCTCCTTATAACCGCTCTCGGTGATAAGGCGCAGGGTGCTCTTGCCGATACCCATGTTCTCATAGTGCTCACCGAAACTGCTCTCACCGGAGGGCAGTCCGTAATACTGAGCATAATAACCAAGATCGTCGTCCAGGGAATTCATGGTTGTGTCGATCTGGCTCTTTTCTTCATCGGTCAGGGAAAGTCCGAACTCGCTGAACTTCTCCTCAATCGCAGCATATCTTCTGAGCTTCTCAACTGCGTGTTCCTTGAGCCATGCAGAAGCGCTCTTGCCCTCGATGGTATTGTTGAAGACAGTGACCTCTCCGGTGCCAAGCGCGTCGCCCTGCTCCTCCTTGATCTTACTTGCAGCTTCGCTGTAGCCGTTTACTGCTACGTAGAAAATATACATGCCGTTCGGGATCTCTATACCGTTTACGGTGCCGATATATCCGCTGTCGGAGCAGCCGCACATTGAAGCTGTGCATACGATAGCCAGGGACGCAGCCGCAAGCTTTCTGAAATTATGTGACATCAGTTATCCTCCTCAGGCTCTCAGTGTAATGTTCTTCTCTGCAAGTGCCTTGAGCACCTTTGCCACAACAGCGTCAGCTTCTTCGTCGGTCATGCTGCCGTCCTTGCGGAGTACCATATTATAGGAAAGGCTCTTTTTGCCCTCAGGTACCTGTTCGCCCTTGTACATATCGAATACGGATACGCTCTCAAGGTGCTTTGCGGACTTCTTGATAATGTCGATGATCTCATCGGAGGTCACTTCGTCATCGCACACCAGGCTGAGATCTCTGGTGACTGCCGGGTACTTCGGAAGCGCCTTGTACTTGCGCTCGTCTCCGCGTGCCTCAAACAGCTTCGGGATATCAAACTCTGCGCAGTAAACACGGCAGGTCATGTCATATGCCTCGGTAACTGCCGGGTGAAGCTCGCCCATTGTACCTACCTTTACATCGCCGACATAGATGTCTGCGCATCTTCCGGGGTGGTAGGTTTTGTTATCGTGTACCGGAACGAAACGCACGTCAACTACCAGTGCGTTCATCAGCTCCTCTACGACGCCCTTTACGGTGAAGAAATCCTCCGCAGGGCCATACGCGCACAGTCCGAGCACGTCGGTTTCGATGGGAAGCTTTTCATCTGTCGGCTGGAATATTCTGCCCAGCTCAAAGAAGCGCGCTTCCAGGTTTCTTGCCCTGATGTTCGTATTCGCAACGGTCATGAGGGACGGGAGCATACTGGTACGCATAACGCTGGTGTCCTCGCCGAGCGGGTACTGGAGCACAACGGATCTCTTCATGTCCTCGTCAAAACGCAGCTTTTCATAGGAGCGCGGTGAGATGAAGCTGAACGACATGGTTTCATAGAATCCCTGGGACAGCATTACGTCTACCATCTTGTTATCAAAGCGCTGGCGCGGTGTTACCTCGCCGACGGAGGACAGCAGCGGCAATGTCGTCGGTATCTCGTTATAGCCGTAGATTCTCGCAACTTCCTCGGCAAGGTCGCACTCGCGTACGATATCAACACGGGTGTTCGGAACGATAACGCTGCCGTGCTCATAGCCGAAGCCCAGCTTCTTGAATATCGCGATCTGCTCTTCAGCCGGGATATTCGTGCCGAGATGCTCGTTTATCCAGTCGGTATCAAGCTTTAATGTATGCGGAACCTTCTTTGCATTGTCAACGTCGATGTACTCGCGAACGACCTCGCCGCAGCCCAGTTCCTCAACAAGTTCGAGGGCACGCAGCAGCGCAGCCTTGGAGTTTATGGGGTCGATGCCCTTTTCAAACCTGGAGGAAGCATCGGTACGCTTGTTTATCTTCTTCGCGGTCATTCGGACGGAAACGCCGTCGAAGCATGCAGCCTCGAAAACTACGGTCTGTGTGTCGTCCATGATTCCGGAGTACTCGCCGCCCATTACTCCTGCAACGGCTATCGGTTTCTTCTCGTCAGCGATTATCAGCATTTCGGGGCTGAGAGTTACCTCCGAGCCGTCGAGAATGGTTATTTTCTCTCCCTGCTGAGCGTTTCTGACATTGATCTTGCCGCCCTCGACATAACGGAGGTCGAACGCGTGCATCGGGTTGCCGTATTCCAGCATTACGAAGTTCGTGATATCAACGAAATTGTTGATGGAACGTACGCCGCTTGCTTTAAGTCTTTCAGCCATCCAGCGCGGGGAGGGTCCTATCTTTACGTTCTTTACTACCGCAGCCATGTAGCGTGAGCAGAGCTTGGTGTTATGCACGTCAACGCTGATGTAGTCCTTAGCACTGCCGTCAACGCCCTTGAATTCGGGTTCCTTGATGTTCAGCGGCAGGTCGAAAGTCGCAGAAGCTTCCTTTGCAAGACCAAGCACGGAAAGGCAGTCAGGACGGTTGTTGGTTATCTCAAACTCAACGGTGGTATCATTATAACCAAGCGCGTCATGGATATCCTCGCCAATGGTCATCTTGTCGAAATCCGGATCGTCGTTGAGGATAAGAATACCCTCGTTGCTGGAATACGGAACATCAGACTGCTCCATGCCAAGCTCCTCGTAAGAGCACATCATGCCCTCGCTGGGAACGCCGCGCAGCTTGCCTTTCTTTATCTTCATGTAGGACATGTCCTTATGGTTGTAGCAGGTCGCACCGTTCAGAGCAACGGGAACTACCGCGCCAACAAACATATTCTGCGCGGAAGTTACTATCTGTACCGGCGCTTCCTTACCGACATCAAGCTGGCATATCCACAGGGTTTCTGCGTCGGGGTGCTTTTCCATTGCTACGCACTTCCCGACTACCACGTTGGTGATGTCTGCGCCCTGCTTTGTCCATGTTTCGACCTTGCTGCCGCTCATGGTCATTCCGTCGCAGAATTCCTTTATCGGCATATCGGCTTTAACATAATCGTTAAGCCACTTCATTGAAAGATCCACTTTTATATTCTCCTTAACTTATTATTTCTCAGAACTGCTCCAGGAACTTCATGTTGTTCTCATAAAGCAGGCGCATGTCCTCGATCTCGTAGCGGAGCATGGTGATACGCTCAATGCCGATGCCGAATGCAAAGCCGCTGTATTCCTCTGGGTCTATACCGCAGTTTTCAAGGACCTCCGGACGTACGACGCCAGCGCCCAGTATCTCGATCCAGCCCTCGCCCTTGCAGAGCGGGCAGCCTTTACCGCCGCAGCGAAAGCACTGGAAATCTATCTCGCAGCTCGGCTCGGTGTACGGGAAGTGGTGCGGTCTGAATTTCAGCTTCATTCCCTCGCCGTAAAGCTTCTTTGCGAATGTGTCGAGGGTTCCCTTGAGGTCAGCGAATGTTATCTTCTTGTCGATGACAAGTCCCTCACACTGGTGGAATATCGGGGAGTGCGTACCGTCCACCTCGTCGCGTCTGTATACACGTCCGGGGCTAATGATGGCGATAGGCGGCTTCTGCTTGAGCATGGTTCTTATCTGAACGGAAGAAGTCTGTGTTCTCAGCAGGACGTCGTCATTGATGTAGAATGTATCGTTAGGGTCTCTTGCGG
>CAKSHT010000160.1 GCA_934457235.1 uncultured Oscillospiraceae bacterium
GCCAAAGAACTTACCGCGAACTGTCGTGCATTCCTTTTTCCGTCGTTCTATGAGGGCTTTGGCATCCCACCGCTGGAAGCGCTCAGCACCGGAGCCAGGGCAATCGTATCGGACAGAAGCTGCATGAGAGAAATTTTTGGTGACTGCGTATACTATATATCACCGGACGATCCGAGTGTAGACCTTGACAAACTGATATCCGCCGCATGCGAACTGCCAGACGAGCTTTTAAAAAAATACAGTTGGGAAAAAAGTGCAAGTATCCTGTATAGCGCACTTAAAGATCTGATCAAATAAAATAAAGGCTGCCGCACCAATTGATACGGCAGCCTTAGGTTTACTTTGCCTCCAGGGCTTCGACTCTTGACACCAGAGCGTTATATTCAGTCTTTAGAACAAAATCTGACGCCGGGTGGCTTCCAAGAGTAACTGCATTTCCACCCTCGTTCAGTTTCTGCCATGACGACCATTCTGTAGCTCCGGCAATTTTTGCGCGGTGTATCACGATGCCATTCTCAAACATCATTGTCTGGTAGAAAATCGAACCGTAAATGCGCACGTCCAGCAGACCATACTGTCCATACACAGCGTCGCTGGAGTCCTTGGGATAATCCGGAGTAAATCGGCTCTCACAGTAATATGTACCGAACAGCCCGGAACCATTCAAGCTGGTTGACAGTTTTCTTGTTGCGGAAGCGCGAAGAAAATCCACAGGCGATATGCCGCCTACAGTATCGGAATTTCCACCGTCCGCCGGGAGCTTTGACGGAATATCGGAAAGTTCTGCCTTTGCATTCCATTTTGTCTTCTCCTCTACAGTTACATGAATATCCGAATTTCCGCTGTGTTCGGTTATAGCGGCTCTTGCAACCGTATCAGCACCCGAACCGCCGGACTGTGCTGACGTCTTAAAAGGGTTTGCGGGAGAGCTTGTCTCCATAATAAATACCGAACCGGTTCCAACAAGATAAAGCGTTCCGTTGCCGCTGGAAATTGTCACCGAGCTGCCGGCAGGTATTGAAACAACGCCATCGCTTCCTCTGACAATTCCAGGAGTCCCGGAGGCATATACTGTATCGGCGCTGTCGTTGCGGACCGCGATTCCAAAGCCCTTATATGATACGCTGACCTCGCTTCCGTCAAGAGTTATGGTTTTGCTTTTGATTTCACTCATAAAAATGTTCCTTTCATTAAAGTACAATATAGTTATGTTCAGAAAAAAGCACTATTTCTGCTCCTTTCTTCATTTATAAAATATACTATAATGAACTGCAAATAACTGCAAAGCTGACATATCATTTAATTACCGGCAGAAACAAAGCTCAGCTAAACCGGAAGCATCCCCCGATCCAATCCACATACAAAAAGATCCCCGGAAAAATCCGGGGATCTCTTTATCTGTTGCGTTCCTTCATTGCACGCTCTATCTCGCGTCCTGCGTCGCGCTTTGCCATATCGTCGCGCTTGTCATGGAGCTTCTTGCCCTTGCACAGTCCTACCTGCACCTTGACCTTTGAGTCCTTGAAATACAGCGAAACCGGTATCAGCGTGTAGCCGCCCTGCTTTACCTGCCCGAAGAGCTTCAGTATCTCCTTCTTGTGCATAAGCAGCCGGCGCACGCGGTACGGATCCTTATTGAAGATGTTTCCCTTTTCGTAGGGAGAAATATGCATATTGCGGATAAACGCCTCGCCATTGTCTATGGATATCCACGAGTCCTTGAGGTTCACGCCGCCGTTCCTGATGGATTTTACCTCCGTCCCGAACAGCTCTATACCCGCCTCGTAGCTCTCGATGATGAAATACTCATGCCTTACAATACGGTTTTCCGCTATGGTCTTTGTGTTCATCTGTCCTCCAGCTGACACTGACCTGTCAATCAATGCCGATGATATACTTGAGAAGCATTACTGCGTCATCTGCTCTTACCCAGCCGTCGTTGTTGATGTCAGCAGCGACCTTCTTCTCATAGCTCTCCAGTGTAGTCTCGCCGATGACAGCCTTGAGGATAGTCACTGCGTCGAGCGCCGTAATGTTTCCGTCGCCGTCAACGTCGCCCATCACTACCAGTGCGTAGCTTGCGTCGCTGTTGGGAGCAGCAGCCTGCATTCCGGTGGCGATATACTGGGTTTCAGATACGGCGGTGCCGTCTGCGTTGGTTATCTTGACTGCGCTGCCGTTTTCAAGGTTGCTGCGGAAATCAGCAACGGTGTACTTCTGCTTGAAGCTTGCTGTAATGGTGCGCTTGTCGTGGTTGATATTGAAATTGGAAGAGATCATCTGGAAATTCTGAAGCACTGAGCTGATGAAGTAATCTCCGCCCTCGCTGAAGCTTGTGGTGACAGAACCGTCTTCAACGGTGACTTCTCTTACGAATTCAGATTTCTTTGTGGAAGTGTTCCACTTATAGAGTCTGTAGACTCCGTTGGTGTAAACCCTGGATACGTCCAGTGTAAGCTCGCCGGTTCCAGGGAACGCCTTTGTCTCTGCAAACGAGATTATCTGGTAATCGCTTGCGCTGCCGGCTTCAAAGCGTATCTGCTCCTCCACCTTGCTCTCGTACAGTACCTCAGGGTCGAAGTTCGCGGGCTTGGTAACGTCTGTTCCGGTGAACTTCCAGCTGTACTTATAGCCGTCCTTGGTAGCGCCCTTGGCGGTGATGATCTTGTTATCGCCGTAGATGCTCTCGAACTCAGCCTTTGTGATAACTGCCGGCTTCTCCTGCTTTGTGGAGGTCAGCCCGTTCTGAGCGTCCTGGAACGCCTTGATAGCCTTGTTCGCGTCGTCCAGGGAGGTTCCTGTATCCTTGCTTGCGTCGGTCAGCAGGTCAACGGCTGCGCTGAGCTTCTTCCAGCTCTCAGCGGTGTAGTCCTCTTCCTTGTAGGTCTTTGCTATGGCAAGCAGGTCGGTGAGTATCTTCTTGGTGTTGGAGTTTACACCCTCGACGAGCTGCTTCTTTGCCTCCTCAAGGCTGTCGTAAGCGTTCTTCAGCATGTCGTAATCGGTATTGCTGTACTGATAGATAGCCTTTGCAGTCTTGAGCTGATTTGAGAACACAGTCCAGCTCGGACCGGTGTAGCTGTCCGCAGTGAACTTGTCGCACTCAGCGATAAGGCTCTCCAGGCGGAACTTTACGGTAGAGGGATCGTTTCCGTCCAGGAAGTACACTGTAAACTCCGCACTTATCTTCGGATTTGAAGAGGATCCGGGGACGAACAGCGAAACGGTACCCTTTACAGAGCCTGCCTTCTTGACAACGCCGTTGGTAACGAACGAGGAAACGTCGAGATTAACGTCAACGTTCTCGTTGATGAGGTAGCTGTCTCCAGCATTGTCAGGAATATCATATCTATTCAGCAGCGGGTCGTAAAAATATTCCGGAAGCAGGCTGCCATCGTTGAGCTTGATGGAAGAAAGCACCTTGTCCTTGAAGCGGTTCAGTTCCTTGTCAGTAAGGGAATCGCCCACGCCGAAATAGTATGTAGTCGGGCTTACAACAACGTTTCTCTGGTTGGTGGTATTGATAAGGTTGTAGTTGATGTTCTTGGTCTTTGCGTCAAGGGCGGTATACCACGCTGGCACGGACGTCAGGAAGTTGTAGCTGAGGTCGATGCTGGTGAGCATAACGCAGTTGGAAAGGTCAATATTGCTGACTGTGGAGCTGCGCAGCTTGTTCTTGGAAAGGTCGAGCGTGCGAAGTCTCGGCATGTATTCAAGCACGCGCGGAATGCCCTCCAGACCGATTCCGCTGAGGTTGAGCGATGTGATCTTCTCAAGGTCGCCGAAAGTGATAAGGGTGTAATCCTTCTTTCCGGTGGCAGTCTGAAGCGACTTCACGAACTTAGCGTTCGGTTCGCTTTCGCCGGCAGCCAGGAACAGTGAACTGTCCATATCCCAAACTATATCCTTTGAGTCATAATTCTGGGTAACTGCCGCATATCCGGTCACCGGAACAACTGCCGGAACCGAAGCCGCTGCCATGCAGCCTGTGAGCGTTGCCGCTATGATTCTTTTTGATAATTTCATATTTACATTCCTCTCTATATATTATTCCCCTGATATCCCGCCGGAAGGTCATTCTGCCGGTCAAGAGATATTTATTCATTATCAGTATAACACACTTTTTCATTTTTGGCAATACCAATTGAATATTTTTTGTAATTTTTCGCAGGTATCCGAGTAAATTCACGTACCCCGGATTTTGTTGAAAACCCACAAATCAGCCGCCGAAATTTCTTGTTTTAAAATTACGAATAATTGTAGACTTTTTCCCGCGACTGTGTTATAATAGTAGCAGGCGGAACGTTGCGTCTACCGTTCGTCCCGCCTTGAATCTATCGCTTATGATCGGAGGAATTTTTATGGCAAAGAAAAAGCTGTTCGGCAACAATATCAAGCCCTCCTGTAAATACTGTGAGCTGGGAACTGCCGGCGAAGGTGACAAGATACACTGTTCAAAGATGGGCGACGTAAAGTCATACGACTCCTGCAAGAAGTTCGTATACTCCCCGCTCAAGAGAATACCGAAGAAGGAGCTTCAGCTCGCAAACTCCGCTGTCAATGATATTGACTTCTGATTTCGAACAACATATTTACCGCCGTCCGTTATTATGGGCGGCGGTTTTCTTGTCCGGTGACAATTCC
>CAKSHT010000161.1 GCA_934457235.1 uncultured Oscillospiraceae bacterium
GCCGTCCACCTCATCGCGGCGGTATACGCGTCCGGGGCTGATGATGGCGATAGGCGGCTTCTGCTTGAGCATGGTCCTTATCTGAACTGAGGAGGTCTGCGTTCTCAGCAGGACATCATCGTTGATATAGAATGTATCGTTAGGGTCTCTTGCGGGGTGTCCCTCAAGAGTATTCAGCATATCGAAACAGTGCTTGGTATCCTCAATTTCGGGACCGTCAACAACGGTATAGCCCATACCAAGGAATATGGACTTGAGGTCGTCCAGCACAATGTTCATCGGGTGGCGCTTTGCTACGATACGGCGCTTGCCGGGCATTGTAACGTCAACGGTCTCAGTCTTTAAACGCAGGTCTGTTAGAGCAGCCTTGAGGGAACCGGTCTTTTCCTTGACCGCGTTCTCGATATCGCTGCGGATATCGTTAGCCAGCTGACCGATAACAGGGCGCTCCTCTGCGGAAAGTCCGCCCATCTGCTTTAAAATAGCGGTAAGCTCGCCCTTCTTGCCGAGGAACTTAACGCGGAGTGCGTCGATCTCTTTCATGTCAGCGCTGTCCTTGACCGCTTTCAGCGCTTCCTCTCTGATCGCCTGTAACTGTTCTTTCATCATTTTGGTTTATCAATCCTTCCATTTGTTCGGAATAATCGGCAGTGCTTGTCCGCCCTGCCATTATATCCAGCCGGTAACGGCTGACATATCTGCCATGCAGCAGAAAATTATACCTGAATAACAAGCCACATTGTATTATAGCATATAATGCGATAAATTTCAAGCCCCGCGGCAATTATTCGCGGACACTTGCTTCCTCGGTCTGCGGCTGGTAATCACTGAACCTTACTGACAGCAGCGTATCCTTGCTGTCAAAGCGGCTGATGGTGTACTCCATGTACTTCTCAGGCTGTGCGTTAAGTCCGCTGACACCTGCTACTGCCGCGACAGTCGGCGGGAGATAACCCACCAGGACGGTATACACATCGCCGCTTTTGCTCATGCTGATTACCTTTGGCGAGTACGTCAGATAACGTATGTTCTTGCTTGCAGAATAGGTGTGAGTGCCCTCGTCGTAGGTGAAGCGCATTTCCGCAGAGCCTACGGTCTGGTGCACCAGCGATACCGACGAGCCGAAAAGCTCGCGGCAGGAGGCGCTGACATTATACTCCGGGATCGTAAGTCCCATATTGCTGCTGCTCTCAAACTCCGATGTATCGGAATTAAGCAGGATATTCCAGATAGCGCAGGAGATCTTTGAGGAATCCGGGATCTCATCGGCGTTTTCAAACGGCGCTATATCGTTGACGACCACCGGAAAAATGAACTGCGCGAACTCATTTTTCAGCGACGTGTTGTCCAGCAGGCTTCCTGTCAGATTTGCTATGAATCTCACCGTGGAGAAGCAGCCAATGACCGCCATTATCACGACAACTATCGCAAATCCAAAGAAAAAGCGGCTTCTCTTGGGCTTCTCGTCGGTCTGCGCTTCTGATTCGTCGTTTCCGCCAAGCTCCGCAATGTTGCTTTCTATATCTGGTTCCTGGTCAAGCCTGCCGAAGAGCTGGTCGATGACCCTCTCGCCCTGTGGCTCCGCCGGAGCAGAAGCAGGCGTCGGCGCCTTAGCCGGAATATTGTTTCTTTTCTTTTTTGCCATATGATACTTCCTTATTTGCGAACCTGTCCGTTGCCGTTGATGAGATACTTATATGTTGTCAGTGCTTCAAGTCCCATCGGACCGCGGGCGTGGAGCTTCTGGGTGGAAATTCCTATCTCCGCACCAAGCCCGAATTCAAAACCATCGGTAAACCGCGTGCTTGCATTCACGTACACGGCCGCAGCGTCTATCCTCTGCTGGAACAGCTCCGCATTGTGTATGCTCTCGGTAACGATACACTCGCTGTGTTTTGTTCCAAAGCGGTTTATGTGAGCTATCGCTTCGTCTATATTCTTTACGACCTTAGACGAAAGTCTGTAATCGAGGAACTCCGTAGCATAGTCAGTATCGTCCGCGATCTTCTCGACCTTGACAAGCTTTGCAGTTGCCTCATCGCCGCGTATCGCCACCCTGCCCTGCCAGCGCTCGTCTAGCGCCCTGAACAGCGCGGGAGCCGCCTTTTCGTGCACCAGGATATTCTCTATCGCGTTGCACACGGAGGGACGCTGAGTTTTTGCGTTGTCGATTATGTTCACCGCCATGTCAATATCGGCGCTTTCGTCAACGTAAACGTGGCAGTTGCCCTCCCCGGTCTGTATCACCGGGATTGTCGCATTGTTGATAACGGCGCGGATAAGTCCGCCGCCGCCGCGCGGTATCAGCAGGTCGATATACTTATTCAGCTTCATCATCGCATTTGCAACTTCACGTGAAGTGTCCTCGACAAGCTGAATCGCGTTTCTGTCAGCACCTGCGCTGTCAAGGGCGCCGCGCATCAGCTCCACAAGAGCCTTGTTGGAATTTATCGCGTCGCTTCCGCCGCGGAGTATCACCGCGTTGCCAGCCTTGAAGCACAGCGCCGCAGCGTCTACCGTAACATTCGGACGGGATTCAAATATGATTCCGATTGTACCGATGGGAACGCGCTTTTTGATAACGTGAAGTCCGTTCGGCAGGTCGCTTCCGCCGATAACCGCGCCGATGGGGTCCGGCAGGGAGATCACCTTGTCTACGCCCTCAGCCATTCCGGCTATACGCGCTTCTGTCAGCGTCAGACGGTCTATCATCGCCTCGGACATTCCGTTTTTACGCGCAGCTTCTATATCAAGCTTGTTTGCGCCGATTATCTCGGTAACATGGGTGCGCAGAGCTTCCGATATCGCGGCAAGCGCCTTGTTCTTCTCAATGGTGCCTATCGTTGATACTGCGGGCTCAGCAGCCTTTGCGTTTACGCCGAGCTGTTCAATGTATTCCATAAAATACCTCGCTTATCTGATTGCCTTGAAGTATGTACATACCGGGTCGCCTTCAAATAGCTCGTAAAGCGTTTCCGGGTCCTGGTTTCCGATTATTACCGTGTCAATGCCGGCTTCCGTCGCGATCTGCGCGGCTTCAATCTTGGTGAGCATACCGCCGGTGCCGAGGGAGCTGCCCGCTCCCTGTGCCGCCGAAATTATCTCCGGGGTTATCTTTTCAACCACCGGGATAAGCTTTGACTCCGGATTCTTGGGGTCGCCGTCGTAAAGCCCGTCAACATCGGTGAGCATTACCAGCAGATCGGCGTCGCAGAGGGATGCAACTATCGCAGAGAGCGTGTCGTTTTCATCGAAATCAAGCTGCTTGATTGAAATAGCGTCATTTGCATTTATGATAGGTATAACGCCCATCTCAAACAGACGGTTGAACGTGTTGATAACATTCGTCTTACGCTCCTTGTTGGAGATAACGTCCCTTGTCAGCAGGAGCTGAGCCACAGTGTGGTTGAATTTTCCGAAAGTTTCGCTGTAGAACGTCATCAGCTCGGACTGTCCGATGGCTGCGCATGCCTGCTTGCCCGGCATATCCGTCGGCTTGCATGGGAGTCCCGCCTGTGCCGCGCCGACGCCCTGGGCGCCGGAGGTCACAAAAATTACTTCCCTGCCGGAATTTTTAATATCCGACATGACTTCAATAAGATGCTGGCACTTTCTGATGTTGAGGTGCCCCGTGTGATACGCCAGTGTGGAGCTGCCGACCTTGATCACGATACGCTTTTTATTCTCAAAATCCTTCATTCAATGACCCTCTCTTCGGTCGATTTATCGCCCGGTAACGGGCATTCTACGCCAGATTATAAACGTACATATTATATTATAGCAAAAATACGGCAGAATTGCAAGTGTTTTTTTCAGAAACATAAAAAAAGACGGCAGGTTATGCCGTCATTAAGTTTAGTATTTGATTATTCACCGTATTCTGCGATATAGGGCAGGTTTCTGTACTTCTCGCCGCAGTCAAGTCCGTAGCCGATCACGAAGTAATCCGGGATAGTGAACAGCGACTTGTCCGCCTTGAAATCCACGACGCGGCGCGACGGCTTGTCAAGCAGGGTCACTACCTCCAGGGAAAGCGGACTGCGCTGCTTCAGCTTCTCAACTACCGCCGCCAGGGTGCGCCCGGTATCGATGATATCCTCGACGATTATAACATGATAGTCGCGCAGATCCTGTGTGATATCCTTTGTTATCGTTACTTCTCCACTGGATACAGTACCGTTGTAATAGCTCTTCGCGCACATGAACCCTATCTCGCACGGAATAGTTACGGCACGGCAGAGATCAGCCATAAACACAAACGCTCCGTTAAGTATGCTGATCAGCAGCAGCGGTTTGCCGGCATATTTCTCGCTTATCTCCCTGCCAGCCTCGGCTATACGCGCCTTTATTTCTTCCTCGGTGAATATAACCCGCTTGATGTTTTTTGTCAAATCCTCCAACGTTCTTCCTCCTGCTTCCCTCTCCGGATTTTCAAATATTCTGCGATATCCGCATATTATATTTTATTATAACTCATACTGTGGCATTTTTCAAGTACTTTCACGAAATAAAACGAAAATCCCCGGAAAATGTCCGGGGATACAGTCTGTCGAAAAAGTAAATTTTGCCCGCGAAGCGGGCTTTTGAAATCAATTTTTTGACCCAGCTTTGCCGGGT